>NZ_JBHXFI010000037.1:0-82957 GCF_042724075.1 Streptomyces sp. NPDC127097 | reverse complement strand
AACCTCATGACCCGCCGCCTCGCACACGAGACCACACCCAACTGGCGTGAGAGCTAGACCCAATGAAACAGACATTGAAGAACCAAACGCTCACTGAAGGCTCGCCGGAATACCCGCGCACCGGAATGCCCCTCGCACCGGAGTGCCCGCGCACCCGTCACGGGCAGGACGTGACCGCCCAGCGAGCGACGTGAGCCAGGTGGAGGGGGGGCCGAACACCCCCTGCCTTAGCGGCCCTTGTCGTGGGTGGGTATGGGGTGCGGGCGATGTCCGTCATGGGGCCGGGTCGGCGGTCCCTGTGACGCGCGGCTACGCCTGAGGGGCCACCTGCGATCACTGCCGGGCAGGGGATGGCGGGGGTGCGCGTACTCATGACGAGCCATGGGCCAGCGGCCTTTCCGGTGGGGGACGGAGTGGGGGCGGGGTGAGGGCGGGGTGGGGTGGGGGTGGTGGCGGGGGGGGAGGGGCCCGGGGGGAGGGGCCGCTGATCGGAGTGGTGTTGGGACCAGCGCTTGGGCCGATGCTGGGGCCGGCGCTTCACACGTGCTCCACGCTAGGCGCGGATGAGGCGAATGGCCCGTTTGGTGACCTGAGTGGGTGAGGGCTGTACGGGCTCTGCGGGCTGTGTCTCGCCGGTGGGTGACGTCGTGCAGCTCGCAGTCGGTGAAGCCCGAGCCTCTTCAGTGAGCGCGGCCGCGCCTCTTGAATGGGGGTCCGCGCCTCTTCGGGGGAACGGGGCTGGGCTGAGCTGGGCTGGGCTTTCCGGGAAAGCCAGACTCCCCCGGGCAGCCCTTCCCCAAAGGGCCGCCCTCCGCCCCGCGCCCGGAGCACGGGACCTTCCTTGCCCAGCCCGGAGCATCGCGTTCCCCGAATCCCCAGGGCCCCCGCGCCACGCTCACCCAAGCGCCACACCCCTGAGGACACGCCCCGAAGCACCGGGCCCTGCCCACCGAGCCTCCGAGCACCGCACGCCCGAGGCCCAGGCTCCCCCGCGCCACGCTCCCCAAGCGCCACGCTCCCCAAGCGCCGCGCCTCCAAGGGCTCGCCCCCCACCGCGCCCCCGAACCACCAGGCCCCACGCCCCACTCCCCCAAGCGCCGCTCCCCCAAGCGCCGTGCCCCCGCCACGCCCCCAGCCCGCCGGATCCCCTCCCGCCGGCCCTCCCCCGAGGGCCGTACTCCCCGTACTCCGCGAAAAACCCGCGCTCCCCAGGCCACGCTCGCCGAAGAATTTCGCCAAGGGGCCCCACCCCTTGAACCGACTCCCCCGAAAGCCGCGCCCCCCGCGAGCCCCTTGAAGGGTCTAGACCGCGCCTGACTGCCCCCTTGACGTCAGGACGCGTTGCTCGGAGGTAGCGGGCCGCCGTCCGCTTGACGCGATGAAGCCGTCAGTGGATCGCGGACGGTACGCCCAGGGCCTCGTGCCACCACATGTCGCGGCCCGGTTTCCAGGAGACCGGGCGGGAGCAGCGGTTCACCACCAGGACGGTTCGGTCCAGGGCACCGTCCGCGGCCGCGCTCCGGGCCAGGGCGTGGTCGAGCAGGGGCTTCACCGGACGTACGGCGCCGTCCCAGAACGCTGCGTCGGCCGTGATCAGTACCCGGGCCGAGGACTCGCGGGTCCGCGCGACCAGTTCGGGCACCGTCAGGGAGACCGGCAGCGTGGCACGTATCGCGTCCAGTCGCCCGCAGGCGAGCGTGGCGATCACCGACTCGGGCACCAGCGGCAGATGCACCGCGACGCGGTCACCGGCCCGTACGCCGAGCCGCTTGAGGACGGCGGCGGCGCGCTCGGCCTGGTCGAGGAGCATGCCGTGCGTCAGCTCCTCCTGGCGTCCGGGCTCCCCACTCCAGGTGAGGGCGATCCGCGACGCCTCCGGCTCTTGCACTTCCCGGGCGTCATCTGCATGCTCTGAAGTCACACGGCTCAACATGCGGTTCAGCATGGAGATCACCGATCAACGTTCGCTGAACGTCCGTTGTACGGGGTCGACGCCGCCCCTACCCGCCCCCCAACAGAGCACTGCGTGTCCGGCCTCTTTCGGTCACCGTACCGGCCGTCCCAGCTCACTCTTCGGTTTCCGCGGCCGTGCGCGCAATCCGCTCCCGGGGTCCTGCCCCGTTCCGGTGCACTTCATCCCCCTCTCCCCTTCCATTTCTCGTTTTCCTTCGCAAGCGCGCGAGGTGGACGCGGGAGAGGCGGCCCTGTGCCCGTTCTGCCGAACCACGAACCGCATCCCACCTGGACGCGCAGGCCCGTTGGCGCTGGCGCTGACCGTCGTCGCCCTCGGCGGGTTCTGCGTCCAACTGGAGTCCTTCGCGGATAACGGCCACGGCGAGGGCCAGGCTCGCCCTCACCGGTGCGGTGCGGGGCGGGTGGCGGCACCCGCCCGGCGCTTCTGCTGTCTGCCGTCGTCTGCCTGGCTGCCGCCGCGGCGCTCGTACTCGGGCTTGGGGTCAGCCTCATGCGCAGGCGCGTGCTCGTCGGCGTATGAGGCGGTAATGCGCGGGTGAACTGGCCCACTGGTCTGCGCTCTTACTGCGCGCCCGCACCCACCGCCTCGTAGCCCCCGATGACATCGCAGACTTCGGTGAACCCGTGTGCCTCCAGCAGCGCTGCGGCGATCACCGAGCGGTTGCCGCTGCGGCAGTACAGGACCACCGGGCGGGAGGGGTCCAGTTCGGCGATGTGGTGGGGCAGGCCGGCCAGGGGGAGGTTTCGGGCGCCGGGGAGGGCGCCCGCCTCGTACTCGGCCGGATTGCGGACGTCGATCAGTTGGATGCCGGCCGGTATGGAGTCGGTCGGCAGGGAGTCGGCCGGCTGCGTGTTGCCCAGGCGCGCCTTGCCCAGGCGCGCCTTGCCCGGGCGCGCGTCGCCCGGTCGCATGGCGGCCGGCTCCGTACCATCCGTCCGGGCCGGCTCCGCCCCGTCCGTCCTGGCCCCCTCGGTCTCCGCCGCCCCCGCCAACCGGGGCTCCGCCAAGACCAGTTCCTCATAGCGGATGCGTCGGCTGCTGCTGCTGAGTGCGGGGGTGCGGGCCAGTACGGCGGCGGGGTCGGGGAGGTGGCCGAGGATGTGGTCGTAGCCGATGCGGGCGAGGCGGAGGCGGGCTTCCTGTTCGGTGCCGGGGTCGGCGAGCAGCACGATGGGGGTGCCCGGGGTGACCACGCTGCCGGCGTATTCGGCGAAGCGGGTGTCGAGGCTCGTGTGGAGTGAGCCGGTCAGGTGGGCGCGGGTGTAGGCGGCCAGCGGGCGGCAGTCGAGGAGGACAGCGCCTTGCCGGTCGCGGGCCGCGAGGGCCTCGTCCAGGGTGAGGGCGGGCGGCGGGCCGGGCTCCAGGAGGGGGTGGCCGTCGCGGTTGAGGGCCGCGTCGTGGGCGAAGTAGCCGGGGGTGGCGGGCTGTCCCGCGGTGACCAGGCGGATGAAGTCGTCCACCGGCATGGGCTGGAGGGCGTAGTTGAACCGGCGCTGGTCGCCGATGGTGGAGCTGGTTTCGCTGGAGAGGCTGCGGCCGCAGGCGGAGCCGGCGCCGTGTGCGGGAAAGACCCGGGTCGCGTCCGGGAGGGTGAGCAGTTTGGTGTGCAGGGAGCGGTGCAGACGGGCGGCCATGTCCTGCGGGGTGTGCCCGGCGGCGGAGAGCAGGTCGGGGCGGCCGACGTCGCCGACGAAGAGGGTGTCGCCGGTGAGCACGCCGAACGGCACGTCGTCGTCGGGGTGTTCGCGCAGGACCAGGCAGATGGATTCGAGGGTGTGGCCGGGGGTGGCGAGAACGGTGAGGGTGACGCCCTGGCCGTCGTCCGCGCCGAGCGAGAGGCGCTCGCCGTCCCGTAACCGCCGTATGGGGAAGCCGGTTTCGGCGGCCTCACCGAAGGCGATGGTGGCGCCGGTGGCCCGCGCGAGTTCGAGGTGGCCGGAGAGGAAGTCGGCGTGAATGTGCGTCTCGATGACGAGTTCGATCCGCAGGCCGGCGGCTTCCGCGTCGTGCAGGTAGTCGTCGATGTCGCGGCGCGGGTCGACGAGGACGGCGCGTCCGGTGGTCTTGTCGCCGATCAGATACGACGCCTGGGAGAGGCAGTCGAGGTAGTACTGCGCGAAGTGCACGGTCGGCCTCCAGGGGTGCGGGGCCCGTGCGCGGCGGCCGGGGCCCGTTCGGGCAGGGTGCGTTGTGCGGATGCACGGATGTACGTACATTAGGTAGCCGGAGGGCGGGCGACAAGCCGCGCAGGCGTGGACGCCCCGTCACCCCGTATGGATCCGACAGCAATTGATCGGGCATCAACTAGCAAGTTTTTGAAGCTCGCACTCGGCGTCCAGCGCTCCGGCGGCTCCCTGCAATCCCCGTACACCCGCGGAGGAATCCACCATGACGACCGAGCCGCCGCACGGTGCGCACGGCCCGCGTCCCCTGGACCGGCGCTCGCCGCTGCCCCTGTGGGCGCAGCTCTCCGCCGATCTGCGCCGCCGGATGGAAGCCGGCGCGTTCCGTGCGGAGTTCCCGGCCGAGCACCGGCTCACCGGGGAGTACGAGGTCAGCCGGCACACCGTCCGGGAGTCGCTGCGCAAACTGCGTGCCGAGGGCCTGGTGATCGCCGAACGCGGCCGGGCGAGCCGGCTGGACACCCGTCGCATACAGCAGCCGCTGGGCTCGCTCTACAGCCTCTTCCGTGAGCTGGAGGGCCAGGGGGTGGAGCAGCGCAGCGAGGTGCTGCGGCTGGAGCGGACGGTGGACGGGACGGTCGCGGGGCATCTGGGGCTGGTCCCGGAGGCGCCGCTGGTCGTACTGGAGCGGCTGCGGCTGGCGGACGGCGAGCCGCTCGCGCACGACACCGCGTATCTGCCCGCCGAGGTTGCCGAGCCGTTGCTGGAGGCCGACTTCGGGCACACCTCGCTCTATGGCGAGCTGACGCGGCGCTGCGGGGTGAAGGTCACCGGTGGGCGGGAGCGGATCCAGCCGTTCCTGCCGGACATCCGGCAGGCGTGGCTGCTGGGGCTGGCCGACCGGGAGGCGGCGTTCGCCATCGAGCGGCTCGGGCAGGCCGGGGAGCGGCCGGTGGAGTGGCGGGAGACGGTGGTGCGCGGCGACCGGTTCACGTTCGTCGCGGAGTGGTCCGGTGACAGCCGGGCCGTCGCCCTTGCGCCGCGGGCCTCGTGTCCGTCCTCGTAGCCCTGGCGGCGCTGCCGTGCGGGTTGCTGATCGGTCTGCTGCTGGGCGCGCTCGGCGGCGGTGGTTCGGTGCTGGCGGTGCCGGCGCTGGTCTATCTGCTGGGGCAGTCGCCGCACGAGGCGACCGCGGGGGCGCTGGTCGTCGTCACGGTCGGCGCGGTGACCGGGCTGCTGTGTCACGGCCGGGCCGGGCGGGTCCGGTGGGCGGCCGGTGCGGCGTTCGGGGCCCTGGGGACGGCGGGCAGCTACCTCGGCTCCCGGTGGAGCGCGGCGCTGGACCCCACGGTGTTGATGGCGGCGTTCGCCGGGCTGCTGCTCGTGGTGGCGGCGATGCTGGTGTTACGGGGGCGGGGCGAGCGGCGGGCGGCGGCGGGCAGCCGTCCCTTAGGGGAACCCGGGGAGGGCACGCCGTTACGGGACGCGCCGGAGGCTGTGCCCTTACGGGGGGCGGCGGGGTCGGATTCCATGGGGGAGCCCGGGGAGTTGCCGTCTTTACGGGAGCCGGCGGGGTCGTCGGCCTCTCGGGAGCCGGCGGAGTCGCCGGCCTCGCAGGAGCCCGCGGAGTCGCCGGCCCCCGAGGAGCCCGCGGAGTCGCCGGCCCCGCAGGAGTCAGCGGAACCGGTGTGCCTACCGGCGCCCGCGGAGACGCCGTCACCCCAAGAGCCCGCAGAGACGCTCGCCGCGCCGAAGCCCTCGGAGACCTCTCCCTTACGGGACACCGCGGCCCCGGCCCCCTCCGGCAAGGTGCACGGCTCCGCCCGCACCGCGCCCCCGCGGCCCGTCCGGTTCGCCGTGACCGCCTCCGCCGTCGGGCTGCTCACCGGGGTCTTCGGGGTCGGTGGCGGCTTCGTCGTCGTGCCGGCGCTCACTCTGGTGCTGGGTCTGGAGATGCCGGTCGCGATCGGCACCTCGCTTCTCGTCATCCTCATCAACTCCCTTACGGCGCTGGCCACCCGGGCCGGCACCGGGGCCCTGGACTGGCCGCTGCTGGCCGGCTTCGCGGCCTGTGCGGCGCTCGGCAGCAATCTCGGCAACCGTCTGACCACCCGGCTGCGCCCTCAGGTGCTGGCCACGGCCTTCGCCTGTCTGGTCACCGTCCTCGCCGTCATCATGGCGGCCACCGCCCTGCCCCGTCTCTGGTAGCCCCACGCCCGACACCCCACGCCCCGTACACCGACCACCCGATTCCCACCACCTCCAGGAGGAGCACATGGCCCCCGCACCCGCCGCCCCGTCCCATCACCAGGTCCTCATCGTCGGCGGCGGCACCGCAGGCATCACCGTCGCCGCCCGGTTACGCCGTGCCGGTGTGCGGGACATCGCGCTGCTGGAGCCGTCCGAGACGCACTGGTACCAGCCGTTGTGGACGCTGGTCGGCGGCGGTCAGGCGCCGCTGCGCGCGTCGCTGCGCACCGAGGCGGACGTCATGCCGCCGGGGGTGCGCTGGCTGCGGGAGCGTGCCACCGCCGTGGACCCGACCGCGCGGACGGTGACCACCGCCTCGGGCCGGGTCCTCTCCTACGGGCGGCTGGTGCTCGCGCCGGGCCTCCAGCTCGACTGGGACGGGGTGCCCGGTCTCGCCGCGGCGCTCGGCCACGGCGGGGTGAGCAGCAATTACCGGCCCGATCTCGCGCCGCTGACCTGGGATTTGATCCGCCGGATGCGGAGCGGGACGGCGGTGTTCACCATGCCGTCCGGGCCGGTGAAGTGCGGCGGCGCCCCGCAGAAGATCGCGTATCTGGCGGCGGATCACTGGCGTAAGCGCGGGGTGCTGGGGGCGATCCGCACGATTCTGGTGCTTCCGGAGCCCGCGATGTTCAAGGTGCCGGTGTTCTCCCGGGCGCTGACGGAGACGGCCCGGCGGTACGGGATCGAGGTGCGGCTGAGTTCGGAGATGACCCGCCTCGACGGTGCGGCGCGCGAGGCGGTGATCACCGATCACACCACGGGCACGGCCGAGACCGTCCACTACGACCTGCTGCACGCGGTACCGCCGCAGCGCGCCCCCCAGTGGCTGGCGGACGGTCCGCTCGCCGACCCCGACTCCCCGTACGGGTACGTCAAGGCGGACCGGGAAACACTCCAGCACCCGGATTTCCCGAATGTGTTCGTGCTCGGCGATGTCGCCAATCTGCCGACGTCCAAGACGGGCGCCGCGATCCGCAAGCAGGCTCCGGTCGCGGTCGCCAATCTCCTCGCCGGGCTGCGCGGCCGTCCCGCCACCGCCCGCTACGACGGCTACACCTCCTGTCCCCTGGTCACCGCCCGGCACAAGATGCTGCTCGCCGAGTTCGACTACGACCTTCAGCCCACCCCGTCGATCCCCTTCCTCGACACCACCCGGGAACGCACCGACATGTGGTTCCTCAAGCGCTACGGGCTGCCGCAGCTCTACTTCAAGGGCATGCTCAAGGGCCTGGCGTAACCACACCCCCCACCGGGCAGGGCTCCTGCAAGGGGCCCACCTCCCCCCTAGGGGACCGCCCCCTACCCCGCCCTAACCCCCCGTCACCTCCCCCACCGCGCACCCCACGTTGTCCGGCGCCCCCGCCTCGCGGGCCAGCCGGATGAGTTCGTGTACGGCCTGGTCGGGGTCGTCGGCCGCGGTCAGCACCTGCTGGATGGCCGCGGCCGGCAGCACCCCGGTCAGGCCGTCGGTGCACAGCAGATAGCGCTCCCCGGGCCGGGCCTCCAGGAGTTGCAGATCGGGGGCGAACTCGGTGGCCGCGTCGAGGGACCGCAGCAGCTGGGCGCGCTGCGGATGCGAGGCCGCCTCCTCGGGGCTGAGCCGGCCCTCGTCGATCAGTGACTGGACCAGGCTGTGGTCGTGGGTGATCTGGAAGAGGCCGGAGTCGCGCAGGACGTAGGCGCGGGAGTCCCCGATGTGCAGCAGCGCCAGCTGTGCGCCGGAGCGGAGCAGCGCGGTGAGGGTACTGCCGGTCGCCTCGTCCGCCGCCGGGGCGGCGCGGTGGGCGCGACGGGCCGCCTCCTCCAGGGCGCCCAGCAGGTCCACAGCGGTCAGGTCCTGGTCTTCCAGGCCGTTGAGTGCCTCGATCGCGGCCTTCGCGGCCGGGCCGCCCTCCGGGCCGTAGCCGTCGGCCACGGCCAGCAGCCGGGGTCCGGCGTGCGCGGCGTCCTGGTGCGCCGGGCGCACCAGCCCCTGGTCGGTCAGGGCGGCGTAGCGCATCGTCAAGGGAGTGTGTGGTGTGGTCATGGCGGTGTTCTTCCTCTCCAGCTGGTCGACGAGGAAGGCGGCGAGGTCCCGGCGGGCCGCGGTGTCGGCCTCGACCCGCGCCCAGTACGCGGCGACCGCCACGGCCGCCGCGTCCGGTGCCAGCTCGCACACCTCGCGGATGCGGGCCAGCGGCATCCCGAGCCGGCGCAGCCAGGCCACCAGCCGGGCCCGCTCCAACTGGGCGGGGGCGTAGTGCCGGTAGCCGCTGTGCGGGTCGACATGGGCCGGGGGCAGCAGGCCGAGCTCGTCGTAGAGGCGCAGTGCCTTCGGCGAGAGCCGGGAGGCCCGTGCGAACGCCCCGATGGTCAGCAGCGCACCGTCGTCGTACGGCGCCGTGCGCCCGTCCCCGTCCACCCGTCCGTCCTCCTCGTACCGGGCGCCTCGCCCGGCACGCCCGATGCTGGGGCTTGCCCCAAGGGCAAGGTCAAACACGGCCGTCGACCTGCCCGAACCGGCCCGGCCACTCCCCTCACGCGCGCCGTATCATCGCACCCTCAGCCCTTCTCCCCAGCCGCCAGCCGACTGAGCGCCGCCGCCGTCAACGCCTCCACGCCCATGTCGAGGGTCGGCCGGACCACGGGCACGAACTGCGGCGAATGGTTCGACGGGATGTCCTGGGCGAGCCGGCCGGCTGCCAGTGCCGTCCGGAACTCCTCCGGGTCCCAGCCGCCCAGCCACCAGTAGTAGAGCGGGGCCCCGGCGGCGGTCGCCAGCAGGCCGGCGTCCTCGCTGCCGGCGGCCGGGTCGTAGGCGAACAGCCGCTGGGCGCCGAAGAGTTCGGTGAACTGCTCGTTGACCTCCCGCAGGGTCGTGGAGTCGTTGACGGTGACGGGGAAGGAGTCCAGGACCTGGGTGTCGGGTATGCGGTCCGCGCCGGAGGCGGCGGCCTCGGCGCGCGCGATGCGGTCGATGGCGGCGAGCACGGCGGTGCGGACCGTTTCGTCGAAGGTGCGGACGCTGAGCCGTACGACGGCGCGGTCGGGGATCACATTGGCGGTGTCCCCGGCGTGGAAGGAGCCGACCGTGACCACCGCCTGGTCCTTCGGGGCGACCTCGCGGGCCACTACGGACTGCACCCGCTGGACGAAGGACGCCGCCATCAGGATCGGGTCGGTGGTGGTCTCGGGGCGCGAGCCATGGCCGCCGGTGCCGTGGAAGGTGATCTCCAGGCTGTCGGCGGCCGCCATGCAGGGGCCGGGGCAGTAGGCGATCAGCCCGGCGCCGAACGGGGCGACATGCTGGGCCAGCACGACATCGGGGGTGGGGACCAGGCCGTCGCGGTAGAGGCCGGCGTCGAGCATGGCGCGGGCGCCGCTGCCGACCTCCTCGGCGGGCTGGAAGAGCGCGATCAGGGTGCCCGACCAGTGCTCGCGGCCCGCCGCGAGCAGGTCGGCGGCGCCCAGCAGGCAGGTCACATGGACGTCGTGCCCACAGGCGTGCATCCGGCCGGGGACCGTGGAGGCGTAGTCCAGGCCGGAGTTCTCGGTGACGGGCAGTGCGTCCATGTCGGCGCGCAGCAGGACCACGGGGCCGGGGCCGTTGCGCAGTACGCCGACGACGCCGGTTTCGGCGATGCCGGTGGTGACGTCATAGCCGCAGGCGGTCAGTCTGCGGGCGGCCTCGGCGGCCGTGCGGGTCTCCTGGAAGCCGAGTTCGGGGTGGCGGTGCAGGTCTTCGTAGAGGGCCACGAGATCCGCGAGACGGTCGTCGAGCGGGGCCAGGACGGCGGCGGGGGCGGAGCTGCCGTGGTGGCCGGCGTTAGCGGTCGTGCCTGTCGTGTCACTGTCGCTCATACAGGCATTCGACCATGGAACCGCCCGCCGGCACGGGCCGGTGGCCCCGGCATTCCCCGGAGCCGGCCCCTAAGGGCCCGGGCCCGCCCTGGCCGGACTTCGCGGTTGCCGTTCCCTCCGTTCGTGACACCGGAGCCCGCGGCTGCAACCGTGGATCACGCCTGCGACCGGGATCTGCGAGCCCGAGCCGATGACTGGAGGCTGACGTTGGCCACTTCCCCCAACCGACCGACCGGCGAGCCCCGCGACCTCACGGCTCATCTGATGGATCTGGCGCTGGGCCACCTCTTCTCCGCCGCTCTGCGCACGGCGGCGCAGCACCGCCTCGCCGACCACCTGGCCGAGGGGCCGCGCACCGCCGAGCAGCTGGCCGCGAAGACCGGCACCCATGCCCCGCATCTGCGCCGCGTGCTGCGCTATCTCGCCACCCGCGGCATCTTCCGGGAGGACGCCGCGGGCGCCTACCAGCTGACGCCGGCCGCCCAGCCGCTGCGTACGGATGTCCCCGACTCGCTGCACGCCGCCGTGCTGATGGTGACCGACGAGCTGTTCCTGCGGACGTCGGCCGCCATACCGGAGGCCGTGGAGCACGGCGGCGCGCCCTTCGAGCGGATCTTCGGGGCGCCGCTCTTCGCGCATCTGCTGGCGGATCCGGCCGCCCGCCGGCTCTTCGACGACGGGATGTCGTCGCTGTCCGCCCCGGTGGACGAGGCGGTGGCCGCCACCTACCCGTTCCCCGCGACCGGCACGGTCGTGGACGTCGGCGGCGGCCGCGGCGGGCTGCTGCGCGCCGCGCTGCGCCGCCACCCGCGGCTGACCGGTGTGCTCTTCGACCAGGCGCCGCCACTGGCCCACCACCTCCTGGACGGCGACGAGTTGACGGGCCGCTGGCGCACCCAGGAGGGCGACCTCTTCGAGTCCGTACCGGAGGGCGGTGACCTCTACGTCCTCAAGCACGTGCTGCACAACTGGGCGGACGAACCGTGCCGGCGCATCCTGCGCAGCTGCCACCGGGCGATGGCGGCCGGCAGCCGGCTGCTGGTCATAGAGTCCGTGCTGCCGCCGGGCAACGCCCCGCACTTCGGCAAGACCATGGACGTCGCGATGATGGCGGTGCTCGACGGGCGGGAGCGCACCGCGGAGGAGTTCGCGACGCTGCTGTCGGCCGGCGGTTTCCGGCTGACGCGGGTGCTGCCGACCCCGGCCTTCCCCTCGATCGTGGAGGCGGTCGCCGAGTAGCCGCCGGCCCGGGGCGACACGCCGCCCCCCGCTCCCCTCGTTGGCGGTACCGCCGCCCCGCGCTCTACTGAGGGCGGCCGCACCGCCCGACGAGAGGAGCTGACGTGCCGGTCCTCATGCGGGCGCGCAGCCGAGACGAGCGGCACCGCGCCGCCACGCCGCTGGAGCTCCTCTTCGACCTGTGCTTCGTGGTGGCGGTCGCCCAGGCCGGCCGCCAGCTGGCGCATGCGCTCGCCGAGGGGCATCCGATGCACGGCGTCCCCGGCTATCTGATGCTCTTCTTCGCCGTCTGGTGGGCCTGGATGAATTTCAGCTGGTTCGCCTCGGCGTACGACACCGACGACGCGCTCTATCGCGTGGTGACGCTCGTCCAGATGGCGGGGGTGCTGATCCTGGCCGCGGGCGTGCCGCGGGCCTTCGCGCACAGCGACTTCACCGTCATCTGGTTCGGGTACCTGGTGATGCGGCTGGCCATGGTCACCCAGTGGCTGCGGGCCGCCCACGGCAGCGAGGGCGCCGAGCGGCGCACCGCACTGCGCTACGCCCTGGGGGTGACGGTGTGCCAGATCGGCTGGCTGGGGCTGCTGGCGCTGCCCGAGCACGACATCCCCTGGGTGTTCGTGGTCGTGGGCCTCCTGGAGCTGGCGGTCCCCGCGCTGGCCGAACGGGAGCGGCAGACGACCTGGCATCCGCATCACATCGCGGAGCGCTACGGCCTGTTCACCGTCATCGTGCTGGGCGAGACGATCGCGGCGGCCACCCTGGCCGTGCAGTCGGCGCTGGACAGGAACGACGCGCTCGACACGCTGCTGCCGATCGCGGGCGGCGGGCTGCTGCTGGTCTTCGCCGCGTACTGGATCTATTTCGCCGTGCCCATCCACCTGCACCTCCGCTCGAACCGTCAGGCGTTCCTGTGGGGCTATGGGCATTACCTCGTGTTCGGCTCGGTGGCCGCGGTCGGCGCGGGCATCGAGGTCGCGGTGGCGGAGTCCTTCGGCCGGGCGCATCTGTCGGCGTTCGCGGCGGCCGCGTGTGTCACGGTGCCGGCGGCGCTGTTCCTGCTCACGGTGTGGCTGATCCACTCCCGGCACCAGAAGCGCGGCCCGGCCCAGCACCTGGTGCTGCCGGTGTCGGCGCTGCTGGTCCTGGCGTGCACCTTCGCCGGGCACGGGGCGGTCCTGGCGACCGGACTGGTGGCCTCCGCCACCGTGGCGGTCGGCGCCACCCTCGCCTCCCGTCAGGGCACCGCGCTGGTGGAGTGAAGGGCCCCCGTCACCCATCTCGACGATCCCCCCGGCACCGATCTCGCCGAAGGTGCGGCCAGCCGCCCCCACGAGCCTCCGGCCCCTCCCCCGCCCCACGCACCTGACGCCCCGTCCGGCCCGGCCCTGCCCTGATCCCACATCAGATTCGGCCATCTTCTCCCTCCGCCGGACGAGGGCCCGTCAGCAGCACGGGCACGGCCCCCGGCCCACCCCATTGCCCGTCAATTACCCACCAATGGAGCTCACTTCCCGCCACTTCGGGCTCTTGTTCCCCCCTGCCCACACCGGCCAGCGGAGGCGCGGGGACGCGAAAGCGGTAGGGTGCAGATTGCCCTTTTTATGACAGGGGGTGTCCTTGTGGGAGACCCGCAGAAAGCCCCGGGACCGACCGCCGTCCGTACCTGAGGAGACGCCAGCCATGGCCCGCCACGCTCAGTCCCGCGCCCCGCGGACGCGACTGTCCCGGCGCAGCAAGGCCGTGGGCGGTCTTGCCCTCTCCACCCTGGTCGGCACCGCCCTGTGGGCGTGGCCGGCCTCGGGCGACGACCACAACAGCGGGACCGACGCCAAGAGCACCATGCTGACGACGGCTTCCGGCCCGGACACGCCACGTACGCCCGTGTCCGCGCCGAAAACCGCCCCGAACGCCGCACCGAACGCCCCGGCCGGACGGCCGATCCCGGGCCTCAGCGACGCGGCCAGGAAGCGCCTGCCGGCCGACTCCCGCCAGGTACTGGTCGTCACGGGCCAGGGCATGGACTCGATCAAGGCCCGTGTCATCCTCTACACCCGCGAGGAGGGCTCGGACGACTGGGAGCCGGGCCCCACCTGGTACGCGCACAACGCCGCCCGCGGCTGGACCGACGACCACCGCTACGGCGATCTGCGCTCACCCATCGGGGTCTACTCCCTCACCGACGCGGGCGGCCTGCTGCCCCCGCCCGAGGGCACCAAGCTCCCCTACGACCGCAACGGCAGCTTCGTCGCCGACGGCACCGGCGTCGAGGGCGAACCGCTGGCCGGCGCCTTCGACTACGTCATCGCCATCAACTACAACCGCGAGCCGGGGACCTCCCCCCTGAACCAGCGGCGCCCGTGGGGCGCCGCCAAGGGCGGCGGCGTCTGGCTGCACGTCGACCACGACGGCCCCACCCAGGGCTGCATCAGCGTCAAGTCCACGGTGATGCGGGACCTGCTGCGCACCCTCGACCCCGACCTGCACCCGGTCATCGTGATGGGACCGGCCGATTACTGAGCAGCCGACGGGCCGGCCGCACCCCACGGGGCCGCAGGACGCCCTCACCGACGTCCTCGGCCTCCGGGTCGGTCACGCCCAGCGCATCGGTGACGGCTACCTGACCGGCACCACCGTCGTGCTGGCCCCCGAGGGCGGCGCCGTCGCGGCCGTCGACGTACGCGGCGGCGGCCCCGGCACACGGGAGACCGACGCGCTGGACCCGCGCAACCTCGTCCAGCGTGTCGAGGCGCTGGTGCTGACCGGCGGCAGCGCCTTCGGTCTTGACGCCGCGTCCGGTGTCGCCGCCTGGCTGGAGGACCAGGGCCGGGGCTTCCGCGTCGGCCCGGACCCCGCCCAGGTCGTCCCGGTCGTCCCGGCCGCGGCCCTCTTCGACCTGGGCCGCGGCGGCAACTGGCGGGCCCGCCCCGACGCCGCCCTGGGCCGGGAGGCGGCCGCCGCCGCGGCGGCCACCGAGCCCGGCGCTCCCGTCGCCCGGGGCAACACGGGCGCCGGCACGGGCGCGGTGGCCGGCGGCCTCAAGGGCGGCACCGGCACCGCGAGCGCCGTCCTCCCCTCGGGCGCCACCGTCGCCGCCCTGGCCGCCGTCAATGCCGCGGGCTCCGTCACCGACCCACGCACCGGCGCCCTCTACGGCCATCTGTACGAGGCTCCCACCGCCCTCCCGTCCCCCGAGGTGCACGCCGCGGCCTTGCGCCGCCTGGCCGAGGCCCGGGAAACCTCCCTGACCCGTTCGACAGCGTCCGTCGGCCCCCCGCTCAACACCACCCTCGCCGTGGTCGCCACCGACGCCACGCTCACCCGCGCCCAGGCCCACAAACTCGCCGGCACCGCCCACGACGGCCTGGCCCGCGCCCTCCGCCCCGTCCATCTCCTCTCCGACGGCGACACGGTCTTCGCCCTGTCCACCGCCACCCGCCCCCTCACCCCCGAAGACTCCCGCACCGACCCCGCCTTCGGCATCCACACCGAAGCCGGCGCCCTGAACGAGCTCCTCGCCACCGGCGCAGACGTCCTGACCCGCGCCGTGGTCAACGCCGCCCTCACCGCAGAAACGGTGCGCGGCCCCGGCGGCATCTTCCCGTCCTACCGCGACCTGTACGGAACGGCCTGACGGCGGCTCAGGCACCACGACCAGACGCCCGCCCGGCCGCCCGCACGCCGTAACGCCGAACGCCACGGCGGTACAGCCGCGCACCCGGCCCAGGCACGACAACAACCGGGCGCGGGCCAGGCGCGGGCCGCAACGGGCCGCGCCGGGCCACGATGAGCCACGACAACAACGGACACGACGACGGCGACGGCGACGGACGAGACACCCACCCCTGCCCGTCCGCCCGCCCGTCCGCCGTAACAGAACGGGCCACGGCGGGACAGCCGCCCACGCCGGAGGCCGGAGGGGATGCCCCGTGCCCCGCCCGCAGGACCGGAGCGAACACCGGGGCTCCCACTCCCCGTACCAGAGCCGCCCGCGCCGAGGACGGGGTACGGGGCGTCCCCTCCGGCCCCCCACCCACCGAGGGCCCGCGCCCCGGCCTCAGCCACACACCACGCGCCAGCCACCCACCGGCACCCGGCACACACCAGGCGCCGGGCGCCAAGCCCCACCCACCAGGCGCCAGGCACCAGGCCCCCCACGTCAGCCCCCACCACCCCCGCGCCGACCCAAAAGGCTCAAACCCTCAAACCCCCACCGCCCCCAACACAGACCCCGCCGCATACGTCACCCCCATGGCCACCACCCCACCCCCGACATTCCGCAACACCGCCCGCCCCACCGGCGCAGCCCCCAGCCGCGCACTGCTCCACCCGCACAACGCCAGCGCCACCACCACGGCCCCCACCGTGATCCACAACCGATGCGCGGCCGGCGGCAACACAATCGCCAGCAACGGCAGCAACGCCCCCACCGTGAAGGCGAGAAAGCTCGCCCCCGCCGCATGCCACGGATTGGTGAGTTGGTCGGGATCAATGCCCAACTCCACCTCGGCATGGGCCCGCAGCGCATCGTGCTCGGTGAGTTGCTCGGCCACCTCCAGGGCCAGCTGCGCGTCCAGCCCCTTCCCTTCCAACATCCCCGTCAGCTCGATGAGTTCCGCCTGCGGCTCGGTCGCCAGCTCCCGCTTCTCCTGCGCCAGCGCGGCCTTCTCCGAATCGCGCTGAGTGGAAACCGACACATACTCACCGGCCGCCATCGACAGGGAACCGGCCAGCAGCCCCGCCAGCCCCGCCGTCAACAACGCGCCCCGTGAGTCGGTGGCTCCGGCGACCCCGACGACGAGCCCGGCGGTGGACACGATGCCGTCGTTGGCACCGAGGACCGCCGCCCGCAGCCAGTTGAGCCGGCTGCCGAGCCCGCCGCCGTGCGCCTCGTCGTGATCCGGTGTCTGCAAGGTCATCGGCAGAGCGTCTCACCCGTACCGGCCGTGCCCCGCCCGACGCCCCCGCGCCGCCCCGGAATGGCCGGTGGTAGAAACGGCTTATGTCCGCACCGCCCCCCTCACCGCCTTCCCAGCCGCCACCGCCCACGCTCGTCCAGCCGGCCCCCCGCGAGCCGGCCCCTCGTCGCCGACTGTGGTGGCACCGGCTGATATTCGGGCTCTGGTACCGCCCGGTGGAGGTGCTGGACGAGGCACGGGACCGCAGTGCCTGGAGCGCGGCGGTGCTGCTGTCGCTGATCAGCGGTGCCATCGGGGTGCTGTCGGTGGACGCGTTCCACACCCAGTGGGCCGTCGACCGCATCGCGGGCCTCCAGCTCATCGGGCTGGCCGAGGCGGGGGTGCTGGCCGCCAGCTTCGCGCTGGGCGCGGTCGCCCATGCGATCGCCCGCACGCTCGGCGGCATAGGCCGCTTCGCGCCGACCGCGAGCCTGTTCATCGTGCTCTTCTGGGTGACGGATCTGCCGCGGCTGGCGATCGCCGCCTGGCTGCCGACCGATGCCACCTTCGTCCAGGCCGCGACCTGGACGACCTGGGGCTTCGGCTATGTCCTCGCCATATTGCTCATACGGGGCCAGCACCATCTGTCGACGTGGAAGTCGGCGGCCGCGGTCTCCGTACAGATGCTGGCCGCCCTGGCCCTGCTGCGGCTGGGCCCGGTCCGCTGAATCCGGGGCCGGCCCACGCGGCCGGTCCCTCCACCCGGTCGGTCACGGCGGGCGCAAGGGCTACGACCGGCTCAACTACGGCTGGTCAGCTGCCGTACGAGCCCCTCGAAGGCCGCCCGCTCGGCGGCGCTCAGCTCCACGCACTCCGAGGGCGGCCCGCCCGGCCCGGTCTGCCGCGGCACCGATCCGAGCAGTTCCGGCTGTGCGGGCAGCCCCGCTCCGGGCAGCCCCTCCGGCCCGGGTGCGGCGAACGGGCCACCCGGCGCGAAGCGTCCCCGCGACGCGTACCGTGCCCGCATCTCCCGCTGGTCCCGCCGCAGGGCGGCCTCGTACCGGCCCCGTCGCAGCAGTCTGGTGATCCCGATGGCCCAGATGACGCCCACGGCGACAAGGACGCCGAAGCTGATCTGCTGAAGAATCGAAGCGGAGGGAAGCATGTGGTCCTCCCGGAGGGGTGAGGCGCTGGGCCAGGACTTGTCGGTGGACGCCGCGGACTGAGCCGGGCCGATCCGGAAGAGAAACAGCCCGGAGGCCAGTAGACACCACGCCCCGGGACTTCCGACAGAAGATCTTGAGCCGTACGTCCCGAAGTGACACATCTCCTATGACATATCGCCACATTTCCGGCACGACCCGTGAACGCGCCACCCCATGAGGCCGCCCCGGCAGTATTGCCCCCGCCCCGTTGGACACCCCGGAGGCTTCCGCCCGGCGAAGATCGTCCCGGACGATGACGTCACCCGTCCGCGACGTGAGGAGTACGCACGTGCCGCAGCCGCAGCCGCAGCCGCACCGGCCGCAGCCCCGGCCGCCCGCCGTCGCCACCGCCGGGCCCACCGGCACGCGGCCGCCCGGCAGCGGGCCCACCGGCACCGGACCCGCCGACGCCACCCCGCCCGGCGCGCCGCCCGCCCGCGCCCTGGACGGCATCCTCGTCGCGGACTTCAGCCGGGTGCCGGCCGGACCGCTGGCCGCCGCGACGCTCGCCGACCTCGGCGACCCGGACGACGCGGCCGCGGCCCGCGAGTTGGCGCGCCGGGCCGACGTACTGATCGAGAACTTCCGCCCCGAGGTCAATCTGCTCTCGTCGCTGCTGGGCTCGCTGGTCAATCAGGCGTCCGGCCATCTGGCCACCGGCCGGGACCCGGGCCCGATGGGCAACCGCCATCCGAGCATCGCCCCGTACGAGACGCCGGCCTGCCGCGACGGGCAGCTGCTGGCGGTGGCGGTGGGCAATGACCGTCAGTTCCGGGAGCTGGCGGGGGCACTGGGCGCACCGGAACTCGCCGAGGACGTCCGGTTCGCCCGCAACGAGGACCGGGTGCAAAACCGTACAGATCTCATCAAGGCGCTGGAGCGGCGACTGGCCTCCTACACCCGCACGGCTGGACCGAGCGGCTGACCGCCGCGTCCGTGCCGTGCGGTCCGGTCAACACCGTCTCCGAGGCCCTGGAGTTGGCGGCGCGCCTCGGTCTCGATCCGGTGAAAACGGTCGGAGAGGGGCGCGTCCCCCAAGTCACCAGCCCACTCCGGCTCTCGGGGACGCCGGTGACCCAACCCTTCGCTCCACCCCGCCTGGACGAACACGGCACGGCACTGCGAACCTGGCTGTCAGGGCCATCCGACGACCCCTTGCCGCCGCGTATGTGACCTTCATCACAAGAGAGCCGTACCCGCAACCAAATCCGCCCGCTCGTGCTGTTTACCAGCACGGATCACAACACCCCTGTTATGGAGCAGCTCGTGACAACGCCGGACAACCCCGCGCCCGCTCGGTCCCGCACCCCGCACCAGCTGCTCCCGTCAGTCGAGCAGCCGGCGCCGGGCACGCCGCGCCGCAACCGGCGGATGCGCCGCACGCTCGCCGTGACGGCCCTGTTCGCCGCCGGCGCGCTGACCCTGTCCGCCTGTGGCGGGGACGCCTCGGCCGGTGGCAACGACGACGGCAAGAACGGCCAGGCCGGCGCGGACGCCGCGGCCGCCAAGAACGCCTCCGACGTCAAGATCAAGGTCTCGTCGGACGACGGCGCCACCAACGCCAGCATCAACGACACCGGTGTGAAGGTCACCGACGGCAAGTTGACCGAGGTGAAGCTCACCGACGCGAACGGCAAGGACGTCGCCGGCGCCATATCGCCGGACGGCAAGTCCTGGAAGCCGGGTGTGCAGCTGGAGCGCGGCACCAAGTACCGGATCGTGGCGAAGGCCAAGGACGCCAAGGGCCGGGCCGCCACCGAGAACGCCTCCTTCACGACGGTGTCCTCCGCCAACAGCTTCATCGGCAGCTACACCCCCGACGACGGCAAGACCGTCGGCGTCGGCATGCCGGTGTCGTTCAACTTCGACAAGGCGATCACCAACAAGAAGGACGTCCAGTCCCACATCCAGGTGACCTCCAGCAGCGGCCAGCAGGTCGTCGGCCACTGGTTCGGCGCCCAGCGCCTGGACTTCCGGCCCGAGGACTACTGGAAGGCCGGCTCCAAGATCACGATGAAGATCGACCTGGACGGGGTCAAGGGCGGCCAGGGCATCACCGGCGTCCAGTCCAAGACGGTGTCCTTCACCATCGGACGCTCGCAGGTCTCCACCGTCGACATGAACACCCAGACCATGACGGTCAAGCGGGACGGCAAGACCCTCAAGTCCGTGCCGATCTCCGGCGGCAGCCCCGAGAACCCCACCTACAACGGCCAGATGGTGATCTCGGAGAAGTTCGAGCAGACCCGTATGGACGGCTCCACGGTCGGCTTCAAGAAGAAGGACGGCAAGGGCGAGTACGACATCCCCGACGTCCCGCACGCCATGCGGCTCTCGTCCTCCGGCACCTTCCTCCACGGCAACTACTGGGGCGACCCGTCCATCTTCGGCAAGGCCGGCACCAGCCACGGCTGCGTCGGCCTGCGGGACAACAAGGGCGGCGGGGGCGACACCCCGGGCAAGTGGTTCTTCAACCAGTCCCTGATCGGCGATGTCGTCATCGTCAAGAACTCGAAGGACGAGACCGTCAAGCCGGACAACGGCCTCAACGGCTGGAACATGTCCTGGTCCGAGTGGAAGGCGGGCAGCGCGGCCTGACGGACGCGTTCGCGAGGCACACCTGAAGGCGGTGGCCGGTCCCCTGGTAGAGGGCCGGCCACCGCCTTTCCCGTACGGGACGGCTGCCCCTTTGCCCGTACGGGACCGCTCAGCATTTGCCCGTACGGGACCCCCGCTCCCTTGCCCGTACGGGACCGCTCCGCACGCCTCAGCGCGGGTGCATCAGCTCCACCAGGCCCGCCAGCCCCTCCCTGCCGTGGCCGTCCGCCACCCGCCGCTCCATCAGTGCGAACAGCGGCGCGAAGAGTTCCGGGCTGACGCCCTGGGCGCGGCTGACCTTCCCGATGCTGTCGTGCGCGGCCTGCATGGCAAGCGGGGACCCGGTGACGGTGTAGTCGCCGGAGTCGATCTGTGCCGCCATCGCGGGCAGACCGCCGGCCATCGCCCCCAGCCACGGCTGAAGCAGCGTCGTGGTGAACTCCGCCACCGGACCGCCCGCCGAGCGCACCAGCGCGGCCGCGTGCAGAAAGCCGCCGAACATCCCGTACATGCCGCTCAGCAGCGCAAGGTCGTGCAGCGGTGCGAGCCCGGGGTCCTCGCCCAGGTAGACGCTGCGCGCGAACGCGTCCAGCACCTCCCGGTGCGCCTCGAACGCCTCCCGCGAGCCGCTGTAGAGCACAAACGCCTCCGGGCTCGCGATGATCTCGGGCACGGCCATGATCCCGCCGTCGAGGTAGCCGGCCCCGAGAGCCGTCACCCGCTCCGCCATCGCACGGGCCTCCTCGGGCGACCCGTTGGTCACATTGACCACCACCCGCCCCTGCAAAGCCGCCCGCCCACCGCCCTGTTGCTCCAGCAGCGGACCGATATCGCCGTAATCGAGGATGCAGACGAGCACGACCTCACCGGCCCTGACCGCCTCGGCCACCGACCCGGCCCGCCGCGCCCCACGCGCCACAAGCCCCTCGGCCCGATGGGGCGTCCGGTTCCACACGGTCACCTCATGCCCGGCCCCCAACAGCGCCTCCGCCAGCGCCGCCCCCATACTCCCCAGCCCAAGAACCGCCACACGCTTCTTCATCGTCGTCACGAACCGAACTCCCGCCTCATTGCGCATGATTCAGCGGCCGCCCGGGGGATTCCGGAGGCCGCTGCATCAGTCTTGGCCGAGGCTCAGCGCGGGACAAGTACCTACTTTTTGGTGCGTACTTACCTTGAGGTGGGTGGCCGTGAGTGGACGCCCCTCCTCGCCGGACTGCGGCCGCCAAGACGGCGGGCCGCCCCTCGCGCAGGAGGGACGGCCCGTCCGGTGTCGGTCAGTGGCCGCCGGGGCGGGCCGGCAGCCGCTGCTGCGACGGCCCGTTCGGTCGCTGTCCGGTGCGACCCGTCAATCGCCGTCGGGGGCGGCCCGGGTCGCCCCTACCAGCGGGGCGGCGAGCGGTGCCAGCAGACCGGCCGCACCGGCCCACAGCCGCCACGCACCGTTGTCCGGCACGGCCAGCAGCGCCCCCATGCTCACCAACGAGCAGACCAGGCCGGCCAGCAACGGCTTCGGGACGGTGGCGGACCAACCGGCACCGAGGTCCAGCAGCCGGACCTGCCGCCCGGCCCCGGGGAGCGCCCCGCGGTCCGGGCCCGGCGCAGCCGCTGCCATGTCCTCCGCCACACGGGCCGGCAGCGCACCCGGCAACTGCCAGCCGTCATCGCCGATCAGCTCGGCGAGCACGTCCTTGCTCCGACGCCGCTGCGGATGCCACACCAGCAGCCCTGAGGCCCCTGCCAGGACGGTACCCGCGACGGTGCTGGAGAGCTCGCCGTGGAAGGGAACGGTCCGGTCCGTGCCGTCGACACCGAGCAGCAGACACTCCAGCTGCCGGGTGTTGTCCCGGCGTTCGCGCGCGGCTGCCTGATCCGTGCCCTCGACCGGCGGGGCGTCGGTGTGCTTTCCGCCGCCCGTGACGCGGACCCGCAGGGCGACCCAGCCCTCGCCGGTGCTGCACGCAGTCCGGCGCGTGACGCCCTCCCGCCACCAGCCTGCGCAGAGGGCCAAGGTCACCAGGATCCAGATACCGGCGACCACCCAGAACGTGGCGGCTTCCACCGTCCGCCCGGCCAGCTTCCGTTCCACCTCGGCCTGTTGATCGTCGCCAACGGCCCCCAGCTCGGGGTGCGCCGGGACGTAGCCGACATACAGCTCACCGCCGACCTCCTGGCGCCGTTCGGTGTCCGCCGTGAAGCTCGCCGGAACCCCGCGGCCACCCCGCTGCCCGTTCGCCGGCGGAAGGAGGACGGTGTACCAGGCCGTGGCGTCCGCCTGCCGCCCGCGCCCCTCGGTCACCTCGTGCTCGATGGCGGTGATACGGAGCTGGCGGGTCACCGCTCCGGCCTCGCGCAACGCCGCCGCCCGGCCCCCGGCGTCCGGTTCCGCCACCGCGAGCGCGGCCCACAGGCACACCAGCGTCGGCAGTCCGACGAGCAGGCCGACGGCACGGACCGACGGCCAGGGCGTGCCGTGCAGCCGCGCCGGGAGGCCGGCGGGGCGGTCACCTCCCGGTGCCGACGAGGCGGCCCGCACCGCCCGTGCGTAGGTACGGTCCCGGGCCGCACCCGCCCTGAGCACACTCACCCCGACGGCCCCCAGGCACAGCACCAGCACCCCGAAGGCAAGCCAGACGGCGACCGTCCGCACTCCCCCGGCCCCGAGAAACAGCCATCCCGCGGTGAGCGCCACCAGCGCGAGGGGCGCGGCCACGGTCACCCACCGGCCGCTGCGGGCACCGGCCGGAACCGACTGCTCCTGGCCGCCGGTCCGGACGGGCTTGGACACGGTCACTTCGGACGGCTGCTCGCTCGTCATCCGAACGCTCCGAACTTGTCCGTATCCGGGGATTCCGTCATCTTCTCCGTGCCTTCGGGCCGATCCCCTGGGACCGGGGTGTGGGGTCAGGCGCGGGGAAGCCCGCCGCTCTTCACGGCGGTGACGAAGGATGCCCAGGCGGGCGCCCCGAAGAGGAGGGCGGGGCCGTGGGGGTCCTTGCTGTCACGGACGGGGACGAGGGCGGGGAGGCCGTCGGCTACCTCGACGCAGTTGCCCCCATCCGGGTTGCTGTGGCTGGACTTGCGCCAGGTGGCGGTGGTCAGGAGGTCGTCGGAGACCTCGACGCACGCGCCGCCCTCTTGGTTGCTGTAGCTGGACTTGCGCCAGGTAACGGTGCTCAGTTCGGGGCGGCGGACGGACATGGGACTTCCTCCAGGAGGCGCAGTAGGAACTCCGCGGACTCGCGCGGGGACAGAGCATGGTCGCGCAGCCGATCGTAACCGAACTGAAGGCGCTCAACTCGGGCGTTTTCTTCGACCAGTTGACCGTCGTATCCCGTTTCCACCCAGCCCGTGGTTCGCCCCTCGGGCCTACGCAGGAGGGCGGTGTCCGTGTTGGGCAACTCGCACAGCCCCGCGGCGAACGGGAGGATCTGGAGCGTCACATTGGGCTGCTCGGCGACCTCCGTGAGGTGCTTCAGCTGCTCCTGCCATTCGGCGCAGTCCAGCAGCCCCCGGCGCAGCACGGCCTCATCGAGGATCGCCCGGAATTCCGGCGCCCCCGGATCGGACAGCACCCTGCGGCGGTACATCCGCGCCTCCACTTGCTGCTCAAGGTCGGCGCCCGGGACGAGGCCACCTCGGGCCAGCAAACGGTAGGCGTATGTTTCCGTCTGGAGCAGACCAGGCACGACGGCGGGAGAGTACTGCTGAATGCCCACCGCCTTGGCCTCCAGAGCCATGAAGCGCCGGTACCGCTCCTTGAACTGCGTAGGATCCCCCGCCGCCAACTCCCAGAGCGTCAGCAGCAGTCCAGCTGTCCCGTAGTACTGGTCCAGGGCCTGCGCCACCTCCGGGCCGCCCAAGGTCTGGCCGCTCTCCATCTTCCCGAACAGCGACCAGTCCCACCCCAGCGCCTCGCCGAGCTGCCGGAGACTGTCGCCTTTCTGGGCGCGTAGTAATCGCAGCTCTTCTACGTAGCGCTGGCGCGGCTCCTGGCTCCGACCGGTGACCGCTCGCCTCGGCGGCATGGCGACCTCCTCCGTGGAAGGTGTGGAACTAACGGTGCGTGGCGACGAATTACCGCGGACGAGCGGCATTCGTGCCCAATTCCGGCCCCATTCCCGTAAGGGCCGGAATACGCACGGTAGTGGTCCGCCAGGGGCTCGGGCAGGGAAACGGCGGCAGACAGAGGCGGCAGACAGAAGCGGCAGCGATCAGGCGGCCGCCGGTACCTCGTTCGGGGTGTCGGCCGGGGAAGGCGCCGGCTGGGTGGGGGACGGCTTCCGCAGGCCCTTGAGGAGGATCACCAGGGCGGTGCTGACGCCCACGCCCGCGGCGATGGCGAGGAGGTAGAGGAAGGGCTGGCCGATCAGGGGGACGACGAAGATGCCGCCGTGCGGGGCGCGGAGGGTGCAGCCGAAGGCCATCGACAGGGCTCCGGTGACCGCGCCGCCGGCCATCGCGGAGGGGATGACGCGCAGCGGGTCGGCGGCGGCGAAGGGGATCGCGCCCTCGGTGATGAAGGAGGCGCCGAGCACCCAGGCCGCCTTGCCGTTCTCCCGTTCGGCCTTGGTGAAGAGCCGGCCCCGGACGGTCGTGGCCAGCGCCATCGCCAGCGGCGGGACCATGCCGGCCGCCATCACCGCGGCCATGACCTTGAGGCTGCCCTCGTTGGGGTTGGCGAGGCCGCCGACCGCGAAGGCGTACGCCACCTTGTTGAGCGGGCCGCCGAGGTCGAAGCACATCATCAGGCCGAGGATCACGCCCAGAATGATCGCGTTGGCGCCGGTGAGTCCGGACAGCCAGTCCGTCAGGCCCTTTTGCAGCGCGGCGATCGGCTTGCCGATCACCAGGAACATCAGGAAGCCGACGATCGCCGCGGAGATCAGCGGGATGACCACCACCGGCATGATGCCGCGCAGCACCGGTGGGATACGGACCCGCTGAATCGCCATCACCACGGCGCCCGCGAGCAGGCCGGCGATCAGGCCACCGAGGAAGCCCGCGTTGATGGTGAGCGCGATGGCGCCGCCGACGAAGCCCGGGACCAGGCCCGGCCGGTCCGCCATGCCGTACGCGATGAAGCCGGCCAGGACGGGGACGAGGAAGCCGAACGCGACGCTGCCTATCTGGAAGAGCAGCGCCGCCCAGCTGGCGGACTCGGTCCAGAGGAAGTGCTCGGCGACGGACGGCGCCTTGTTGATCGTGTAGCCGCCGATGGCGAAGGCGAGCGCGATGAGCAGGCCGCCCGCGGCGACGAACGGCACCATGTAACTGACGCCGGTCATCAGCCACTTGCGCAGCCGGGTGCCGAAGTTGTCGCCCGGCTCGGCGCCCTTGTCCATGGGGGCGGTGGCCCGCGCCGGGGCGCTGGTCTCGCCGTGTGCGGCCTTCTGCCGTACTTCGGCGATGAGTTCGGCGGGGCGGTTGATGCCCGCCTTCACTCCGACGTCGACGGTCGGCTTCCCGGCGAAGCGTTCCTTCTCCCGGACCTCGACGTCATGCGCGAAGATCACGCCGTCCGCGTCCGCGATGAGCTGCGGGTCGAGCCGCTGGAACCCGGCCGAGCCCTGGGTCTCGACGAACACCTCGACACCGGCGGCCTGGCCGGCCTTCTCCAGCGACTCGGCGGCCATGTAGGTGTGCGCGATGCCGGTGGGGCAGGAGGTGATGGCGACGATGCGGAAGGGGGTGGGAGCGGGCTCGGTGGCGGGCTCGGTAGCGGACTGGGCGGGGGCGGGCTCGGCGCCCGGCTCGGCGGCCGGCTCGGCGGCCGCAGCAGTGGGCATCTCGTCGACCGCCGCAGTGGGCCGCTCGTCAGCCGCCGCGGTGGGCGTCCCGCCGACCGCCGCCACGGTCGCGGGCGGTTCCGCCTCCGCCCCGGCCGCCGCAGACTCCGGCTCCGCATCCCCCTCGGCCGCCCCCGATTCGTCCCCCCGGATCAGCGCCGCCGCACGCTCCGGGGCCGTGGCGGACCGCAGCGCGCCGGTGAAGGTCTCGTCCATCAGATGCCGGGCGAGGGTCGAGAGGATCGACAGATGGTCGGCGTCGCCGCCTGCCGGGGCCGCGATCAGGAAGACCAGGTCGGCGGGGCCGTCCGGCGCGCCGAAGTCGATACCGGAGGCGCTGCGTCCGAAGGCCAGCGTCGGCTCCGTGACGTGCTCGCTGCGGCAGTGCGGAATGCCGATCCCGCCGTCCAGACCGGTCGGCATCTGGGCCTCGCGTGCGGCGACATCCGCGAGGAAGCCCTCCAGATCGGTGACGCGACCGGAGGCGGCCATCCGTTCGGCCAGGGACCGGGCGGCGGCTTCCTTCGTTTCTGCGGACAGGTCGAGGTCGACCAGTTCCGCGGTGATCAGCTCACTCATCGCGGGCTCCCTTGCACGCGGTACCGCCGTGCGGGCGGTGGGGACGGGACGGGGGGTGGCTGAGGCGCCGCCCGGGGCGGGCCGGGCGAACGGCGGAGGGGAGGCGGGGATGGGCCGCGGACCCGGCAACCCCTGCTCCGTACGCGGCGGTCACGGCGCCGGCCCGGTGCGCGCTGCTCATGGCGCCGGCTCCGTGAGCGGCCGGTCGAACGGGATCGCGTCGGTGGTCCGGACGGCGGCCGGGTCCAGGTCGTCCGGGGTCGGCATCTGGCTGCCGGGGAGCTGGACGGCGGCCGCGCCGTGGGCCAGGGCGACGGCCAGCGCCCTCGGGCCCGTGCCGCCCGCGGTGAGGAAGCCCGCCAGTGAGGCGTCGCCCGCGCCGACATTGCTGCGGACGGCGGTGACCGGGGCGCTGCCGTAGTAGGCGCCTTCCTCGTCGACCAGGAGCTGGCCGTCGGCTCCCAGGGAGGCCAGTACGGCGCGGGCGCCCCGGGCGCGCAGTTCCTCGGCGGCCTTGACCACGTCGCCGAGGGTGGTGAGCGGGCGGCCGACGGCCTGGGCGAGCTCCTCGGCGTTCGGCTTGACGACGTCGGGGCGTTCGCGCAGCGCCGCGGTCAGCGAGGGACCCGAGGTGTCCAGGGCGATCCGGGCGCCGACCCGGTGGGTGCGGGCGACCAGCTCCGCGTACCACTCGGGGGCCAGGCCGCGCGGGAGGCTGCCGCAGCAGGCGATCCAGTCGGCGCCCACGGACCGCTCGCCGACCGTGGCGAGCAGCTCCTCCGACTCCTCGGCGGTCAGCTCGGGGCCGGTCGCGTTGATCTTGGTGAGGGTGCCGTCGGGTTCGGCGACGGAGATGTTGGAGCGGGTCTGGCCGGCCACCGGCACCCCCGCCACCTCGATGCCCTCGGCGCTCAGCAGCCCGGCCAGCGCCGCGCCGGCGGGTCCGCCGACCGGGAGCACGGCGAGGGTGCGGTGTCCGGCTGCGGCGACCGCGCGCGAGACATTGACGCCCTTGCCGCCGGGGTCGATCCGGTCGCCGGTGGCCCGGAGCACGGCCCCGCGGTCCAGCGCCGGGATCTCGTACGTACGGTCCAGGCTGGGGTTGGGGGTGACGGTGAGGATCATGCGCGTACTACTTCCGTGCCCGCGCGCTCGATGGCGAGGGCGTCGTCGGGGCTCAGCCCGGTGTCGGTGATGAGCAGGTCCACGTCCGACAGCTCGCCGAAGCGGGCGAAGTGCTGCTGCCCGAACTTGGCGGAGTCGGCGAGGAGGACCACCCGGCGGGCGGCGGTGATCAGCGTCCGCTTGACGGCGGCCTCCGCAAGGTCGGGGGTGGTCAGTCCGCCGTCGGGGGAGAAGCCGTTGGTCGCGAGGAACAGCACATCGGCGTTGATCTCGCGGTAGGCGCGGAGCGCCCAGTCGTCGACCGCGGCCCGCGTGCGGCGCCGGATGCGGCCGCCCACGAGGTGGAGGGTGAGCCCGGGGTGGTCGGCCAGCCGCGCGGCGACCGGCAGACCGTGGGTGACGACGGTCAGCTCGGCCTCCAGCGGGATCTCGGCGGCGAGCCGGGCGGCGGTGGTGCCGGCGTCCAGGATCACGCTCCCGGAGCTGCCGGCCCCGCCCTCGCCGCCGGGGAGCTCGGCGAGCGCGGCCCGGGCGATGCGCTGTTTCTCGTCGGCGGCGACGGCGTCCCGTTCGGCGAGGTCGGGCTCGAAGTCCAGCCGGCCGGCCGGGATGGCTCCGCCGTGCACCCTGCGCACCAGGCCGGCCCGGTCCAGGGCCTTCAGATCGCGCCGCACGGTCTCGGCGGTGACCTGGAACTCCTCCGCGAGGGAGAGCACATCGACCCGGCCGCCCTCACGGGCGAGCCGCAGAATCTCCTGCTGGCGCTCCGGTGCGTACATCAGCGTGTGTCCGTTCATGCCCGATCCTGTGGTTCCAGCGCGATGCTACGTCCGGATCCTCGTGAAGTAAACAGATCCGGGCGTCAGACGGACTCAAACAGACATCTACTCGGGGGAGGGAGATCTTCTCGGGGGAACGGAGACCTACTCGGGGGAGGTGCCGGTGCTCCGGCGGCTCCGGCGGCTCCGGCGACTCCGGCGACTCCGGACGCGACGGAGCCCCGACGCCTTGAGGGGCGTCGGGGCTCGTCCGTCACAGACCAGACCTCGGCTCTCGGTGCGCGCACCCGCGCACCCACGCACTCGCTACGCGGCCGCGTCGAATCCCGTGTCATGCGCCATCCGCTTCAGCTCCAGCAGCGCATGCTTCTCGATCTGGCGGATCCGCTCACGGGTCAGGCCGTGCTGCTTGCCGACCTCGGTCAGCGTGCGCTCGCGGCCGTCCTCGATGCCGTAGCGGGCCTTGATGATCGAGGCGGTGCGGTGGTCGAGACGGTCGATCAGGTCCTCCAGCTCCTCGCTGCGCAGCAGCGTGAGCACGGACTGCTCGGGCGAGGCCGCGGAGGTGTCCTCCAGCAGATCGCCGAACTGGGTGTCGCCGTCGTCGTCCACGGACATGTTGAGGCTGACCGGGTCGCGCGCCCAGTCGAGAACGTCGGTGACGCGGGCGGGCGTGGAGCCCAGCTCGCCGGCGACCTCCGCCGGCTCCGGGTCCCGGCCGTTCTCGCGGTTGAACTCGCGCTGCACCCGGCGTATTCGGCCCAGCTCCTCGACGAGGTGCACGGGCAGCCGGATCGTGCGTGACTGGTCGGCGATGGAGCGGGTGATGGCCTGGCGGATCCACCACGTCGCATACGTCGAGAACTTGAAGCCCTTGGTGTAGTCGAACTTCTCCACGGCACGCACCAGACCGGCGTTGCCCTCCTGGATGAGGTCCAGCAGGGGAAGCCCGGCGCGCGGGTAGCGGCGGGCGACGGCCACCACCAGGCGGAGGTTGGAACGGATGAAGACGTCCTTGGCCCTGGCGCTCTCCTCGACCAGCGCCGCCAGCTCCTCGCGGCCGGCGCCTGCGGCATTGCCGTCGGTGACCTCGCCGTCCAGGATCTGCTGGGCGTAGACGCCCGCCTCGATGGTCTGGGACAGCTCCACCTCCTTGGCCGCGTCGAGCAGTGGCGTACGCGCGATCTCGTCGAGGTACATGCCGACCAGGTCGCGGTCGGCGATCTCCCCGCCTACGGCGCGAACACTGTGGGCCCCGTCAGAACCGCTGCTGCTTTCCTGACGGCGGGCGACGGCACGGGTTGCCATGCGTGTGCTCCCTTTGCGATGAGTCGGTCGCGGGACGGTGGGCGGGCCGGATGGTGGCATCGAAGCCGATGCTCGCCGCGAGGCCCGTCCGAAGGAAACAACGGCTGGAATCCGGACAGAATTCCCAGGAGGCCCCGCTATTTTTCTGATCATGCAGTACCCTGCGGCCCCATTAAGGAGGCCACATGCTGCAACAACACGGGGAAGTGCAGGTCAGAGCGGGCGTCGAAGCGGACCTTCCAGCCCTTACTGATCTTTACAATCACTACATCCGTGAGACCTCCATCACGTTCGACCTGGAGCCCTTCACTCCGGACCAGCGCCGCCCGTGGTTGCTCTCCCATCCCCAAGACGGCCCGCACCGTCTTCTGGTTGCCCAAGAGGCGACAGAACGGACGAAAAACCCGCACAACGGGCCGGCGCACGGTCTCTCCGCGGGCCCGGCGGCCCCCGGGCCCGGGCACCCGGCCGGCACGCTGCTCGGTTACGCCACCAGCAGCGCGTTCCGCCCGAAGGCCGCCTACGCCCCGTCCGTCGAGGTCACCGTCTACTGCGCCCCGGACGCCGCCGGCCGCGGCATCGGCACGCTCCTGTACAAGGCCCTGTTCGAGGCGCTGGCCGACGAGGACGTGCACCGCGCCTACGCCGGGATCACCCAGCCGAACGAGGCATCCACCCGCCTCCACACCCGCTTCGGCTTCCGGCACATCGGTACGTACACGGAGGTGGGCCGCAAATTCGACCGCTACTGGGACGTGGCCTGGTACCAGAAGGACCTGGGCTGAACCCTCCGGTCGCCGGCTCCCCGCGCCGCCCCCGGCAGCGTCGCCCGCCGTTCCGGTTGCCGCGGGCGGCGCCCGGGTGTCGCCTGGACAGGAGGGGCAGCGGGGGGAACCGAGAGGAGCCCGCCATGGACCAGCACGCCCAGCGGCACGGCGCGAGGGCCGCCCGCTCCCACGGCACCGTCGAACCCGAACACGGCGCGACGACCGACGCCCGTGCGCTGCCGCGGGCCTCGGGAATGGCCGGGATGAAGGAACGGGCCAGGCACCTCCCGCCGACGGTGACACTGCCGATCATCACGGCGATCGCCTTCGGCTGCTTCATCATCTTCCGCACCCACACCGCCGGCATCAAGGGCGGTCAGGCCGTGCTGTACGGGCTGGCCGGGGCGGTGGTGTCGGGCGTACTGGGCCTGGTGGTGGCCCACTTCCAGTCGACCCTGATCACCGAGACCCGGGCGGCCGCCTACGGTGTGCTCTTCGGCTGCTCGATGGGCTGGGTCTACAGCCTCGGCGGCGAAGCGATCCTCAAGTCGTGCGCCTTCGGCCTCACCATGGGCGCCGTGATGTTCGTGGCCGCCCTCTACGTCTTCCGCACCCACCGCGTCCGCGAGCCCCACGGCCTCCACCGGCCGCACGAGCAGCACCCGCCCAAGCGCGACCGGGCCCACCGACTGCCGGCGGCCACCCACTGAGGGCCCGCCCCTTGACCTCAACCGAGAGCCCGCCCTTGACCTCAATTGCACTTGAGGTCCTAGCGTCAGCGACATGACCACGCCCTCCCACGGCTCGACGCCGCACACCTCGGACGCCTCGGATACGTCGGACGCCTCGGCACCGGACGCCGCCGCCCCGCCCGCCACGACGGCGTCCGCCCCCGGCACCGCCGGCAAGGTCTTCACTCCCACGGAGCGCGCCTACCTCGCCGGCCGGCCACTGGCCCGTCTGGCGACCATCGGGCCCGGCGGCGGGCCCCAGGTACGCCCGGTCGGCTTCGTGCTGAACGACGACGACACCCTCGACATCGGCGGGCCCGCACTGCGGCGCAGTCAGAAGTACCGCAACGCCCAGGCCCGCCCCGAAGTCTCCCTGGTCATCGACGACATGGCCCCGGCCGACGACCCGGTCGCGCCCGGCTGGGGCCGCGGCGTGGAGATCCGCGGCCGGGCCGAACTGCTGACCCTCGACGCGCCGCCGATGGCCCCCGACTTCTTCAGCAACGACGTGATCCGCGTCCATCCGCACCGCGTCATCAGCTGGCACCTCGAACCCGACGACGGCCGCCCCCGGGCCCGCGACATCCGCTGAGCCAGGCCGCCCGCCCCCTCACTCCACCTGCTGCGCCGGGTCGTTGGAGGTCCGCCGGATGATGCGCGACCCCCGCCCCGGCGCCCAGATCTCCACCACCAAATACGGGCGCTCGGTGGACGTCCGCACCACCTCCGTCAGCTCCGCGCGGAACAGATGGAACGGCTCCGGTGGCTGCACCGCCGCCGCGTAGCGCGCGACTTGATCAGGGTCGGTCACCTCCACGGCCCGCCCGGACACCCGTACGTCCCCGCCCGCCAGATCGGCGCCCGGCCCCGGATTGGCATGCAGCGAGAACCGGGGGTCGCGCCGCAGATCGGCGACCTTCCGGGAGCCGGTCATCATGCCCAGCCACAGTTCCCCGTGGCGGAAGTCCGCCTCCAGACCGGTGAGCCGCGGCGCGCCGTCCTTCCGTACGGTCGCCAGGACGTGATGCCGGTGCGCCCCGAACCGCTCCCGCACCCGCCGGGCGAGTTCCGGAACCGCCGCCTCCACCCCCGACCAGCCGACCGCACCGCCCACACCACTCCCGACACCTTCCCCACTACTGCTCTCACGCGTCATGGCAGCACCCTCCCCCCGATACCCGACACCTCCTGTCCGGTATGGCTACGGGACGCGGGGAGCCGCTGCACACCGCCGGCCCCGAGTTCGGGGGCTATCTGAGCAACCACGGCCCGATGGCCGTCGAAGCCATGGTCCGTAACGGCCAGGCCCGGACCGTCCACCGCTGGCTAGACACCTACGCGCGGAAGCTGGAGGACGTACCGGCTCCGCGAGGCCGTATCACCGACGCCAACTGGCAGCAGGCACTGGGCGATCCGGGCCGGGTCACCGACTGGACCGGCTACTTCACCGAGCGGATCGCCGAGCGCCCCTGGCGTGCGCTCCTCGCCGAGTGGTGGCCGCGGCTGCTGCCCGGCATCGCCGGCGCCGCCACCCACCCCGTCATCCGCGTGGGCCATGCCGTACGCAGCCTGCTGTCGGAGGGGGAGGACGAGGCACGGATCGCGGAGCTCGCGCACGCCCTCGGCTACTGGGCCGCCCGCCATCTGCTGCTGCCCACCACGGTGCGCCCCCAGGGCAGCGCCACCCCGGCCGAGACCCTGACCGCCCTCCCCCGCATCACCGGGCGGAACCTGACACCCCTGAACGGCTACGCCCAACTCCCGCACATCTCCGGCTGGTTGAGCACCCCCGAATCGCTGCACGTCCCCGAGGACCCGGAAGCCGCACGCGAGGGCCTGACCGCGCTCGTACGGGCCGCCACCCTCAACTACGCGGACCACGGCCATGGTCACGGCATCCTGCTGGTGCACGCCGCCACCGCGCCGAACGCGGTGCTGCGCACCCTGCCCGCGCTCCCCCGGGAGCTCTGGGCGAGCTCGTTCGCGGTGGCCTGGGCAGCGGCCTCCGCGCTCACCACGCTGTACGCCGCGGACACCGCGCGCCCGGCACCGAGCGCCGAGGGGCTCACATCCGAGGAGGTCTTCGCGCGGGCGGTCACCCACGGCGACGAGCATGTGATCAAGTTCGCCGACACCGCTCTGGACGTCGCGGCGGCCTCCGAGGACGGCGATGCCCGCGCCCTGTCGGCCGCCCTGAACGCCATGGCACTGATCGACCAGGCCGACTGACGGCCGGCCCGCGGATGCCGGCAGATCGTGGGCCGCCCTTTACGCACATCGCTGCTCCACGGCGTCACACTTGGCAGTAGTGGGTGCGGATGACCGCAGCATCGACATGACCACATGCTTGAAGTTTCAAGTGTCCGGATTTGGGCATAAAGAGACGTTGTTAAAACTTAAATAACTCTCCGAGTGGTGAGAGAGTGGATGGTATGAGCAACGAACCCGCAGCCGAGCCGCGCTGGCTCAGCGACGAGGAGCAATTCGCTTGGCAGTGCTACCTCCACGCCACCACGCTCCTGGAGGACCACCTCGACCGCCAGCTGCAACGGGACGCGGGGATGCCGCACGTCTACTACGGCCTGCTCGTCCAGCTCTCCCGGGCACCGCGGCGCCGGATGCGGATGACCGAGCTGGCTCAGAACGCCAAGATCACCCGCTCCCGGCTCTCGCACGCGGTCGCGCGCCTGGAGCGGAACGGCTGGGTACGGCGCGAGAACTGCCCGTCCGACAAGCGGGGCCAGAACGCCCTGCTCACGGACGAGGGGATGCGGGTCCTGGAGAAGGCCGCCCCCGGACATGTCGCCGCCGTACGCTCCGCGATCTTCGACCGCCTCTCCCCGGAGCAGGTCGGCCAACTCGCCGAGATCTGCCAAGTGATGACCGAAGGGCTGCAACCGAAAGGCGCCGACCTCCCCTGGCTGCGCTGACGGATCAGCGGAACCGGGAGCGGCCGACGCCGTGTGAGCCACGGGCCGTACGGCGCCCCAGCGGGACGCCGTACGGCCCGTAGCCGCCCGCTCAGTGCGCCATCACCGGCACCTGGACCTGGCCGTCGCCCTCCGACGAGCCCAGGACCGTGCTCTCGCCGTCGGCCGAGGAGGCCGCCGGTGAACCGGCACCCGGCCGCCCGGTGTTGATGAAGGTGAAGGCGATCACGCCCGCCAGGGCCAGGATGCCGACCGCCCACCAGATGGCGGTGCTGTAGCCGTGCACCATCGACTGGAGCTTGAGCAGGTCGGCCGAGCGCGCACCGGTCGCGTGCGAGGTGGCGTACGCGGTGGTGGCGCTGGCCGCGATGGTGTTCAGCAGCGCCGTACCGATCGCGCCGCCCACCTGCTGCGAGGTGTTGACCATCGCGGAGGCGACACCGGCGTCGCGCGGCTGGACACCGTGCGTGGCCAGCGACATGGCCGGCATGAACGCCGTACCCATGCCCAGGCCCATCAGCAGGAAGCCGGGCAGGATCAGCGCGGGGTAGGACGTGTCCAGATCGATCCGGGTCAGCACCAGCATGCCGAGCGCGGCGACCGTGAAACCGGGCGCCATCAGCAGCCGCGGGCGGACGCGGGTCATCAGCCGGGCGCCGATCTGCGTGGAGCCGGTGACCATGCCGACGATCATCGGGAGGAAGGCCAGGCCGGTGGTGACCGGGGTGTAGCCCTTCACGATCTGGAGGTAGTAGGTCAGGAAGAGGAAGAGGCCGAACATGCCGATCACGGCCAGGCCCAGCGAGGCGTAGACACCGGCGCGGTTCCGGTCGGTGAGCACCCGCAGCGGCAGCAGCGGGGCCTTCACCCTCGCCTCGACCAGCACGAACGCCAGCAGCAGCACGGCCGCCGCGGCGAACAGACCGAGCGTCGGCCCGGCCAGCCAGCCGTCCGACTCGGCGCGGGTGAACCCGTAGACCAGCGAGACCAGGCCGAGGGTGGCCAGGATGACGCCGGGGATGTCCAGCCGGGACGGGTTACGGCCCTCCGCGGGCTCACGGATGACCAGGAAGGCGCCGGTCGCGGCGACCACGGCGAACGGGATGTTGACGAAGAAGGTCCAGCGCCAGTTCATGTACTCGGTCAGCACCCCGCCGAGGATCAGCCCCACGGCGCCGCCACCACCGGCGATCGCACCGAAGATGCCGAACGCCTTGGCCCGCTCCCTGGCCTCGGTGAAGGTCACCGCGAGCAGCGACAGCGCGGCCGGCGCCAGCAGCGCACCGAAGACGCCCTGGAGGGCACGCGCGCCCAACAGCATCCCCTGGTCGCCCGCGGCCCCGCCGAGCGCGGAGGCGACCGCGAATCCGACCAGCCCGATGATGAAGGTCCGCTTCCGTCCCCACAGGTCGGCGACGCGCCCGCCGAAGAGCAGCAGACCGCCGAAGGCCAGTGCGTAGGCGGTGATCACCCACTGCCGGTTGGCGTCGCTGATGCCGAGATCCTGCTGGGCGGAGGGCAGCGCGATGTTCACGATGGTCGCGTCGAGCACGACCATCAGCTGGGCGAGAGCGATGAATATCAGCGCTTTCCAGCGCCGGGGATCGACGGACGGGGCTGTTTCAGGCATGGCGGGATCCACCTACTGGTGCGTGAGCGAACGAGAGCGAAGGACGGGACGGGGAGGGGAGGGGAATGGAGGGGAGTGAAGGAGACGGGACGGAGAGAGGGGCGAAGGATGGACGGGGAGGGGGGTGACGGTCGGCGGTGCGGCGCCCGCCGGCTTACGAGCGGCGCCTCAAGTCATCCAAAGTGGCGGCGGCGCCGGGGAGTTCGGAGCGGGCGGGGGCCTGGAGGCCGTCCAGGAACAGTTGCAGATGCCGGTGCACGAACTGGTCGAAGTTCGGACAGCGGCTGCCCGGCAGCGGACGGGTGAGCTGGGTGATCGCGACCATCAGGTCACCGACGGCGATGTCGGTGCGCAGCTGACCACTGTCGCGTGCGGCGCCCATGACGGCCTCGACGGCCGCTTCGAGACGGTCCCGCGCCGCGCACAGCTCGGGATGGTCCCGGTCGACGCCATCGGAGAGCAGCGGGCACAACGCCCCGATCCGCTCCTCCACCGCGGCGTGGACGAAGCGCCGCAGCGCCTGGAAGGCATCGGGCTCCTCGGCAAGGGCGCTCTCCGCGCGGTCCGCCGTACGGGACATGACGGACAGCGTGACGTGGTGGATCAACTCCAGGCGATCGGCGAAGTGACGATAGAGCGTCGCATTGCCGACACCCGCGCGCCGGGCGATTTCATCGAGCGGGACCTCGGCCCCGAACTCGACCATCGTCTCGCGGGCGGCCGCGATGATCCGCTCCCGGTTGCGCAGTGCATCGGCCCGCAGCCGGGGCTGCTGCTCCTGCTTCCCGGACTTCACCCCTGCGGCGACGGCGGTCACGGCGGCTCGCTCCTCTTCTCTGTCGGTGCATCCGACGGCTGGGTCCCGGTGCGGTATCGATAACCCGCATGAACCGGGGACCGGCTCCCCGTTTCACCCGGACGCCTGGTTAAACGGGGACACCGTCCCCGGATATTTCCATGCCTGTACGTGACCTGGGCCACATCCTTGGCCGGCGGGCAGGTCCGCCTCTCCCCGCCCCCACCCGACCCCGCCATGACTCCAGTTGACGTAATCCCGCGCGCGAGCGATCACCCGCCGACCCAAGGTGATCGATATGAAGCACAAGGTCTCCGCGGTCCTGGCCGCAGGCGCGGCCACCGCCGCCGCGGCCATAGCCCTGGGCTCACCGCCCAGCGCCGTAGCCATACCCTCGGTGCCCGGCGCCCCGCCCAGCGGCCCGTGTGCGCTGCGCGGCATCAGCGACGACGTCGCCGAATCCGCCGAGACCCCCGCCGGCTTCTCCCGCTCGTCCGGCACCGTGGAGGCGCTCACCCTCTTCATCGACTTCCCGGACGCCCGCGCCACGATGTCCCCCGACGAGCGCTTCGCCGAGTTCTTCCCGGCCGCGACGGACTACTTCCGCACCAGCTCGTACGGCCGGCTGACCTACCACCCCAGGCCGCTGCTCCGGTGGATCCGGATGTCCCGGCCGCTCGCGGCGTACGGCATCCAGCGCGGCGCCGGCTTCGACCCGGCCTCGGACGGCGGCTACCACGCCCTCTCCCGGGAAGTCGTACGCACTGTCGACCCCCTCGTCGACTTCCGCGACTACGACGTCATCAACATCATCGCCACCCCCAACGCGGGGCCGCCCGCCACCCGTACGGTCCTCTCGGTGACCTTCAGCGGGGGCGACATGGGGCTGCGGACCGACGACGGGGTGCCGTTCCGGAATGCGTCATTCATCTGGAGCCGGCAAACCGGGGTGAGCGCCTTCCGCGTCCTCAACCACGAGAACGCCCACAGCTTCGGCCTGCCCGACCTCTACTTCACGGACGGCCGCGACGCCCCGCCCCCCGCAGGGCACTGGGACCCGATGGACGAGGACTGGGGGCCGAGCAATGACTTCGTCGGCTGGCACAAGTGGAAACTCGGCTGGCTCTCCGCCGATCAGGTGCACTGCGTCCCCCACCGCGGCACACCCGGCGAGCACACCCTCACCCCGGTCTCCGCCCGCGGCGGCACCAAGATCGTCGTCATCCCGACCTCCCCGCACACCGCCCTGGTGGCCGAGGCCCGCACCCGCGGCCTCCTGGACCCGACGGTCTGCCGCCCCGGCGTCCTCATCTACCGCGTCGCCACCCACGTGCCCTCGGGCCGCGGCCCGCTCCGCGTCGTGGACGCCACCCCGCACAGCGGCGGCTGCTACCGCGACAACAAATACGTCGACCCGGAACTGACCGACGCCACCTTCCGCCCCGGCGACACCTACACCGACCGCACCACCGGCGCAGCCGTCACGGTCCTCACGGAAAACCCGGACGGCACCTACCGCGTACGCGTAACCCCGGCACGCGCCTAGGTGTGTCCACAAAGTCCCGCCTTACTCCCCTCCCTCCCCCTTCCCCCTCCCCTCCGCCAGCCAGTGCCGCCGGCCGACGCTGATCAGCCGCAGCTGACGCCGTGCCACCCGTACGACCTGCTCGGCCGCCCCCTCCGCGCCGTCCGCCTCGGCATCGAGCAGCGCCGCGGCCGTCGTCACCAAGCGGTCCACGTACAGCTCGGCCAGCATCCGCACATCGTCATCGCGCCAGCCCTCCGACACCGGCTGGGACTTGAGCGCCGCCGCGACCTCCTCCGCGAACCGGTCCAGCTCCCCCGCGATGGCCAGCCGCACATCCCGCACCCCGCCGTGCCGCTCACGCGCCACGAACCGGATGTGCAGCGGATGGTGGCGCACATGTTGCTGTACGACCGCGACAGTACGGTCGATCCGCTCCTCGGCCCCGTCCTGCTCGGCGAGGATCGCCCGCACCATCACATGCAGACTCCCCAACGCCTCCTCGACCAGGGCGACACCCAGCTCCCCCATGTCCCGGAAGTGCCGGTAGAACGCGGTCGGGGCGACCCCCACCACCCGCGTGACCTCCCGCAACCCCAGGCTGCTCAGGCTCTGCTCCTCCAGCAGCCCGAGCGCCGCGTCGAGCAACGCCTGACGGGTCTTCTGTTTCTGGGCCTGCCGGACTCCAAGACTGTGACTCATGTCATCCAGTAAACAACCGTTCTCCGAACTACTCCACCCGGCGGCGGTCGTAGACTGAAGGAACTGAGTGAACAACTGTCCTCTGGAATCGGAAAGGAAGATCATGCTCTTCCTCGTCGCAGCCCTCCTCCTGATGGGGATCCTGCTGGGCACCGCGGCACACCTCCCCGTCCCGGTCACCCTCGCCGCGGCCGCCGTCATCGCCGGCTGGCTGCTCGTCTTCTTCCTCCGCGAACGCCGCCACAACGACGAGGTGACCTCCCGATGACCACGCTCAGCAAAGCCATCCACACAACACCGGCCCAGCCGGCCGAGGGAGCCCAGCCCACCGAGGGGACTCATCCGGCCCAGCCCACCGAGGGGGCCCGGCCCGCCGACCCGGCCCAGCCGGCCCGGCCCGCCCGGCCCGCCGACCCGGCCACCTCCCGCCTCCGCCGTCACGCGGACGGCATGGCCGTGGCCTCCTTCATCCTCGGCCTGCTCGGCACCCTGGTCCTCAACCTCCTCCTCGGCCCCTGCGCCCTGGTCCTCGGCACCCTGGCCCTGACCCGCGGCACCACCCGCCGCGGCCGCGCCCTCCTGGGCCTCACCCTCGGCGCCACCGACCTCCTCATCCTCGCCCTCCTCACCACCACGGACGGCACAGTCAGCTGGCACATCGGCGGCTGACCCCCAACGGCGGCCCCCCTCCCCCGGACCACGCCCACCACCCCGCCATCCCGCCACCCCCCACACAAGCAATCTCCAGCGAACCCATCAGCTACCCTGTCAGGGGTTCCATCCCATGCCTCCGTAGCTCAGGGGATAGAGCACCGCTCTCCTAAAGCGGGTGTCGCAGGTTCGAATCCTGCCGGGGGCACAGCGCTTTAAGCCGCTGACCTGGGGTTTCTCCCCCAGGAAGGCGTTCTATTCGGCCTCGGACTCCTCGTCCGGGGCCGTATGCGTGAGCGGTGCGTGAGCGGACGGGTCGCCAGGCCCCGGATTTCCGCCCGACGGATCAGCACGGTCCGGCATGGACTCCTGACAGAGTTCGTCAGCCTTTTCAGGCTCGGGATCCGTCTTCTCGACCTCATCGGACTCGGGCTCGGATGCCAAGGCGGTGTCCTCGGTGGCGGCGCGCGTGCGAGGCACAAGCCTGGCCGCGGCCTCGGCGATCGCCAGATCCGCCTCGGGGAGCAGACTCGTATACGTGTCCGCCGTGATCGTGATGGAGGAGTGGCCGAGCATCTCCTGAATGCCCTTCAGGTCGGCCCCGGCCGCGTGGGCGAGAGTCGCCGCTCCGTGGCGCAGGTCGTGCAGCCGGATCGGCGGGAGGCCGATCTCCTCGTACAGCTCGATGAACCGCCGGGTGACGTTGGCAGGGTGGAGCAGCTCGCCGTTCTCGCGGGTGAAGACCCGCCCGGTCTCCACCCAGGCGCTCCCCCACTCCTTGCGGTCCTTGTCCTGCTGGACGCGGTGCCGTTGAAGGGCCTGGACGGTGTCCGAGTCGAGCGCGATGGTGCGCGCGCCGGCATCGGTCTTGGGATCGTCCTCATACACCTCCCAGCCGTCCACGACGAGCTGTTTGGCGACGGTGATGAGCCCGGCGTCCAGGCGCGTGTCGGCCCACCTCTGACCGCACGCCTCGCCGCGCCGCAGCCCACGGAAGGCGATCAGGTGCCACAGCGCGTACAGGCGGTCCTCCGCGACGTGGTCGAGAAAGAGGCCGGTGTGCTCCGGCGTCCAGACCATCACCGGTGAGGGCTTCTCTCCGGTCCGCTTCCAGTGAAGGATGCGTTCCTCGGTCCACACGAGCGCCTTGGGGCGCTTGCCCGCTTCCAACTCGACGTGGGCAGCCGGGTTGAAGGTGATCAGCTGCTGCGCGATCGCGGCGTTCAGCGCGGCCCGCAGCGTGGAGCGCACACGCTGGCGCGTAGCGGGCCCCACGATGCGGCGGTAGGGCTCCATCTCGGCGATGGCCGCCTTCATCGCCTTGCGGCGGGCGCGATGCTCACGCCCCTTCCAAGGGATTTGGGCAAGGTCCTCGAACGCCTTGCGGCGCGCGGCGTTACCCTCAGCGATCTCGACGTTGGCCTCGGCAATGGCCTCGAACATCTCCGACAGGTGGCTGACACGGAGACGGTCCATCCGCAGGTCCCCGATACGCGGTTTGAGATGGACCCGGATGTTGCTCTCATCGCGGCTGATGGCGCTCTGCCGCCCCTTCTTGCCCGCCAGCCACATGTCCAGCCACTCGCCGACGGTGAGCCTGCTGGTCAGGTCGAGGCCGTGGCTGAGGCGGCGCCGGGTCGCCTCGATGTCCGGCAATGGCGCCTTCTCGTCAGCCACCTTCTCCAGCAGCGCGGCGATCTGAGCAAGCCCCTCGGGGTCGTCGGATTCGGCGAGCCCGAGGAGCGCGCGTATGTGGTCGAGGTCGGCCTGGGCAGCCTTGAGCGACTCGTAGCCGGCGCGGCTGAAGGAGCGGCGCGTGCCGTCCTCGCGGGGCGGGAGCTCCTGACGGATGGAGTACGAGCCGTGCTTGCGGCTGGAGAGCTTGGGGCAGTTCTTGCCGAGCGGTTTGCCGGTCTTGGGGTCGCGGCAGTAGCAGCGGCGGTGGGTGGAGCCCTTCAAAGGCGTTCCTCCTGAGTGGTTTCGATATCCGGTTCGGGCGGGTCGACGTCGCCCAATGCGGGTGGCAGACCAGGTGGGGTGGCTCCTTCGTCGCGGATGTCCCGACGGAGGGAGCGGAGCTTGTACTTGGCGGAGATGGCCTGGTCGGCGTACTGCGTTCGCTTGCGCTCGGCTTCTTCATGCTGGGCGCGTCCGGTCGCGGTCCTGGCTGCGAACCGCGCCTGCTCTTCCTCTTCGAGCGCGGCGAGCGCGGTGCGCACGAGGCTGTCGTGAAGCTCGAAGTCGGGGAGCAGGCCGGCGTCGTACCCGGGCACCTCCTGCTCGCCTGTGAAGCGCTGTAGCGCTTCCCGGGTGGGGACGAGGTCCTGGAAGGGGAGTTCCTGCGTCTGGTCGACGTAGCCAACGGGGAAGATCAGGCATGCCGGGTAGGTCTCCAGGGCGGCGGCCAGGACCATGACGTCCACCAGCGGGAGATTGGCCCTGCGTCCGGACTCCATGTTGGCGATCACGTTGCGCGGGATGGGATGCCCGAGCCGCTCGCACTGGTCCGCCAGGTCTTGCGCGCTCCATCCCATGTCCTTTCTTCTCCGCCGGACTTCGCCGGCCACGTTGGCCTTGACGCGGTCCGCCCACTCGGGAACGTCGTCCTCTTCATCATCGGATCTGCGTTGTGTCATGTAGACACATTAGCTCGGTCATCCTGGTTGGTAGACGCCTGGAGCCGGACGTGACACCCGCGTTCGCCGAGGGCTGTACCGAAAGGGGCGCACTGCATGCGCGAGGACGCGATGACCGGGCGGCCGCAGGGGATGAGTCGGGAGGACCTTCTCGCCCTCCCTGCTGCCGTTGACCTGGAAACAGGAAGCCGGGCACTCGGGTTGGGGAGGAGCAAGGGCTATGCGTTGGCCAAGCGCGGCCAGTACCCGTGCAAGGTGCTGCGGCTGGGCAACGCCTACCGAGTGGTGACGGCGGACCTGCTGGAACTGCTGGGCCTGGCGGCGTGAGAGCAGGGCACCGTAGCAGGCGTGTCTGCGCTGAGCTGACACAGAAGCGCTGGACTGCGGCGGGGCGTGGACGTACTGTCCGTGGTCCCTCGCCGCGGTCGAGCAGCCGCGTGACGTGGGTGAGCCTCCGGCGGGGCAACGCCGGAGGCCCGAGCAACACCCCTGCACGGCTTCACGTGAACCAACCCGGCGGCAAGGGCGGGCAAGCCCGTAACCGCCAGATGAGGAGCTGCCCTGTGCAACCTACGACACCCGATGCGCATTCCGCGCCAGCCCATTCCACACCCGCCGAGGCCGTCTGGCCGAAGGCCGCGATCCCTGGTCAGCCGGGAGCCCATCTGCTCGATGAGCAAGACGCAGATGCCGATGAGCAGCCGGGGCGCGTTGCGGGGGATCAGCCGTCGGCACCAAAGCCTCCGATGATGAGCGGTAGGGCGCCCATGGGCCCTCTGCGGGAGGGCGAGGAGGTGCTGGCTGATCTGCGGGCGCAGATCAAGCGGTACGTGGCGATGCCGAGCGAGGAGGCCCTCACAGCGGTGACGCTGTGGGTTGCGGCTACGCACCTGCAGCGTGCGTGGCAGCACGCGCCGCGCCTGGCGATCGTCGCGCCAGAGAAGCGGTGCGGCAAGTCGAGGCTGCTGGACGTGATCACCGAGACGGTGCACAACCCCCTGATCACGGTCAACGCCAGCCCGGCGGCGATCTTCCGGTCGATCGACGACGATGACCCGATCACGCTCCTGGTCGACGAGGCCGACACCCTCTTCGGCACCACCAAGGCGGCGGAGAAGAACGAGGAGGTGCGCGGCCTGATCAACGCGGGCCACCAGCGCAACCGGCCGACGCTGCGGGTGTCCGGGCCTGAGCACAAGCCGCAGAAGTTCCCCACCTTCGCCATGGCGGCGCTCGCCGGGATCGGCGACCTGCCGGACACGGTCATGGACCGGTCTGTGGTCATCCGCATGCGCCGCCGGGCGGACGGGGAGAAGGTGGCGCACTTCCGCACCGTTCGCGACACCCCTGCCCTGCACGCGATCCGCGACCGGCTCACCGCCTGGCTGCAGCCGCTGCACGCACAGGCGATGGACATGGAGCCGGCCATGCCGGTGGATGACCGCGCGGCGGACACCTGGGAGCCCCTGGTAGTCATCGCCGACCTCGCCGGTGGCGAGTGGCCCACGCTGGTCCGCACCGCCTGCCGCGTCATGACCGACTACGAGGCTGGGCAGGACGAGGAGGGCGGGACGCGGACCCGCCTCCTGGTCGGCATCCGCCGGGCCTTCGCCGCCGAGAACGATCCGGCGGTACTGGGCACAAAGCGCCTGCTAGAGCACCTCAACGCGGACAAGGAAGCGCCATGGGCGGAGTACGGCGCCAACGGCATGACCCCGCGCGCCCTACAGCTGCTGCTCAAGCCCTACGGCATCAGCTCGGCCAACCGCCGCTTCCCCGACGGCACCCAAGCCAAGGGCTTCGCACGGAATCAGTTCCTCGACGCCTGGAAGCGCTACTGCCCCGAGCCGAAGCCTCCGGCCGAGTCGGCTCAGCCGGTGGCTGAGCCGCTCCCCGGCACCGCAGCCTGACCCGACTCGACTCGTCGCACTCGTCCCCGCGCAGGTCAGCGCGGGGACGAGTGCGAGGCCCGCAACGAGTCGAGTCGACATCACCACGCCACTCGTACCTGCTCTGACCAGGCATGCAACGAGTGGTACGAGTCACCGCACCACACGGCGGCCACCCCTTCCCCGCATCGGTTGGCCGCCGCCCAACCCCACCTGGAGAACCTCCGCTTGACCTCCCTCAGCAACACCAGGCCCGCCATACCGGGCACCGCCGCCATCCGCCTCGGCATCGCCCTGCTCGCCGCGTTCGCCTTCGCGCTCTCCTACGATGCCCTGCGGCAGATGGCCGTCGCCATCCACATCCGCGGGCTGCTCACCTACGCCTTCCCGCTCGTGATCGACGGGTTCATCGCCATCGGGGGCGGCGCCCTGCTCATGCTGCGCACCGCCCCTCTGCGCTCCCGCGCGTACGTGTGGGCGCTCGTCGGACTGGCCACCGTGACGAGCATCTGGGCCAACGCCCTGCACGCCGTACGCCTCAACCAGCAGAGCCACCAAGGCGACGGTCTCAGGCTGGGCGACCTCACCGTCGGTGCGCTGTCCGCCATCGCCCCGCTCGCCCTTGCCGGCGCGGTCCACCTCTACATCGTCATCCGCCGGCACCCCACACTTCGCCGCCAGGAGGCCGACGCCACCGAACGCCACAACACCAACGACCACAGCCACAACGGCACCGACGGCGTCGAGGCCACTAACCCGGCAGGAGAGGCTCCCAATGTGCCGGAGCCAACGGGTCCAGACGTGGCTGACGGTCCCGCCGACGTGGCTCCGGACAGCACCGACGTGGCTGGGGACCCGCAATCTCCCGCCGAATCGCAGGACCACAAGCCCAGCGAGGTCTCCCCTGAACGCCTCGCCATCGCGCGCACCGCGCCACTGGGGCGCAAGGGTCGCGCCTCGCGCCGCCACATCGAAGACACGTTCCGCAGCAAGGAACTCACCATCGGCAGGAAGGAGGCGGATGAGCTCAAGGACATCCTTCAATCCGAACTCGACGCAGCCTCCTCCCAGCGGCAGAGGGAACTCGGCACAGCCCCCGTCGGCACCGGCTGACCCCTGCGATCGCGCCGATCGCCCCCTTCCGGCTCGCCCCGTGCCCCTGTGCAGACAGCAGACAAGCGCAGGGGCACGGGTGCCGCGCACGGCGAAGCACCCAGCACCAGCACCCCACGGAGAACCAACCCATGCACGACCCGCAGCGCGAACTCCACACCCCCCAGACGGAGATGACTACCGGCCTCAACAGCGCAGCAAGTTGTCGGGTAAGGAGTCCTTACCCGGCCTCCGCCCCTGGAGCGGAGGCGTCCGGCGCCGAGGGGGCGCCGGAGTGGGCCGGCCCTGGGGAGCCGACCGAGGGAGGGACCAACACGCCGTCGTCGAACGTGCCGCAGAAGTCCGCTCCGCGTCGTCGACTGCGTGACCAGCAGCTGCGCGAGCATCGCTTCCACCCCCGATACAACGACGACGAGTTCGACCTCGTCCGAAAAGCCGCTGACCTGAGCCACATGGCACCAGGTGGCTACGTCGCCGAGAGCTCGCTCGCGGCTGCCCGCGCCGACGATCCCACCGCGGCCGTCGCCGACTACCGCGCCATGGTGAAGGCGCTGATGGCCGCCAATGGTCAGCTCGGCCATGTCGGCAGCAACCTCAACCAGCTCACCTGGCACCTCAACAAGGACGGCGCCTGGCCGCAACCGGAACTCGTGCAGCGGCTGCTGGAGCGCGTCGAGGCATCGATCGCCGAAGTTGACGCCGCCGTCGCCCGGGTGACCACGGGGCGGTGAGCTGGTGATACCGAAGATCATCCTCGGCAAGGGCCCGAAGGCCACGCGCCGCACGATCGGCTACCTCTTCGGCAAGGGCCGGGCCAACGAGCACATCGATCCGCACCTGGTGGCGTCCTGGAACGACTTCGCCCCCGACCCCGGTCGCAGCCCGCACCGCGACCCGAAAGACGTGATGGACCAGCTCGCCGCACAGCTCGACCAGCCCGTGCAGATGCTGGGCGAGAAGGCACCCGAGTTCACGGTGTGGCACTGTCCCGTCCGGGCCGCGCCCGAGGACCCGATCCTGACCGACGAGCAGTGGGCGGTGATCGCCCGCCGGATCGTGGCCGCAGCCGGCATTGCCCCTGAGGGGGACAAGGAGGCGTGCCGCTGGGTGGCAGTGCGCCACGCCGACGACCACATCCACATCGCCGCCACCCTCGTCCGCCAGGACGGCCGCCGCCCACAACGCGACTACGACAAGCGCGCCGTCCAGAGCGAGGCCCGCAAGATCGAAGTCGACTACGGACTCAGGCGGCTCAAGCCCGGCGACGGCACCGCCGCCAAGCGCCCCACCAGCAAGGAGCACTTCAAGGCCAAGCGCCTGGGCCAGAACGCCACGGCCCGCGAGGTCCTGCGCCTGCGGGTACGCCGCGCGGTGGCCGCCGCATCCAGCGAAACCGAGTTCTTCGCGCTGTTGGAAGCGACTGGCATGACCGTGCGGCCCAAGACTGAGCCGTCCGGCAACGTGACCGGCTACAGCGTCGCCCTGCCCGGCGACGTCAACAAGGACAACGAACCCGTCTGGTACGCCGGCTCGACTCTTGCGGGCGACCTGTCCCTGCCCAAGATCCGCCAGCGCCTCACCGACACCGGCACCGAGCCGGTCGCTGCCCAGCCCGAAGATCCCTGGCATCAGGCCACTGCCGCCACCGAACGCATCCCCCACCACCTCATCCACGGCGACGACCGCGTGGCCCAAGGACAGCTCGAAGCGCTCGGCGCAGCCTTGGACCTGCTGCCGGAGACCGCACCAGCTGCGGTGAAGGCCGAATTGGAACGTGCCGCCGCTGTCTTCGAGCGCGCCACCCGCTCCCGCTTCACCGCCGACCGCGACAGCACCCGCGTCCTGCGCCGCAGTGTCCAGGCAATCTGGCTCAACAGCGCCCCGGTAGGCGACGGCTCTGGGCTGGCCATGCTGCTCGACGCGGCGCTCATCGCAGTGGCCTTCGCGATGCACTGGCACCGCAAGCACCAGCACGCCCAGCAGGAGGCAGCAGCCCAGCAGGCGCTCGTCCACCTGCACACCGCCTACGCCCAGATCGCCGAGCCGGTACTCGACAACCTCGCCCAACATGCTCCCGCTCTACAGACCAAGCACCGCTACGCCCACCACATCCAGCAGGCCGTCCCCGAGTACGCCGAGCGGATCCTGCAGGATCGTGCCTGGGACGCGCTCGCTGCGGTGCTCGCCGAAGCAGAGGCGATGGGGCACAACGCGGCTACCGTCCTCGACCAGGCCGTCAATCAGCGCACCCTGGACGACGCCCGCAACCCCGCCCGCGCACTGACCTGGCGCATCCAACGTCTTGGCCAACGCCACGTCCCCGGTCCCTGGGCGCAGGCAGCCAAGATGCAGAGCACCACACGACGCCCCACCGCTGCTCCGATCCACCCGGCAGCAGCCGTTCCGTCCTCGCAGCCATCACGAGGGCGACGGCGCTGATCACATCCGGCTGGACAGCTGGGGCGTGAGCAGTTCCAGCGCCTCCTCCCAGCGGAAGCGGTCGGCCCCGCCGCCAGCCTTGGGCCGGTGAGGCTCGTACGCGCCAATCAGGACGCCCATCTCGCGCAGCCGGTCCAGACTCTGCCGGTACGCGGGGTGGGCGGCCTGGGCCGAGTTCAGGTACGGCAGGACGGCGGTCGGAATGCCGAAGCCGTACGCCTCGCACAGGATGCCCACGGCCAGGGTGTCGGAGATCCCAGCGGCCCATTTGTTGATCGTGTTGAAGGTGGCCGGGGCGACCGCGATGGCGTCGGCGGGCGGCAGCGGGCGAGGGTCTCCGGGCGAGCGCCAAGCCGAACGGATGGGGTAGCCGGTCTGGGCCACCACGGCGTTGGCGTCGATGAAGCCGAAGCCCTGCGGCGTGGCAATCACGCCGACGTCCCAGTTCGCCTCCTGGGCAGCCATGATCAGCTTGCCGACGTCGCCAGCGATTCCGGCTGCGCACACGACGACGTACAGGAAGGGCTTCTTTTTCTGCTGGTCAGGCTGATCGCTCACGCAAGGACTCCAAGCTGTCGGCAGCAGTCATGCGGTTCAGACACGGCACGGTCGATGTCCTCCCCCGCGCGTCGCGAAGGAGGGCATCAGGCGTTCCCAGGCCGCCATTCAGACCGCAAGCCGGAGGCAGCGTGGGGGCGGGCCGGCTAGCTGGCGAAAGCGGCGTCCAGGTGTTCCTGCACTGGCCCGAACAGGCCGTACGGGACATACTCGGGGATCTGGTCGTGAGCCACCCAAGCAAGCTCGGCCAGTTCCTCGGTGTCCGCGACATGCGCGGTTCCGCTGACCACTTCGCAGGCGGTGTAGGACATATGCCTGCCCGTTGCCGGGTGGACACGCTCGCCCAGCAGCTTGACGGCGGAGACGTTCAGTCCGGTCTCCTCCTTAGTCTCCCGCACGGCGGCGTCCTCGCGGGTTTCGCCAGGCTCGACTTCGCCGGCCGGGAACTGCCAGGAGAGCTTCCCCTCACTGACCCGGCGCCGGACCATCAGAACGCGTCCCTCGTGAACGATGATGGCCGCTGCAATGCCGGGGCGCTCATCGGCTGTCTGCTGCGTCACGTCTGCTCCTCCAGGGCGGCAAGCACGGGTGGAAAGATCGTATCGACGGGGATGAAACGGGTCACCGCGTTTCTGGGAACCCACATCACGTCGATGTTCTCGACGGCATCGGAGTTGGTGGCCTGGCCCGCGAGGTACTCGCACAGGAAGTATTCGCACTGAACGCCGGTCACCGGGTGAAGCCGGTTTCCGAGATGCTGCCGGATCGCGCAGTGCACACCGGTCTCGTCCAGCGTTTCCCGCACGGTCGCCGTCTCGGCTCTGGCGCCTGGTTTGATCACGCCTGCCGGGAACTGCCAGCTGAGGCCCGTTGCGTCATCGTCTCGCCGGCAGACGAGCAGCACCTCGCTGTCACGTATGACGACGGCGATCGCGACGCGCAGGGCCTGCGCACCTGCTGGGCCCGGTGCGGACGCGCCGCGTTCAGCGGAGACCAGAAGCGCGAACCGCTGCCGTGCCGTTGGCGGGGCCTTCTCGTGAACAGTGTCGAGGAGCTGTTGCATCTCCTTGCGCGGCACTACGGCCGGGTCGGCGTGCCAGGCCGCCACGGTCCGTACCGCGATGCCGAGCCGACCCGCGAATTGTTCATTGGTGAGGCGCAGGGCGGACTGTAGCAGGCAGGCGTGACGGCCGCTCCAGACCTCGATCACGTCCACGTCCGCCCCTCCTCCTTCCCCCGCTCTCAGTGCACGAACTCGCGCACTGAAGGTGCACTCCGGCTGCACTGGCGGTTCATGGCCGTCCCGTAGGTGACTCGGAAGAATGATGGTCACCAGGGCGGAGTGAGCCGCAGGAGACGCCCTGAGCGGCCAATCCACCTGTGCGCAAGAGCGCCGGTCGACCAAAAGGAGAGTCTAGGTGAGCACCTCCAACGAGTAGGCGTGCAATGGGACTTGGCTGAAATGAGTCCCTGTTTTCAGCCCTATCGTGCCGCCTCCCGGTGTGCGGCTTCCGGGGGATGATCCGAGCGTCCGGTCGAGCAGGTGGGCGCCGGTAACCTCAGCTACCTGGCGGCTGATCTGCCGTCAATCCCCATGTACACAAGCCGAAAGGGACTCCATGGCTGAGGATCAGGGAAACCCCGTTGAGCGCACGCTCGTCCTGCTCAAGCCCGATGCGCTCGTGCGTGGCCTGGCGGGAAGGATCATCGTCCGCTTCGAGGAAGCCGCACTGAAGATCGTCGGCACGAAGATGAAGTGGATGGACGAGGAGTTCACCCGGCGCCACTACTTCGATCTGGAGGAGCGGCTGGGGTCGGAGGTCTACCGCTTCACGTCGACGTTCATGCAGCAGGGGCCGGTCATCGCGCTGGTGCTGGAAGGGTTCGACGCCATCGCCACGGTGCGGAAGATCGTCGGCAGCACGTACCCGAACCAGGCGCCTGCGGGGACGGTGCGAGGCGACTTCTCGCACTACAGCGCCGCGGGCAGCATCGCCTCCGGCAAGGCCGTGGCCAACCTCGTGCACGCCTCCGGCAACAAGGAGGAAGCGCAGCAGGAGGTCGAGCTGTGGTTCGACAAGGACGAGCTGCACGACTACAAGACCCTCGCGGAGATCTACACCTACTAACGGCGGGTTACGGCGTCACCGCGGGGGCGCCGATGCGTTGAGCACCACCAGTGCACGACCGAACTTCAGAGGGGAAATCATGACCATCCAGACCCGCCTGGCCTCCGCCGAGGAGCTGGAGTCCGTCTTCCAGCGCGAACTGACGACAGACCGGTGGGCCGCCACCGAGACCGCGTACGCCCTGGCGGTACGCCACCGCGACCTGGGGGACCGGCCCAAGTCCCGTGAGTGGGTGCAGCAGTGCCTGCGACTCCTGGAGGGCTTCCCCAGCGACACCGAAGAGCAGGTGGCCACCAGCCGTACCTCGGTGGGGGGCATCCAGCTCCCGACCTACCTGCACGAAGGCGTGGTCCGGGAACGCTTCGGCGACCTGGACTGACCAGTGATCCATCCGGCGGGGTGGTGAGCCGGGCCGAGTAACGGCCGCACCGCCCCGCCCCTGACCCACAACCGCAGAAGCAGCAGCCGCCCGAACCGGCCACCCACCCCCTTGGCGCCGGTCCGGCTGGCTCCGTCATGCCTGATTCAGGAGGCGACACGCCCATGCCCATCGAGATCGAGATGCGCGCCCGCTTCAGCAAAGAAGCCCGTGACCAGCTCGTCGACCGTCTGAACAGGGGCGGCGAAGACCTGGGCCCCGACGACAAGCACATCTACTTCTACGTACTGCCGGACCAGTTGCTGAAGGTCACCGACAACACGGCTGCCGGCACCGCCAAGATCACCCTCAAGGGAAGCAAGATCGGCCAGGGCGCCGCATTCGCAGAGACCGAGTTCGCCATCGCCCCGGCCGACGTGGGCGCCGCGGTGAAGCTGTTCAACGCTCTCGGGTTCGAGGGAGCGATGCACGAGGCGTCCAACCTTCGGCACAACTTCCGCTTCGACGGTGTCGAGATCGCGGTCAAGTGGAGCGAGGCATGGGGTTACCACGCCGAATTCGAGGTGCTGCTGGCCGACGGCGCCTCCGACGCCGCTCGCACCGAGGCGGTAGCCACGATCACGGACGTGGCCAACGAGCTGGGCGTCACCCTGATGACCGAGCAGGAGCTGGCAGAGTTCACCGCCGCCTTCGAAGCCGCTGAGAAGGAACGCAAGGAGCGCGAGCGGCAAACCGCGCCCATCCGATAGGAGCACCTCACCGCGGAGACCACCAGGGGGTGGGCACTGATGAGCACGACCCCAACGACCGCAAGCCTGATCGACCTTGCTGCCCGCGGGCAGCTGCCGCTCCACCAGTACATGGACCAGGCCACCATCGACTGGATCACAGCGAACCGGCCTGATCTCCCACCGTCGCCGCAGCCGGCCCTCCGGCCGCTCCCGCAGTACCTCCTACGGCGAGCCGCACTCCCTCACGACTGGATGGCCGAGCCCCGTCTGTACGACTCGATCCACGGCGTCCGGCACGCCATGCGCACCGCAGCACTGGCCGCCATCCTCGCCGAGGCGAACGGCTTGGACGACGCCGACACCACCACCGCCATCGTTGCCGCCGCCGTCCACGACTGCCAGCGCCATCACGACAAGGACGACCGCGGCCACGGGGAACGCGCGGCGATCTGGCTCGCCGCCAACGCGGACACCGTCTGGGGCCGCTTCGACCTCACGGCCACACCGCGCCGCGTCACCCGGGCTGCCACCGCCATCCGACTGCACGACGTGCCCTACGGCGCATTCAGCCCCGACGACCAAGCCGACTACCTGCGGACCCAGATCATCTGCGACGTGGTGAAGGCCGCCGACGCCCTGGACCGCTACCGCCTGCCGAAGACCAGGTGGTGGCCGAACGCCCAGCACGTCAAAGAGCCCGCCTTCGACACGTTCCGCAGCCTCGCATTCGACCTCGTGAACATCTCCGAGAAGGCCCACCTTGCCGGCGCCCACAGCCCAGCGGCCGTCCTGTACGCGCTTGCGGAGAAGGAGCTGGCGTGACCATGGACTTCCTCGACGCCTACCACCTCTGGGCCGACGCCCACGCCTTCTACGACACCACCCTCATCCCCAGCCCTGCCGACACAAACGACCCGCTGGCTCAGCAGTCGGCCACCTGGGACGAGCGGCTCGCCGCCACACCGAACGGGCACCTGCTACGGCAGAACTCCCTCTTCGACGCCCTCAACGGCAACGGCACACTGCACCTCCTCCACGTCACCCACGCCCTTGAACAGATCAACGAGCAAGGCGTCCTCTACCCGTCCGGCGGCTGCCTCGTCGGCAGCATCTACTGCGCCCCGCTCACGGCTACGGACCGGGGCCTGCGGATGCACAACCTGGCCGCTTACGTCCTAACCAAGGAGGCGCCGGCCTTCCTGGCCAAGCTCGGCGTCACCGACCGGGTACCCACCCCACTGATCTTCGAGATCAACAGCCCACCGCAGGCGTACCAAGGACTGGCGGGAGTGGACTATCTCCGGCTGGGCCTCATCCACCTACGGATCTACTGCCACCTCGAATACCTGCTGAGCAAGAGCGAGCGCCACCGCTTACGCGAGACCGTCGTGGCCAGGGTGAAGAACTCCGCCGCCTTCCTCGCCACCGCGGCGGCCGTGGCCTACCGAGGCACGCGCATCGCCGCCAGGCCCTTCCTCGGCCTACTCGACGAGACCATCCCCCGCCTACCGATCCTCGGCTACCTGTACTTCGAGGCGCTGGCGGAGTACCTGATGCTCCACTCGGGCTCGCAGCACACACGACGCCTGGCCGACATCGGAGAGCTCAACAACTGGCTCTACAAGGAGATGCTCTTCGCCTCCTACCCAAACATGGCGGGCAAGTTCGACCTCGCGAGGTTCCGCCCCAGGCCCGGCCAGCTGGCCGACCTCATCCACCAGGTCGACCCGACCATCGAGATCAACCACGCGACCGACTACCTGGTCGAACGCATCAGCCACCTCATCGCAGCCCGGCTCTTCGCCCCTGGGGAGGCCCCGGAAGCCTGGCATCACAAGCGCTGGGAATTCGACGCCCTCTCCACCCAGCTCGGCCCGCTACTGGGCCACCTCATCCACCGGGAACTGCGCACCTTCGGCCGCTACCCCGACTTCTACTTCTACTTCGACCAGTACAAGGCCCTGCAAGCCTGGAACTACTGGAACCACATGGACATCGTCGCCCCGTTCAACGGCACGATGCCCAAGGGCGAGATCGGCATCAACCCGGCCTACCCCAACCTCGACTACCGCGTCTGGCGCGCCGAACAGGACGACGCCGGCCATCTCCACCCGGCCGAGCAGCTCTCCCTGACCATCGCCCCGCGGCTGGTGGACATCAAGTACACGCTCATGCGCAACAACCAGTGGACCGCCCCGGCGCCCAGCGCCGCGTAACCCCCACGGCCCTCACCAACAGCTGCTCTGCTGCCTCTTCTTCCCCAGGAGCCCCGCCATGAGTTACTTCGGCATGCCCTCGGTCGATCTCCTCGGCGAGCAGATCGACGCCCTACTGGGCGCCCCCTCCACCACCCACGGCCTGGCCCGAGCACTCCGCACTGCGGCGTGGGAGATCGAACTCCACCGCTACCACCACGCCAGCCAGCGGGCCTGGCCCGACGGCCGCATCGACCAAAAGCCCGCCAAGGTCCAGATCGGCGGCGGAACCCACCGCATCGAGGACTTCTTCAACATCGACGCCGTCCCGCCGGCCGACCTCCTCTGGGATGTCCGCGAAGGCATCCCCCTGCACGACGACACCGTTGAGCTGATCTTCTCCGAGCACTTCCTGGAGCACATCGACTACCCCCGCTCCGTCAAGAACTACGTCCGCGAGGCCCACCGCGCACTCACACCGGGCGGCAAGATCATCACCGGCGTCCCCGACGCCGCCTTCGCCCTCAGCCAGCACCCCGGGCCGCTGAACCCCGCCGACGAGATGATCGAACGCTGGTACGCCAAGCGCGACTGCCGCAACGACATCAGCACCCGACTCGACCTCGTCAACCTCGTCTTCCGTGACCAGGACGACGACCCCAAGTACACCCCCCACCTCTGGGCCTACGACCACGAGAAGCTCGTCCAGCTCTTTGCCGAAGAGGGCTTCGCTACCGTGGAGCCGTGGACCTTCGACACCAAGATCGCCAACCCGAAGCGTCGCTGGGGAAGCGTCTACGTCGTCGCCACGAAGTAGCGACGACGTAGACCTCCGACCACCCGGATAGCCCCCCCGCCGCACCCCCTTGAGGGCTGTCATACCGACAACGGTCGGCATGCGGCACCCCACCCACGCACAGCCGTCCCCGCCGGGGAGGCATCCTCCGTGCCTCACGTCGGCCTGCCGCTCAGCGATCTCCCCTCGCCTCAAGCCCCGGTCTGAAGTCCGTCGAAGGGTCTCCGGCATGCGCCGCCACAGCCAAAGCTTTCTTCTGGTCCGCGACCCGACCTCGGTGCCGATCAGCCGTCACCGTCTCCAGGATCTGGTGAAAAAGTGGGGGCTCCGCCTCGACGAGTCCTCCGATATCGCACTGACCGTCATTACCTCGGAACTGGTCACCAACGCGGTACGGCACGGCACCGGCACGGTGCTCACCATCACGGTGTCCGCCAACCTCAGCCGACGGCGAATCCTCGTCGAGGTCTACGACGGTTCGCTCGTCCTCCCTGCTCCGCACTGGGTGGATTCCGAGGACGAGTCCGGGCGCGGCTCACCGACCGCCTGTCCCTCTGCCACGGAGCCGAGCACACCACCTGCGGCAAATGCGTGTGGGCGGAGATCCCCATGCCCCGAAAGCGAGTCACCCGTCAACGGATCATTCTCCGCCCCCGACGGGCCGCCCGAGCTATCGCCCGCCGTTTGGGCGCAGCCCGCCAGCCTCTGACGATCGTACGCGCAGGAAGCCGTGCTGGTCACGAGCGTCATTCGTCGACTGTTACGCGCATATCCTCAGCCCTGCAGCCTGGTCCGCGACCACCCGCCGCAGATCCGTGACACCGGTAAGGCCCTCCGTGGCAGCTGAAGTCGGGGGCCTCTAATACTCAGCTGCAGATCGTGGTCTTGCTGGCGGGGGGCGCAGGTCAGTATCGTCCCGGCTCACGCGTCCCTTCAGGAGAACCGCACCCCTACTCCAAGAGAGTGCTGAGCTCGTCGGCGCGCCCCGCCTGTACATAGGCAGCGGCGAGGCCAGCAAGGGCAGCGACGGTGGTGGAGTGGTCGGCGCCATGGATTCGCCTACTGTCGGCAAGTAGCCGCTCCATATGAGTAATGACTTGGTAAATGTGGCCTGCCTGCGAGTGGGCTGCAGCGAGATTGCCGCGGATCGCGAGCGTGTCGGGGTGATCGGGGCGAACTCGTTCGCTGTCGGCGAGTACCCGCTCAAGGATGGCAATGCCCCTATCGACGTGTCCCGCCTGCCAGTAGGCAGTGCCGAGGCTGGCACGGCCAACAAGGACCTTGCGATCGCCGGGCCCCAGCCTCCGTTCCAGGGCGGCCAACGCCTCCTCCTCGATAGCGAGGGCTTCTTCGATGCGCCCCGCATGGTAGTAGCAACCTGCAAGACGGCGACGAATGTTGAGCGTATCGGGGTGGTCAGCACCGAGGATCCTTTCGCTGTCACGGAGCGCCTGTTCCAGGCAGTCAACGGCGTCGGTGATGCGCCCGGCTTTCTCATAGGAGGCGGCGAGACTGCTACGGGCAACGATGGTGTCGGGATGGTCGGGTCCCGCAGTCCGCACCCGGGCGGCGAGTACTTCCACCTCAATGCTCATGGCCTGGTCGATGTGCCCCGCCTGGCCGAGGAAGCCAGCTAGGTTGCCGCGTGCGGCAAGGGTATTGGGGTGATCGGAGCCCATCGTGCGTTCGCAGTCATCGAGTAGTTGCTCGGCGATCGAAAGGGCCTCATCGGTACGTCCGGCATAGCCATAGACGGCAGCTAGGTTATGCCGGGCCGCGAGGCTGTTGGGGTCGTCAGGCTCCAACCTCCTCTTGCAGTCAGCGACTACCTGCTCCATGAGGGTCACGGCGTCGTCCGCGCGCCCGCCTTGTTGGTAGGCGCCGGCGAGATTGTTGCGGGCAACGAGGGTGTCGGGGTTGTCAGGCCCCAACGTCTGTTCACAGTCGGCGAGTACCTGCTCCAGGAGGGTAACGGCGTTTCCCGTCTGCCCCGCTTGACGGTGTGAGGCGCCGAGCTGCATGCGGGCAACGAGGGTGCCTCGGTCATGGGGTCCGTGTATACGGTCGCTGTCAGTGGCGAGTTGTTGCCAGTAGTCGGTGGCGGAGGCTGTCAGACCTGCGTTTGCGAGGCTGTAGCCAGCGGTGTAGAGGACTGCGTGGCCATCGGGGTGCCAGAGGTAGTCGCCGCTATGGCCAGCGAGAGCCTCAGTGTTGGCGCGCATAGCGGCTGCGAGGTCGGGATAGGACTGGTCGGGATCGGGCCATGCTTCAAGGAGGGAATCGGCAGCTACGGTTGCAAGACCCGGAAGGACTTCAGGCGGAGTGGATTCCCGCACAGCACGGGCGGTGAGGGCATGGATTCTCACTGCACGGGGTTCCGCACGCGTGTCACACGTGAGTAGTGCGTAGCGGTGCAAGATGCGCAAGGCGGCATGGGCCTCCTCGGCGGTGGCCGTTGGCCCCTTCTCGTGCTGTGGGGCATGCGGCGGCATGCGGCAGAGGGTGAGGTAGCGGAGGGCTGCGGGGGTGCCCCACACACCACGGGGATGGCCAGCGGGATCCAAAAGGGCGGCCAGGGTCAGGGTCGGGGTGACCAGTCCGGTGGGGTCGGCACGCTGTGCGGCTTCCAGGGACAACAGCAGGGTGGCGGTGATCTGTCGTCCATAGCCATCGGCGTCTGCAGATTCCGGCAGCGCCTGCTCCAGCCGGGTGCGGTGGAAGCGGTCGAGATACTCAGCGCTGGAGAGATCCTCGTTGATCATGTAGGCGGCGGCGTGCCCCAAAGCGAGCGGGAGGTAGCCCAAGGCTTCGGCTAGAGCTCCGCCGTGGTCGTCCAGGAGATGACCCATGCCGTCGCCGTCCAGCCGGGCGCGCAGATAGGCATGCGCCTCCTCAGGGGTGTAGACATCGATTGCGATGCGGGTACGGCCACCACCGGACAGCCGAGCGTCATGCAGACGGCTAGTGGCCAGCACCCAACCGGTGCCGGTGCGGCTGGCCGGCCACCAAGGGGCGAGGCCGGTGGGGTCGGTGATGTTGTCCAGAACCACAAGCCATCGGCGAGGAGTGGTGGCCAACCACGAGAGAAAAGCGCGGGCAACTACTTCCGGGTCCCCCGCATCGGCGCCCGGAACTCCGATGCGAACGGCTGCCTGCGCATATTGCGTGATCACCTGGTGCGTGTGGGCAGCCGATGCCCAGACCACCAGCTCCGTGCCATCCGCCACAGCTTCGGTGGCGTAGGCGGCAGCCAGCTGGGACTTGCCGACGCCGCCACCACCGGAAAGCACCTGAGTCAGCACGACGGATGCACCGCCCGAACGGGCCGCTTCAACCTTCTTGCGCAGATCGCTCCGAGGCTGGAACGCCGTGGCCAACGCTGGAACCGCCCCGATCTCTAGCGGCCATGTCACCTCCAGCCCTCGGTCGGGCGGCAGATGTACGTGCTGTTCCCCGATGTTGTTAACCAAACTGTAGGGGCCGAGCGCGTTGCCCACGATGTCACCGCCGGCTCCTACGCCGCCGCGGCTTACCCTCACGTGTCGTGCACTGTCCGGGGGAACAGTGGTGCCCGGCTCTGGCGCATGAGAGTCCACGTCCCGGTCACTCCCCGCAGGAGTGCCGTCTTCCGGGCTGGGGGAGGCAGACGATCTTCCGCGACGCCACGGCAGCGCAGTCACCGGCGGCTCTCGTTGCCAAAGGCGTTGTCGGCGATGTCGCCGCCAGCTACCACGGCACCTGGGCCGGCCTGGACATGATCGTGGCCTCGCTGGGTTGTGGGCCGACGATCAGGAGTGCGCGGTCCCGACACCTGTGACCGGTCACCGACGGCGTTGCCGGAGAAATTTCCGCCGGCAGCGAACCCACCTCGCCTTGCCCGAACCTGGCGTCCCACACGACCACTATCTCTGGGGGCGCGGATCAGGGCGACGAAGGAGCCCACCGCGCCCACCAGGGTGACCACTGCGCCTATGAGGCTTGATACGAGCGCTGCTGTGTTCAAATCGGCCATCACTGCCACTGCAACTAACCCGACCGACGCCGTGCCCGCCAGCGCCACAGCCAGCCACAGCGCGCCGCGGCCTGATCCCGAGCTCGCCACCATCAAGACCTCCCGCCCTTGCGGCACTCTATGCATTCGCCGAAACCCGCACTTCGCCAGTCGGCATCCGGTGCATTAGACCGTAGCGCCGCTCACGCAGTAGTGGCCTCAATTCGCGTACAGCGCCTCACTCCTCGCCGAGAAACAGGTCGCCGCGCGACCGCGGCGCAGACCAGCTCCTCCCCCGCCACGCTCTCCGTGTCTCCATGCCCCTCACCTGCGCGACCGCAGGCCGTCCGGCATCTCCGGGTGCCGGACGGAGGATGAACCGAGCACCTCACTTCGTTGGACCTGCAAGCGCAGCTTTCTGCCCCCTACCGGTGCCAGCGCTGATACCGCCACACCGCAAGCACCGAGCGGGCACATCTGTCGCGCCGTGCCCCACCCGTGCCCTTCAGGCCGGCCAACAGGGGTCAACAGCGGTGCAGCCGATCCCCCAATGCAACACCAGTCACACGGCAACTGCGCAGCTCAGAAACCCCATCTGCCCCAGTAGACCCATTTGCTTCCCAGGCTCAGAGCGCGGGTTCGATTCCCGTCACCCAAACCTGCATCAGGCCCATCACTCACCGCCTGCTGCAGAGTGATTTCCACGCGAGGACAACACCAAGAAGCCCCTGGCTATGCGTGAAAATCAAGAGAATGGGCGCACCAAGACCGGAGCTTCAAGCGCATGAGGGGCATCCGCACCTGAACCACCGCTCGCTGAGGCTTCAGACAGTCAGCGCACCAAGCGGCAGCCAGCGAGAGAGCAGCGCAAGCCCCAGGTCGATACCAACACCGACAAGAGCGCATATTCGGAACCGACCACAGCGGTCAGCGAGCGTGAGTACGATCACATTTCACCCGTGCGGCCGAGTCGGGCCGCCGCGGTGTCTACTCACCCGCTCTCCAGCTCGTGAAGGTGGATGCATGACAACTCCCACCGTCGGGACGTTGCTTCTGCGGAACAGGTACGAAATCACCGGAGGTCCACATCCAGGTGATGGCGAATCCCAGGTCTGGGAGGCGTTCAGCGACGGCTACACGTACCTGCTCAAGACATGGACGTACGAGGGCGAGCAACCTGACCGGGTGCAACGCGCCCTGTGGGACCAGGAATTGCGCACCCTGTACAAGGTCGCGAGCAGCCCGAGATCGGACAACGCACTGGTCGTACTCAAGGACGCCGGCCTCGACCGGGACCACCAGTGCTTCGTCATGGTCCTGGAGGCACCGGGCTACAAGCGCGTCGCCGACGCGTTGCAACACCGCGCCCGCTACCCGTGGCTCTCGAACCGCGGGACTGCCGCACGCGAACAGCTGTGGAGCGGTTTACGGCGCGTCGCTACTGGGCTGAACCTCCTGCACGAGCGACAGGTCCTGCACCGGGGCGTGGACCTCGACTCCCTCTTCTTCGACGAGGACCTCGGTGCTGAATCCCTTCGGCTCGGCGGATTTGAATGGTCCGTCAAACTAGGCCGTCCGGTGGGAACCCAGCCTCCTGACGGCTGGCCGGTCCCACCAGAGCGCACCGCGGGAGGCGTGACTGCCTGGCGTCAGGACGACGACTGGTTCGCCTTCGGCATTCTCTGCGCGCGGTTGCTCCTCGACCTTGAACGCTTCACCAACAATCCCCAGCCCGAGCGTCACGCACGGGTGCTCAAGACCATCGACACCGCCAAGCACGAGCTGACCGAGGCCGAACGCAAGCTGCTGCTTGACCTCGTCGCCGAAGACCCGCTAGAGCGCCTGACCGCGCCGTACGACATCATCGGCCGGATCCAGGACATCACGCGGGCCCTGGCGAACCCCCTGCGCACCCAGCAGGAGGACGCTCAGTACGTCCTAGCCCTCGATCTGCGGCGGACGGAGTTCATCGATCACCTGATGGACAGCGGGCTGCGTGACCACCTGCGCCTCGACCCCATGGGGACCTTCATCCCCGGGGATCCGATCCACCGCAAGGAGGCATGCGAGTTCGTCCGCCAGGACCTGCAGAAGCCCCTTCTGTACGCCGTCCCTAACAGGCCATACTTCATCCTCGTCGGCGGCAGGCTTAGCCTGAAGATCACGGCGCACCGGGGGAAGGACGGCACGTCCAGCTGGCAGGTCGCGGACTGCAGGTCCGCCCAGCCACTGCTCTACAGCGAGGGCGACGACAGCTTCCGCGAACTCCCGCCTGGCCGCGTGTTCGCCTATGCCAGGGACGAGGTGGCCCGCGACCGTACGATCGCACAGAACGCCACAACGTGGGAGCTCGCACTACCGAAGATCGACCGCAGTGCGCAGGTCTCACGCGAGCTCAGCCGCTTCCACGAGTTTGTCCGCGTGAGCAACCAGATCGAACTGCTCCTCCTCGACTCACAGATCTTCCCGTACGAAGTCGTCCGCGACCCGTGGCTGAAGGACGGCGTGGAGTGGGCCGTGGTCAGGGAGCGCGCGCGCCCCGAAGGACACGAAGTCTTCGAGCCGTTCCGTGTGGACTTGATCGATTTCCTGCAGAAGGAGGTACGGGGCAGCGACCGCAAGGTCATCCTGTCGGGAGCCCGCGACGGCGCCCGTCTGAAGCTCCCGCCCCGGGACCCCCAGTCCGACGACGACGGCAACGTGTGGCAGGTCGACGCCATGGACCAGGCGACCAAGTGCATCACACTCAGCCGCCCGGGCCTGAGCAAAGGTCGGGTTAAGCTGGAGAAGGAGGGGTTCCTCCGCAGCGCTGGCATGCCCGGGCAGATCAGTCTGTTCCGGCGTCGTAAGAAGGCCATCGACGCCCTTGACCAGCACGGGTACCTCTTGCGCTCGCTGGCCACCCCGAGCCATGTCCGCATGGACACAGGCGCCTCCGAGCTTCCCGTCGAACTCGACCACAAACGGGTCGACGAGCCCAAACGGGCCAGCATCGAGGACATCCTCCGGGTACGGCCCATCTACACGCTGCAGGGGCCGCCCGGCACGGGCAAGACCACCCTCGTCGCCTGGCTGCTGCGCGAGATCCTCACGGAGGATCCCGTCGTCCAGGTGCTGGTCACGGCCCAGGCCCACGGAGCCGTCGACGTGCTCAGGTCGAAGGTGGGTGAGGCGTTCCAGGACGTACCCGAAGCTGAAAGGCCACTGCAGATCCGGCTGCGGGGTCCACACAAGGCCGGAACCACCCTGCCGGAGGACGGCGTTGAGGGCGTGGCCAGGCAGGTGCTCCAGCGCAGCATCTCCCAGCTCGAAGCCATGAGTTCGCCCAGCGAGGTGCAACTCGCCTGGCTGGAGGACGCGAAGGCCATGGTCAGTGAGATCAATATGGTGCAGGAGCAGGGGGATCTTGGCCCCCGCTCGTCGGACTTCGTCGAGCTGGTCAAACGCGGCGCGAACCTCACGTACTGCACCACCAGCGCCGGCGACCTGGTTGCCCTCGCCGCTGGTCAGGCGTTCGACTGGTCGATCGTCGAGGAGGCGGGCAAGGCGCACGCGTTCGACCTCGCGCTGCCATTGCAGGCAGGTCATCGCTGGCTGCTGATCGGTGACCACAAGCAGCTGGATCCCTACCGGTACGAGGACTACCACAAGGGAATCGACAAGCTGGACCCGGTGGCTCACACCCTTGGCCGCCTCAAAGTTCGGGCGTCCGGCATGCTCGATCAGGAATGGCTCGACTCGTGGGAGCGCCGCAGCCAGGGGGACCGGGACGAGTTTCGCGAGTACGCCAAGGAATGGCTGAAGACCTTCCACCGTCTGTACGAGTACTGCGCCGTGGCCACGGGTGCGGACCGCCTTGTCACTGACACAGAGGCGAAGGGAGCGTCCGCGGGACAGTTGATCGGCCAGCATCGCATGCACCCGGACATCGGCCGGCTGATCTCCGAGGCGTACTACCAGGGGCGACTGATGAATCGCACCCTAAACAAGGAAGGCGAACCGGTCGAGCGAGTGCGTCACGGTTTCCACACTCCGAGCGGCATCCGTGACCGTGCCCTGGTCTGGCTCGACGTGCCGTGGTGCCGCAACGATGCCGCCACCCATGAGGTTGGTCCGAACAGCGGCCAGTCGAAGTACACCAATCCGGCGGAGGCTCGCGCGCTTGCCAACTTCCTCCGGGCCATGGGACCGGACGGCGGGTGTCAGGGCAAGCTCGCGGTGCTGGCCCCGTACTCCCGGCAGGTGAGCCTGCTCAGCCAAAAGTTGCGGGATACTCCCCTGCCTGCCGGGCTACAGGTCCAGCTCGGCCTCAAAGCCGAACCGATCGACGGCAATCGGTTCCCCGCCCACACCGTCGACTCCTTCCAGGGCAACCAGGCGGACGTTGTCGCCATCAGCCTGGTCCGCAACAACGAGAAGGAGATTGGCCACGGCCTGGGGTTCCTCGACGACCCAGGCCGGATGAACGTACTCCTCTCGCGGGCGGAGCGCCTGCTGATCCTCGTGGGGTCCTGGGACTTCTTCCTCCACCAAGTGCAGGCAGTACGTCTCGAGGACGAGTCCCAGCCCCTGTGGTCCTTCAAGAAGATCATCACCCTGCTCGACGAATGGTTCCTGGATGGCAGGGCTGTACGTATCCCGGCTGATCTCAGGGAGCATTCGTGATCGTCCTCGTACCTGTGAACATGTTCAGCGTCAACTTCAGCGTGGCCAGGGGCCGCCCATACAGCCGTCTGGAGCGGCGAGTTCTGGAGGAGATTGCCGCACGGGCCGGTGTCGCCCCCCACCAGGGCGCGACCCTGACCTCGCTGTGCGAGACTTTCCGGGTCCACGAACGGCTGATGGTGGAAGCCGTGGTGACCCTCGTCGGCGCAGGATGGGTCGCCGTCACCAGCGGCCGGGAGGCTACTTTCGTCCCCACCGACGAAGGGCAGCAGGCGTGCTCGTCCGGGAAGGATCCGGCATCGGTCGTCGTAGCTCCGGCCGCGCCCTGCACGCTGGTCTTCGATCGCACAGCAGGACAGCTAGCCAGGCGTGGTGAAGTGCTAACTGTCTCGAAGCAGGAGGCGCGACCGGATCTCAACCCGTCTACTCCCTTGCGTATCGTGCGCAACGCGCTGGACGAGTCCCAGATCCAGAAGCTACTGCCCCGAGCCAGCGGCGAGTGGGTGCGTAGCATCGGACGGCCCAGGCTCGTGACGGTCGATCGCTACCTCCCCGTGCGCGTCGACCTCGCCGACCGGGCCATCACGGGGCTCCCCCGGGGCTGGCACCAAGCTCTGTCGGCCCAGATCCTGGCCGTGGCACAGACCAGGCAGGAGGAACTGGAGGCGGCCCCGAACCTCCAGCCGACGCCGCAGACCGCCGGGAAGGAATCGCCCCTGGTATCGGCTGCGCCGCCCGACACTGGCCAAACGCGCCGCCCGACACCGCTAAGCCTCGCGGGGCGGAGGTCCCCGGCCTCCGCGGTCGGGGCCCCAGCACTCCCCCAGACAGACGTCTCTTTCCCCTGGTTGGACGAAGTCGATCCGCTCGGGAACGGCGGTGACGATTTCACGGAACAATCGATCGAAGCAGCCTTGTTCTCGGAGGTGTCCGGTGAGGAGTCCCACCAACTCCTGATCACCGAAGCACTGGCCACAGCGGCGAATCACGTCCTGATCGCCTCGCCCACGGTGAATGTGGAGAGCCTGTCGAAGCTCAGCGGCGCGATCCAGGCTGCGGTGTCGCGCGGGGTGCGCGTGGATGTCCTCTACGGCGACACAGACGAGGGAACCACCCCGCAGGACATCGTCAACCTACTGAACCGGATCGGCTACCACGCTGCGCAACGTCTGGGCCGGGATCTCGTGAGACCAGCCAAAGAGCCAACCGGTAGCGGTGCTGGCCTCCTGATCTTCGATGGGAAGGACGGTGCCCTCGAAGCGGTCATCGGTGACTACGCGTGGGCCGGGTCGCCGGGCTCGAAGCAGGCACGCTCGGTCCACGTGGGCGGAACCGAGTTCATGGCCCTTGTGGCACGGGCCGCCGCAGGTCTGTGGATGTGGAGCGGTGATCCAGATTCCGCCGACCGCTGGCGGCGAGTGGCGGACCGCTGCCAAGACAACACTGCCGTCTCTGCGGCTCGGGGAGACCATTTGAAGGATCAGGTCCTCGCCGAGCTGATCGTGGATGACGAACACGCCCAGGTCCTGCAGGGCCCCGAAGACAGCGCCCTGCGAATTGGTGGCGCATGTCGGCATGAGAACGGGTCTGCAGTGGGCATCCGCGGCATCTCGGCAGTGATCCACCGCCCTGAAACCTTGGTCACGCCATAAGAGTGGTCTCCCGCGCCGCCATCACGGCGGCGTGGGAGCCTCCTCTGCGGATGCCCCGAGAGTCTCGCCTACCTGGCCCGGCCGCTACATCGACGCTCGCTAACCCCGCGGCCGTCCGCTACAGCGAGCGGCATCTCCTCGGCCCAGGCAGCCGACGGATCTCAGCCCAGTTCTCCACCTGAATCACCCTCCCCTCCTGACCCTCGATGCAGGTCAGGATCATCAGAAGATCGCGAGGTTAGTCACCATTCGTCCGCCGATCCTCGGTTAGTTTTCACCCGTCGCTGAGAGAACTTGGTACCGAGGGTCCGGCGTCTCGCCCGCCTGAGTGGGCCAGCCTGGCCTCGTGCTGCACCTTGCCTCAGGCTGCTGGCTTTGTGCGTGCGCGATGCGTGAGCGGACCATCCGGCACGAGCCGTCACAAGCAGGATCGAGCACTCAGCGGCCGTGACGCTGACCAGGAGAAACAGCGCCAGACAGCAGCGCCGAGCACCACCCGGCAAGGATCCAATCCCACTCCTAAAGCGGGTGTCGCAGGTTCGAATCATGCCGGGGGCACCAGCGCAAAGGCCCGGACCGATCATGGTCCGGGCCTTTTTGGCGGCAGCAGTTGACGGCGGTCGCCTCCCAGTCGGCCGGCGGACGGCGCTTAAACAGCCGGTCCCGGTGCCGGTCGTACGGCGGCGCCGGGCAACCGGACTGAAGTTGCGTCAACCGCCCTTGCCCAGCTGACCAGCCGGCGCGGCGTTCACAGCGCCGGGTGCCGTTCGCGGACCGGGCTTGCGGACTCCAGAAGGGCGCCGAGGCGGAGCAGGGCGTCCTCGGCGTACCACTTCGTTACCAGTTGTACGCCGATCGGGAGTCCCTCGGGGCTTGCGCCGAAGGGTACGGAGAGCGCCGGCAGGCCGGTCAGGTTGAACGGGACGGTGGCACGCATGACGTTCCAGGCGGGCACCGTCACCCCGTCGACGACGTACTCGGCCTGGCCGTGCGGGGGCGCGGGCATGGTGACGACGGGGCACAGCAGGGCGTCGTAGCGGGCGAAGTAGGCCGCGAACGCCGACTTGAGTTCTTCGACGGTGCGTTGCGCGGTCACGTACTCGCCGAGCGGGACGTCCGGCAGCGACAGCGTGTGCGTGAGCACCGCGTGCAGCTCGTCCTCCCGGCCCGCCGCGTGCTCCTTGAAGTACGGCAGGATCTCCGGCAGGAAGAGAGTGGCACTCAGTTGCATGCTGTCGTGGACCTCCAACTCCGGCACGCGCACTTCCTCCACGTCGCAGCCGGCATCGGCGAGCGCTTCCGCGGCGGCGGTCACCGTGGCCGCCACCGTGGGGTCCACCGGGCCGAAGCCGGGCCGTATGAGCCAGCCGACCCGCAGGCCCTCCCGGGAGGCCGACGCCTCCATGGGGTCGGCGGCGACCGGGACGTCCACGGTGTAGCCGTCCTGGCCATCGGGGCCGGCGAGTACCGCGTAGGCCGCGGCGATGTCCCGGACGCTGCGGGCCATCGGGCCCACGTGCCAGTAGCGGCGCAGGATGTCCGGCCAGTGGCCGGTGAAGGGGATCCGGCCGTGGGTGGCCTTGAGCGCGACGATGCCGGTGTAGTGGGCCGGTCCGCGCATCGAGATCGCGACGTCGCTGCCGAGGCCGATCGGCGACAGTCCCGCCGCGATGGCCGCCGACTCGCCACCGCTCGACCCACCGGGGGTGCGTTCCGGGTCCCAGGGGTTGAGGGAGCGGCCGGAGACGAGGTTGTCGCTCTCCGTCCAGTAGGAGAACTCCGGCAGGTTGGTCTTCCCGATCGGGATCGCGCCGGCCGCCCGGAAGCGGGCCACCGTGGTTGCGTCCCGGTCCGGGACGTGGTCGGCAAACAGGCGCGAGCCACGCATGGTCCGGACGCCGGCCGAGTCGAGTGAGTCCTTGATGGTGAACGGGACGCCGTGCAGCGGCCCCAGCGGCCGGTCGTGCAAGACCGCCTCCTGTGCGGCCTTCGCCGCATCGAGGGCCTGTTCGGCGGTCACCGTCACGACGGCGTTGAGCTTCGGGTTGATCTCCTCGATCCGGTCGAGGTGCGCCTGGACGACCTCCAGCGGGGACAGCTCCCGCGTCCGGATCCGAGCGGCCAGATCGGTGGCATCCAGGAAGCAGATATCGGTCGACGTCATCGGCGATCACCACACGAATCCATGCGCATCGGAACTCCCTCACCTTGCTTCGAACGTGTGTACGATCAGGCTACCTGGGGCATCCTCTGAGCAGGCGCCTGCCGGAGGGTGCGGGGGCTATGAGGCCGGGGAGGTGAGGCCGGTTCGCCAGGACCAGGCGGCGATTTCGACGCGGTTGCGGAGTCTCAGCTTGGACTGGATGTTGGCCAGGTGGGTCTTCGCGGTGCCCGGTGAGATGACGAGTTCGGTGGCGATTTCCTGGTTGGTGAAGCCTCGGGCCACCAGGCGGGCGATGTCACGTTCGCGGTCGGTGAGGGCGTCAGGGGTCGGGCCGGGGTGGGGGTGCGCGGGCGTCGGTGGGGAGAGCCGGCGGAGGAGCCGCACGGTGATCTGGGGGCTGATCAGGGCGTCGCCCGCCATGGCCGCGCGGACGCCCTCGATCAGCAGCGCCGGGCCGGAGCGCTTGAGCAGGAAGCCGCAGGCGCCGTTGTGCAGGGCGGTGTGGACGTAGTCGTCGAGGTCGAAGGTGGTGACGACGACCACCTTGGCCGGCCGGGTGGCCTCGGGCCCGGCGAGCAGGCGGGTGAGTTCCAGGCCGTCGAGGCGGGGCATGCGGATGTCCGCCAGGACGACGTCCGGCCTGAGGTGGCGGGCCAGTTCGAGGGCGGTGGCGCCGTCCGCGGCCTCGCCGATGACGGTCATGTCCGGCTGCGAGTCGAGGACGAGCCGGAAGCCGCTGCGGACGTCGTCCTGGTCGTCGGCCAGGAGGATGCGGGTGGGGGTGCCGCTCATGTCGCCTCCGGGGGGAGCGGGTGGATCTGCGGGAGTACGGCCCGTACCTGCCAACCACCGTCGTACGGGCCGTAGGTGAGGGTGCCGCCGGCCGCCTGGACGCGTGCGCGCAGGGAGGTCAGGCCGCGGCCGCCGTGGCCTGAGCGTTGCCGCCGGGCGCGGGGGGCGGTGGCGGGAGCGGCTCCGGCGTCGTTGATGACCCGGATTTCGAGGGTGGGTACTACGGGGTGGGCGGTGGGGTTGCCGATGGCTGGGGTGAGGGTCACCTCGACGCGGGCTGCTCCGGAAGCGTGCCGGCGGACGTTGGTGAGGGCTTCTACGACCATCCGGTAGGCCGTGGAGCTGGTTGTGCGGGAGAGGGCTTCGGGGGTGCCGGGCGGCATGGTGAGCCGGGCCTCGGTGGCTCCGGCGGCGGTGAAGCGTTCGATGAGGGTGGGGAGTTGGCCGACACCTGGCAGCGGTTCGGGGGGCGGCGTGGAATCCGGGGGTGGGGCAGGGAGTGTGGGTGCCTGCTGGGGTGGTGGGGCGGCGTGTGTGGGGGTGTCCCGGCGGGTGAGGGTGTCGCCGTGTGCCTCGTGGAGCATGCGCACGGTGCGGTCCATGGACGCCAGGGCGTTGAGGCCGGCTCGTTCGATGCGTTCCAGTGCCGGCAGCGCCTGGCCCGGGTCGGATGCGGCCACGAAGCGGGCGGCCTGTGCCTGGGCGACGATTCCGCTGATGTCGTGGGCGACGAAGTCATGGAGATCTTGGGCGAGTTCGAGCTGCTGTGAGCGCCGGGTCTCGATGACCAGCCGGCGCCGCCGAATTTCCACCAGGCGTGGATAGCTGCCGACGACGGCAGCGCCCAGCACCGGCAGCGCCCAGAAGGCAGCGGCACCGGCCAGCGGCAATACGGACGGCGCCGGGATCAGGGGCAACGTCCACGTCGCGACTGCCACACCTGCCACCACCGACGCGATCACCGCCTGCCGGAGCGGAGCCCAACGCGCCACTACGGCAAGGAGCATCAGCAGCATCGCCATTTCGGCCAGCCGCCATACCGACCCCCAGGGCGCCGACGGAGGGTCAGAGGCCGCTGTGGTCATCAGCGACAGCCCTCCGGCGAGCGCCAACGGGCGGGCGAGGCGGTCACGCGAGCGCGGCCAGCGGGCAAGGGCCCAGAGGAGCAGGACGGCGGAGGCGAGGGCCGGGACGGCTCCGTAGGGGATGGCCGGCCAGATGCCGTACGCGAGGGGGAGGGCGGTCAGGGCTGCGCAGCCCGTTAGGCCCATCCCGACGTGACGCCTCATACAGGCCCACCCCCCATGTCGCCTGCCGCGGGGTTCATCGCCCCCGTATCGCGGTACGGACTCGCACCGTCATGACCTGCCTACCGTCACCGTCACCCGTCGACCGTCGACCACCAAGACGTGCATCGCCCCTACGCCGTCGATCCTACGAGCGGTCATCTGGGCGCTCCCTCTGCCGAACGGCGGAGATGACGGCCGCTTCGGCGCCCGGGATCCGCTGATCGGCAGATGGTCGGTGGTGGTGGCCCGGCATCAGATTTGAGGTGTCATCGACAGGGCGGCGGCCGTCAAGGCTGCTGCGATCTCAGGGAGTTCATCGTGCCCGGCGTTCCTTCTTCCGTTCGCGCTCCTTCTTCCGCTCGCACTCCTTCTTCCGCTCGCGGTCGTTCTTCCATTCGTTCGTCGCGCCTCGCCAGTGCTGGATTCGCCGCTTCCCGGCGTCGTAGGGCCGTAGTGGGAGCCGGTGCCGCCGCGGCCGTGCTCTTCGGGCTGACGGGGATCACGCCCGCCGCGTCCGCTGCTCCCTCGGGTGCCGCCGCCGTCTCGAAGGCGCCGGTCGGGCTCGCCCGGGTGAGTGGTCAGGCGCGCGTCTTCTACGCCTACTCGCCGCACGACGACATCCGCTTCTCCGTCGATGCGAAGGCTGCCCCGTTCAGCCGACCCGTCGAGGGGCTGCCCCAGGGGATGCCCACCGACGCACGGGGCACGGTCACGATCTCTCACTGGTCGCCCGGGAAGAAGCAGGGCCGACGTGCGGAGGCCGCGGTGGACTGCCTGGTCACCGGGGGCGGCACCGCGACGCTCAGCGCCGTGGTGACCAAGTCCGAGGACCCCGAGGAGATCGGGGAGCGGCTGGGCTTCAGCGTCAAGAGCGGTGGGCCCGGCAAGGGGCGGTTCGGTTTCTCTTGGGCGGTGTCGAACGTCGACGTCGTCGATGGCAAGGCCGTCTTTCCCCATGTCGGCACCTGTATGGCACCGGCTCCGTTCGCCGCGGTGACGAAGGGCGGCTTCAAGGTCGCGCATGCGGAGCTGCCGCCGTTGCCGGCGGGGTGGGGGAAGCAGGCCGACGGGGCCGGCTCCCGATGACGACGCCCGCGGTGCGCCCGCTCGTACCCCGTCCGGTGCGGTGGGCGGCGCATGCCGCGCCGCTGACGCTGCTGCCGTCGGGGCTGTGGCGGTGCGCCATAGCCTTCGGGGTGCCGTCCGGGTTCGACGTGAGTGATCCGCTGCACCGGAGCAACTTCCCCGGGTGGATGTCGCTGTATTTGATCGGGCTGAGCCTGGTCGCCGAGGGGCTGGGGCTGCTCACCCTCGGACTGGTCCAGCCATGGGGCGAGCGGGTGCCGCGCTGGGTGCCCGTCCTGGGCGGGCGGAGGATTCCCGTCCCGGCCGCGGTCGTCCCCGCGTCGCTGGGGGCGGCCGCGGTCACCGTGATCACGGTGGTGTCGTCGTTCGGCTGGGGCGAGGAGATGGCCGCCTCAGCCGCCCCGAAGGGCGTGGCGGCCTGGGTGATGACCGCCGCCTATCTGCCGCTGCTGGCCTGGGGCCCGCTTCTGGGGTGCGTGACGATGGCGTACTGGCGTCGGCGCCGCAGGACCGGCTGACCGTGGCGTACTGGCTTCGGCGCGCAGGACCGGCTGACGATGCCGGACGGCGTGAGTTATCCACAGGGTCGACGGGGACCCCCGCGGAGCTCGTAGGCTTTCGGAATGGCTCTGGCGGACGTGGAAGTGGTCGTGGACATGGATGTGGAAGGCGCTTCGGACGCAAGCGAGGCGGTGCAGGTGCTGCGCCGGGTGTTCGGGTATGACGCGTTCCGCGGCAGCCAGCAGGAGATCATCGAGCACGTCATAGGGGGCGGGGACGCGGTCGTCCTGATGCCGACCGGTGGCGGCAAGTCGCTGTGCTATCAGATTCCCTCGCTGGTCAGAAGCGGTGTGGGGGTGGTGATCTCACCGCTGATCGCGTTGATGCAGGACCAGGTCGACGCCTTGCGGGCGCTCGGTGTGCGGGCCGGGTTCCTGAATTCGACGCAGGATCTGGAGGAGCGTCGGCTCGTCGAGGCCGAGTTCCTGGCCGGAGAGCTGGATCTGCTGTATCTGGCGCCCGAGCGGCTGCGGGTCGAGCAGACGCTGAATCTGCTCGACCGCGGGAAGATCTCCCTCTTCGCGATCGACGAGGCACACTGTGTCGCCCAGTGGGGCCATGACTTCCGGCCGGACTATCTGGCGCTGTCGATGCTGCACGAGCGGTGGCCCGATGTACCGCGGATCGCACTGACCGCCACCGCGACCGAGGCCACACACACCGAGATCACCTCACGGCTGCGGATGGCGGACGCCCGGCATTTCGTGGCGAGCTTCGACCGGCCGAACATCCAGTACCGGATCGTGTCGAAGAGCGAACCGAAGAAGCAGCTGCTGGAGCTGCTGCGCAACGAGCATGCCGGAGACGCCGGGATCATCTACTGCCTGTCGCGGGCCTCGGTGGAGAAGACCGCACAGTTCCTGGTGGACAACGGCATCGCGGCGGTGCCGTATCACGCGGGGCTCGATCCACGGACGCGTGCCGAGCACCAGGGCCGGTTCCTGCGGGAGGACGGGCTGGTCGTGGTCGCCACGATCGCGTTCGGGATGGGCATCGACAAGCCGGATGTCCGGTTCGTGGCCCACCTGGATCTGCCGAAGTCCGTGGAGGGCTACTACCAGGAGACGGGGCGCGCCGGGCGGGACGGGCAGCCGTCGACGGCCTGGCTGGCGTACGGGCTCCAGGATGTGGTGCAGCAGCGGAAGATGATCGACGGGTCGGAGGGCGACGAGGCGCACCGGCGGCGGCTGTCGGCCCATCTCGACGCGATGCTGGCGCTGTGCGAGACGGTGCAGTGCCGGCGGGTGCGGCTGCTGGCCTACTTCGGGCAGGAGAGCAGCGCGTGCGGCAACTGCGATACGTGCCTGGCACCGCCGCAGACCTGGGACGGCACGGTGCCCGCGCAGAAGCTGCTGTCCACGGTCGTACGGCTCCAGCGTGAGCGCGGGCAGAAGTTCGGCGCGGGCCAGATCATCGACATTCTGATGGGGAAGAAGACCGCCAAGGTCATTCAGTTCGATCATGACGGGCTGAGCGTGTTCGGTGTGGGCGCCGACCTCCGGGAGGCCGAATGGCGGGGCGTCGTACGGCAGTTGCTGGCGCAGGGGCTGCTCGCCGTCGAGGGTGATTACGGCACGCTGGTGCTCACCGAAGCGAGCGGCGAGGTGCTGGGCGGCCGGCGCGAGGTGCCGATGCGGCGGGAGCCGGAGAAGGCGGCGCGGCCGGCCCGGGCGAAGGCGAAGGGCAAGCGTGCGGTGCCGGCGGACCTGCCGGAGGCAGCGCTGCCGGTCTTCGAGGCGCTGCGCGGCTGGCGGGGCCGTACGGCCAAGGAGCAGGGCGTGCCCGCGTATGTGATCTTCCACGATGCGACTCTGCGGGAGATCGCCACGCTCGGGCCGACGACGATGGCGGAGCTGGGCACGGTCAGCGGGGTCGGCGAGAACAAGCTCGCGAAGTACGGCCAGCAGATCCTGGATGAGCTGGCCGGGCGGGAGACCCCGGAGGGCGCGGGCGCCGGTGCTGGTGCCGGTTCTGGTCCTGGTGCCGCGGAGGTGGCTGGGGCGGCGGAGGCGCAGCACGCCGTACCGGAGCCCGAGGACGAGGATCTGCCGGAGCCGCCGGATGACATCGATTGGTGAGCCGGAAGGTGCCGTAGCGGTGGGGGGATGAGAGCGGGATGGGGTGCCGGGTGGGCCCGTCGAACGGGCCCTGGCCGAGGAACGGCGACGGCTGGACTCGGCGACGGCCGAGCTCGATGACGGCCGGGTCATGAGGTGCGACCGGAGGGGGAATTCGATGGATTTGGCCCGGCCTGTGCGGGCGTTCCTTCACACGACCGATCCCAGAGTTCCTGGTGACTGTTACACAACGGATGGATCGCCGTTAAGGACGCTCCGTAGCGTGCTTGCTCTCATCGCGTTCTTTATCGCATCCCTACGGCGGTCCGAGCCGCCCACGACGAGGAGTACCCATGCGGGCCCAGCGCCGCTCCGTGATCCGTACCGCCACCGTCGCCGCCGGTGCGCTGGCCGTGCTGCTGCTCCCCACGGGCGCCGCCTCCGCCGCCGAGCCCAGCGTTCCCTCGGAGAGCCGGACCTCGATCATGCTGCCCGACAACGGGCTGGCCGGACTGGCGGAGAAGGCCGGCCAGCTGCCCAAGGCGGGCCTGATCGGTGGCGCCGGTGCGCTGGGCCTGGCCGCTACGGCCCTCACCGTCCACCGTCGGCGCCACGGAAGCCGCGGCCAGCAGGTCTGAGCCCCACGCCGGGCCTGGACCCGTACGCCGGGCTCGACGCCGCACACCTCCGCCGCACGTCCCCGGGCCCGGCTTCGGACCGACCCCCTACGTTCGGCCCCGGCGCCCGGCCGTCGGCCGAAAGACCCCGCGGCCCGACGGCTCCCACGAACGAGCCCGGCCGGCAACGGGCCCGGCCCCACCGCGAGCCCGGTGGCGGAGCCCTCGCGCCTCTACCCCTCCTCCCCCACCAGCCCCTGAACCTCCGCGTAGCCCAGGACCTCGCCGCCCAGCCCGGCCGCTTCCGTCGGCTGCCGGCCCGTGCGGATGGCGTCCGCTGCCGTGAGCGTGGCCTGGAGGGCGGTCCGGAAGAGCAGGGAGCCGGTGCTGATGCGGTGTACGCCGAGCTCCGCCAGACGGCCGACGGTGTGCCGGCCGGGCGCGAAGAGGATGTTCAGCGGGGCGGGGATCTCGGCGACCAGGGTCGAGATGTCCTCGTCGGCCACGACGCCCGGCACGAAGACGCCGTCCGCGCCCGCGGCCAGATACGTCTCGGCGCGCGAGAGCGTGACCGAGAGGGGCGGCGGGCTGTCCGCCAGCCAGTGGGTGTCGACCCGGGCGTTGAGGAACAGGCCCGGTGCCCGTTCCTTCACCGCGCTGATCAATTCGGCCTGCTGCACCGGATCCTTCAGCCCCTCGCCACCGGGCAGCCCGTCCTCCAGGTTCAGCCCGGCCGCCCCCGCCTCAGCCAACTCGGCCGCCAGGTCCCCCACTTGGCCTGCGTCGCCGCCGAAGCCGCCCTCCACGTCGACCGTGTAGGGGCAGGTCAGCCGACCATTGAGCCGCAGCGCGAGCGCGACCGTGGCGTCCCGGACCTCGGCGAGCCCGCGCCCGTCCGGGTAGCCGTGGGCCGCCGCGACGCCCAGGCTCGTGGTGCCGACTGCCGCGTATCCGGCCCCGGCGAGTGCGACGGCCGAGATGACGTCCCAGGCGTTGGGCAGCAGCAGCGGCTGATCGGCGTGGTGCAGCGCGTGGAAGTGGAAGGTGGCGTACTCCGGGGAGGTGCTCATACGGGCACCGTAGGCCGGAGTCCCTTCGGTAGGGGTCGAAGACTCGCGGCGGACGACGGAGTCATGACCACTCCGGCGTACAGCCACCATGCGCCAACGCCCGGCCGCCCCCGCCTCCGCCCCTCGAAACCGGGGCGCACGGCGCGGGCGGTCCCGGCGTCTCTCCCGGCGCCTCTCCCACCGCCGCGCGGCCCAGCTCGCCCGGCCCGTCGGCTCTCCCACCGCCGCCCGGCGCGCCCCGTGCCCGGACCCTCGGCTCCACCAGCGCCGCCCGGCCCGGCCCGTCGTCTCCCGCACCGCCGTCCGGCCCGTCCCCGGCCCGTGCCCACCCCGCGGCTCCCGCACCACCTCCGTGGCGGCCCCACGCCCGAAATCACCGAGCGCCCGTCCTCCCCGGCCTCGTACCGTACGAGCATGATCCAGACGCCGCCCCGGAGCGAGACCTCGCCCGCCACCCTCACCCTCTGGCGCCCCACCGGCCCCGAAGAGCTCGCCCTGGTCGAGGCCGCCGGCTGGCGCGCCTGGCCGCCGCGCCTGCCCGACCAGCCGATCTTCTATCCCGTGCTCAACGAGGACTACGCGATACGGATCGCCCGCGACTGGAATGTGCCGGCCTCCGGCGTCGGCCATGTCACGCGCTTCGAGATCGAGGCGGACTTCGCCGCGCGTTATCCGGTGCGGCAGGCGGGCGGCGAGACGATCCTCGAACTGTGGGTCCCCGCTGAGGAGCTGGCGGAGTTCAACCGGCACATCGTCGGGCGCATCGAGCTGGTCCGCAGCTTCCGGCCGGCGCAGGGGGAGTCACCGGAGGGCGGGGAGGAACGGGGAGCGGCCGGCAGGGAGTGACCGAGCGACGAACGGCCGGGCGGCGCACGGCCGGGCAGCGCACGATCAGGCAGCGCACGATCAGGCAGGAATGACCAGCTGACGAGCGATCACGCAGAGGATGCGCGGCCGGGACCAGCAGCCCTGCCCCGGGCCCCAGGCCCTCCGGACCCTCCGTACGCCGCCCACACCTACGCCCCCGCCGGGGTGCCTCGCCAAGCCCCCCGCCCCCGGACCCCGGCCCCCTCCCTACGCCGACCACATCTCCGCCACCCGCCGGGACGCATCCCCAAGCCCCGACCACCTCTCCGTCACCGAGCCCAGCCCGGCCCGGCCCAGCCCAGCTCAACCCGCCCGCCCGCCTACCGACTACCTCCCCCACCACACACCCCCGGCCGCCCATACACCGTGATCCGGGCGCCCCGGACCTCCCTGCTGCCGCAGATTTCGAAGGCGGCGCGCAGTGTGGACCGCTTGGCGATTTCCTGGTCGCTGTCGTCGGCCGGCTGGTCGTCCGGGTCCCCGGCGACGACGATCCGGCGGGCGGCCAGCATCCGGTCACGGATCACCTCGCCGGAGCGCTCGGTCCCGTAGAGGGTGTGCGAGGCCAAGGGGCCCTTGGCCAGCGCGAGATCGTGCAGCCCGCGGAACTCGTGCGGCAGGGTCGCCCGCCAGATCCGCCGCCGGGACGGCATGAACAGCAGGCCGTCGCCGGGCTCGGCCACCGCGCGTACGGCGTGCGCGACCGCGGTGACATCGTCGACCCGGCTGTCCGGGCTGCGCAGATGGACGTTGACCGGCAGCAGCGCCGCCAGCAGCAGCGCCACCGCGGTCGCCCGCCGCAGCCGCCGGCCACGGGTCTGGCCCCGCTCGCCGGCCGGCCGCAGCAGCCGGGCCAGCGCGGCGCCCGCGAGCAGCGCGAACCCGACGACGTAGTAGAGGACATAGCGGTCCACGTATGCCGGCTCGACATGGGAGAGCAGCAGCAGGAGGAGGGTGGGCAGAAGCAGCAGCGGGACGCCGAGGGCGCGCAGCCCGATGGGGCCGCGGGAGCGGATCCGGACGCGGGCGCAGGCAATGCCGAGGACGGCGAGCACGGCGAACGTCAGCAGCTGGAGGGGGTCCGGCCACATGAGCCAGCTGATCTGCGCCGACTGCCGGGTGCTGAACACCGCGAGCGGCGCCAGACCGGCGAGGACGGTGGCCGAGGCGAGCAGCCAGGCGCGCAGTACGCGGCGGGGCAGCCGGGCCAGGACCACCGCGGCGCCGTGCGCGGGCAGCGCCAGCACCGCGAACTCGTGCAGCAGACAGGCCGCCAGCATCAGCGCCGTGTAGCCGGCCCACAGTCCTTTGCGCGGACGGTTCGCGGCCGTCACCAGCGCATACGTGGCCCAGACGACCAGCGCGCAGACCATCGCGTACGAGCGGCCCTCCTGCGCGTACTGCTGGACGACCGGGATCAGCGCGAAGGTGAGGCCCGCCAGCAGCCCCGCCCGCCGGCCGACCAATCGCTGCCCCAGCAGCGCGACCCCGGCGGCGGCGGCCGTCATCGCCACTACGGACGGCAGCCGCAGACCGACCGCATCGCCGAAAGTGCCGCGGAGGGTGGCGTCGTAGCCGGCGAACCAGAGGTGCATCAGCGCGTAGTACAGGCCGTGCACGACGTCGACATGCTGGAGCGTGTGCCACAGGTCGGCCAGGCCGCGGTGCGCCATGTCGTAGGTGACCGCCTCGTCCCGCCATATGGCGTCCTGCCGGCGGATCCCCCACGCCCCCAGGAACAGCATCAGCCCCGCGGGCATCAGCATCACCGCGCCCTGTGCCACCCGGATACCGCGGGCGGCGACGGCGGACACATACGTCTTCTGCGCTTGCGCTACGTCGATGACGGGCTCCGGTCACGTACGGGACGGAGGAACATACCTACTGCGCGGCCGGCGGAAAGCCCCGGGCTCCGGGCCGACCGCCGGAGCCCCTCGGTCCGCCCAGGTGATGCGGACCAGCTTCGCGCCGAAGGGCCGGCTCAACGAGGTCCTGCTTGCAGGGCCACCGGCACCTTCCGCGTGCTCTCGCCGTTGCCGACCGGCAGCATACCGACCTTGGTACCGGCCTCGGCGGTGTGCGGTAGCCGGACCAGATGGACGTGCCGCCGGCCCCCGGCGAATCGCGAAACAGCAGGAGCCGCGAACACCAGGCACGCATCACATATAAAGCAACAAATCGCCCATACTCAACGATGTCCCTACTCACCCATTTGCGATGGAAAGATCCTGCCGACGCGGCATATAGCCATCAAGATCATCAAGAAAATAGGGAAGGTTCCATATGAAGTCCAAGTGGATTCTCGCCACTACTGGCGCCATGGCCGCCACTGCGCTCGTTTGTTCCGCGACCGCAGCGAGCGCCGCATCCAAGGCCACGAAAATCGGATTCTCCACCGACGGAACTCGCATACGGGCGAAGGCCGATATGAAGTCGGCAGTCGTGGGGACCGGATTCAAGAGCCACTCGGTCACCGGGTACTGCATGGCCGTGGACGGCGATGCCTGGATGGCGAAGCTCAAGGACAACACCACCGGGGTCAGCGGCTGGTCGTACATCGGCAACCTGTCGGGCACCGGCAAGCTCCCCTACTGCTGAATCGGCTCGCCTCGACCGCTTACCCAGCGTCGACCGTTCGTGAAGTGCCACCGGAAATGGCGGATTCCAGGCGCCGAACCTGTCCGGCTCGGACCGCGGCCGGCGGGCGTCGGCGCGAACCCGGGCAGCCTGAGAACGGTATTGGCCGTAGTCGGGGTGCTGGTTGCGGTGGATCTCCCGGCTGACGGTGGGCGGGCTGCGACCCGGCTCGGCGGTGATCGCCCGGACCGTTGCCGCTCCCGCAGCCGGTCGGCGATGTGGATCCGGTCGGCCTCACGCAGAAACCGGGACGACCCAGAAGGCGGCACCACCGCGTCAATCGGTGGTGCCGCCTTCTGTCTGTCTGCAACAGGCGCTGCGGCCATTACGCCACCGCCTGCCGGTCGGGCCGTCGATCCCGACGAGCAAGCGGCCGACGTGGGCCGGTTCGACGTGCGGGTGACGTCGTAGACGCGGAACCAGAAGCGCATCAGCACGTAGCAGAGGCCATGGACGACATCCACGTGCTGCGGCGTTGCCACAGATCGGCCGGGCTGCGGTACGCCATGTCGTAAGTGACCGCCTCGTCCCGCCATATGGCGTCCTGCCGGCGGATACCCCACACCCCCAGGAGCAGCATCAGCCCCGCGGGCATCAGCACCACCACGCCCGCGGCACCCGGGCACCGCGGGCGGCTGCGGCGGACACGTAGCCCTTCGGCGCTGGCGCTACGTCGATGACGGACTCCGGTCACGCGCGGGACGGACGGACAGACAGTCAGAAAGGCAGGCTCACGATGAAGCGGGCCGCCGGTGGACGACCAGACGGGCGAGCAGGGCGGCGACGACCGGGGAAGGAACGAACGCGGTGGCCGCGGGGCATGAGGGGATCAGGCTCCCGGAACCGGGTGGGGCCGGCGAACCAGGGCCGCGAGCGGTGACCCGGGGGCCGCGGGCCGGACGCCCGCGGCCCCCGGCCCGCTCAGGTGATGCGGATCAGCTTCGCGCCGAAGGACGGCTCGACGAGGTCCTTCTGCAGGGCGACCGGCACCTTCTGCATGCTCTCGCCGTTGCCGACGGTCAGCACACCGACCTCGGTACCGGCCTTCGCGGTGTGCGGGACGGTCTTGCCCCCGTCGCCGACACTCAACTTCAGCTTCTGGCCCGGGACGCCGACCGCCTTGAGGTCCTTGGTGGCGACGACCGGCGTGCGTCCGTTCAGGCCGTCGTCGACATAGCCGACGACCTGGCCCTTCTTCACCGCCGTGGCCGAGGTCAGCGCGTTGCGTACGGCCTCGATGACCTTCTGGCTGTTCTCCTTGACCATCGTGAGGCTGTTGGCGCCGTCGGGGTCCAGGCCCTTGAAATGCTGGTCCATCATCGTGCCCAGTATCAGCTGGTCCTTGCCGTCGACGGTCTTGTAGGCCGCCCAGGAGAGCGTGCCGCCGGCCGCCGTGCTGGAGCCGGTCTTAATGCCCTTGATGCTCAGGCCGGCCAGCAGCAAGTTGTCGATGTTGCTGTTGATCCGCTCCGGCAGGCCCGGGATGTCGGCGTTGGTCATGGCGACGATCGGCCGGAAGGCGTCGTACTTCATGACGGCCTCGGCCAGCTTGAGCTGGTCGACGGCGGTGCTGACGGTCTTGGGGTCCAGGCCGCTGGGGTCGGTGTAGGTGGTGTTCTTCATGCCCAGGTCCTTGGCGGCGGCGTTCATCTTCTTGACGAACGCTGCCTCGTTGTCGGACTTGGTGTCCCAACGGGCCAGCAGCCGGGCGATGTTGTTGCCGGACGGGATCATCAGCATCTTGATCATGTCCTGCTGGCTGAACTTCTGCCCCGCCTTGAGCCCCTCGATCCGGGACTCGTGCCTGGAGCCGCCCTCGGTCACCGCCTTGGGGTCGACCTCGATCTGCGGGCCCTTCTCGTCCTTCTTGAGCGGGTGGTCCCGGAGGACGACATAGGCCGTCATGATCTTGGCCACGCTCGCGGTGGGCACCGGCTTCTGCTTGCCGAACGTCCCCAGATCCCCGGAGCCCACCACCTTGACCGCCGCCTGCCCCTGCGCGGGCCACGGGACGGCGAGCTTGCCGCCCTCGAAGGTGTACGAAGATGCGGCGTCGCCGACGGTGAGCGTCGGGGCGGGCAGCGGGCGGACCGCCTGGGCGACCACGAAGATGATCGCCAGCAGCACCGCGAGCGGTGTCCAGATCTTGAACCGGCGGACGACCGAACGCAGCGGGGTCTCGGGCGGCGGCGGGGTGTTGGTGAGCTGCGCCAGGAGGTCGAGCGGCGGCAGCGGCTGCTGCTTGGTGCGCTCGGCCTCGGGCAGCTCGGACGGGGCGGCCGTGGCGCCCGTGGTGGCGGGCGGCATGGCGCCCGGCCGGTCCGCGGGCTTGGGCGCCGCGGCCGGCTTGGCGGACTTCGCGGGCTCGGCGGCCGGCAGCGCACCGGTGGCCTTGCCGGCCGGCTTGGCACCTGCCTTGTCGGCCGCCTTGTCCGCGGGCTTGTCGACTGCCTTCTCCGCGGGCTTGTCCGCGGCCTTGTCGGGCGTACGGGCGGGGGTCTTCGGCGCCGTCTTGCCCAGCGACTTGCCCGCCGTGCCGTCGTCCGCCGACTTCAGCGCCACGAACTGGCTGGTCCGCTCCGAGTCCCGCTCGGCGACCTTCGCCGCCTTGGCGTCGTTCTTGCCCTCGTTCTTGGCCTCGCTCTTGGCCTCGCTCTTGGCCTCGACGTCAGCCTTGGCGTCGGCCTTGCCCTTGTTCTCGGGCTTGTCCTTGGCCTTGCTCTTGGCGGCGTCGCCGTCCTTGGCGGGCGGAGAGATCTTGAACGCGGTGGTCGCCTGATCGACGGCCTCCGCCTCGGCACCCTTCTTCGACTTCGCAAACGCAAAGACGCGCGTCGCCTCATCGGCCGCCGGCTCCTCGGCCGCGTCGCCGCCCGTACCGTCCCCGTTGCCCTCACTCGCCGAACCGGCCGCCCCACCGGGCTTGCCCTTCTGCGGCCCGACGGTCTTGAACACGGCGGTCGGCTGATCGACAACCTTGGCCTTGGGCGACGACGCGGGCTCGCCCCCGGAGTCGGACTTCCCCTCGGCCTCGGACTTGCCCCCGGAGTCGGACGTGCTCCCAGACTCGGACTTGCCCCCGGCCTCGGACTCACCCTCAGGGCCGTCCTCGCTCCGGGACTCACCCTTGCCCTTGGCCTGCGACTTCGCCTCGGCCTGCGGCTTCGCGCCGGCCTTGGAGCCACCGCGACCGGCATCGGCGTCGGCATCGGCGCCTGCCTCGCTACCGGCGCTCTTCTCGGCGTCGGCGTCGGCGTCAACGTCGGCGTCAGCCCGGGAATCGCCGTCGACGTCAGCCTTCCCCCCGGACGCGGCAGGCTTCGCCTCAGACCCGGCCCCGGCCCCGGACTTCGCCGCGGCCCCGGCCTCAGCGCCCTCGTCCGCGCCCTCCTCCGCCTTCGCCGCCGCCTTCACCGGCTGCTTTGCACCAGCCTTCGCACCGGCCGTCGCATCGACCTTCCCATCGGCCTTCGCACCGGCCGTCGCATCGGCCTTCGCCCCGGACTTCGCTTCCGGCTCCGCGACGGCACCAGCACCGTCCCCGTCAGCCTCAGCCTCACCCGACCCAGCGGCCGACTCGACCTCCGACTCAGCCGCCTTCTCAGCCTTCCCCTCGGACTCCGACGCCGCAGCAGCGCCGGCCTCGCCGTCGCCGCCCTCACCCGTCTCGGCGCCCTCGGCGCCCTCGCCGTCCTCATCGCCGCTGCCCGCGACCCAGGCGGCCACAGCGGCGCGCAGACGGTCGTCGCCGCCCTCGGCGCCCGCACCGCCCTCCTCGGCGCCCTGAGGCTCCTCAGAAGCGCCCTCAGACGCGCCCTCGGGCGCGCCCTCGGGCGTCGGCTCGGCCCCGGACTCCGCCGCGGCCTCCGCCCCGTCGTCCGCAGGCTTCGGACGCTTCCCGGCATCCGATTCCCGCGCCGATTCGTCCGGCTCCCCGCGGAAGGCCGACAGCCGCGGATCACGCTCACTCCGCGCCGTCTTCCCCGACGACTGCTTCTTGTCCGACTTGTCGGGGGACTCGCCCGCCACCGATGTCTCCTTCATATGTCCCACTGCTGCCTGGCCCAGTGTTCCCAAGTGTCCTGTGTCCACGCGGCCCCATCTCGCCGCCACGCGTACCGGTAGGTACCGCACCCCTCAGAAAGATGTCGCCGAGGTGCAAGACGAGAACGACATACCTACCGGTTCCATACCGAACCCCCCACGCACTCTCGACAGATGAATGTGAGAGGGGTCACCCTGTCATTCATCCACGCGGGGAGGCATGGATGGGCAGGAGCCGCAGAACAATTCCGGAGGAGCTTCTGCTGCTCGCTTTGGACCCGACCACGGGCACCACAGCGCAGCCGCAGTCGCTCGACCTCGGCCTGGCCGGGGCACAGCTAGTAGAGCTGGCTCTGGCAGGACGGATAGCCCCAGACGGGGATCGTATCGCCGTGGTGATGGCACGGCCGACAGGAGATCCGACTCTGGACTCCGCGCTCGAACTGCTGCGCCGACGCGGCAGTCCGGTGCGCGCGGTCCACTGGATCGGCGGGCCCCGACTCGGGCTGCGCCAGACCTACCTCACGCATCTCGAACGGTGCGGCATGGTGCATGCCGTGGCGGGCCAGATGTGCGGGGTGCTGCCGACGACGCGCTACCAAGCGACGGAGACGGCCATCAGCCGGGAAATCAGGGCCCGGCTGGACAACGCGATCCGCACCGGCGTACCCCCGGACCCGCGGACCGCGGCGCTCGCCGCGCTGGCCCATGCGGTCGGCCTCGGCAAGCATCTGTATCCAGGGAACGAAGGGCGGTCATCGCGCTCCCGTCTCCGGGATCTGATCCGGCACGACCCGATGGGCGGGCTGGTCGCACACGCCGTCATGGATGTGCAGAACGGTGTCGCGGCACAGCCCCGGCGGCAGCAGGCGGCCGCCGCGGGACCGGTCCGGCAGCCGGCGGCACGGGCCACGGCGGACCCGGCCGGCGCGCCGGTCCAGTCGCGGCACGGCCACGGCCGGATGGCCCGGGTAGGCGCCCGCTGACGCCGTAGCCGGCCGTACGACCTCTCGCACCACCCGGCGCAGCACTCGTACCACCCGTCCCCAAAGTCCGTACGGGAGCCGCAGCAACAGGCGCGGGGGGGGGGGGGGGGGGGGGCCGCCCCCCCCCCCCCCCCCCCCCCCCCCCCCCCCCCACCAACCCAAAAGGTGGGG
>NZ_JBHXFI010000036.1:0-84856 GCF_042724075.1 Streptomyces sp. NPDC127097 | reverse complement strand
CCCCGACATCCGGGGGGGCGGCATCGGCGGTGCACGGGCGGCCTTTGGGCCCGAACGACAACGGCGTCGGGGGGCCCCGTTGGTGGGGGCGCCCCTCAGCCGTCTTTCCGGGACCCGGTCCGGCCGCTTCAGCCGGCCAGCAGCTTCTTCACCACAGCGGCCACCCGGCCGCCCTCGGCGCGGCCCGCCACCTGAGGGTTGACGATCTTCATGACGGCGCCCATCGCCCGCGGGCCCTCGGCGCCGGCGCCCTTGGCCTCCGCCACGGCCGCCGCGACCAGCTGCTCCAGCTCGTCATCGGTCAGCTGCTTGGGCAGATAGTCCGCGAGCACCTCGCCCTCGGCGCGCTCCCGCTCGGCCTGCTCGGCACGGCCGCCCTGCTCGAAGGCGTCCGCGGCCTCCCGGCGCTTCTTCGCCTCCCGCGCGATGATCTTCTCGACCTCGCCGTCGGACAGCTCACGCGCCTCGGTGCCCGCGACCTCCTCCTTCTGGATCGCGGTCAGCGTGAGACGGAGGGTGGAGGAGCGCAGCTCGTCGCGCGCCTTGATCGCGACGGTGAGGTCGTCCTTGAGCTTGGACTTGAGCGTGGTCATGCCGTTGAGTATGCCTCCCCCCACCGACAACCGACGAGCCTTTTCCTCCCGGCCCGCCACGCCCGCCGCACGACGGGACCGCTCCGCCGCTGCATCCACCCCCCGCACTCTGCGACGATGGGACGCATGCGCGCGCGATACGGAGTACCCCTGACCCTGACCGCAGTCGGCGCGGCCGGCCTGGCCTACGCCGCCGGCTTCGAAGTCCGCTCCTTCCGCCTCCGGCGCGTCACCGTGCCCGTACTGCCCCGCGGAATGCGGCCGTTGCGCGTCCTCCAGGTCTCCGATATCCACATGGTCAGCGGGCAGCGCAAGAAGCAGCGCTGGCTCCAGTCGCTCGCCGGGCTGCGCCCCGACTTCGTCATCAACACCGGCGACAACCTCTCCGACACCGAGGGCGTCCCCGAGACCCTGGACGCGCTCGGCCCGCTGATGGAGTTCCCCGGCGCCTACGTCTTCGGTTCCAACGACTACTACGGTCCCAAGCTCCGCAACCCTGCCCGCTACCTGATCGAGCGGGCCCAGGGCCGGCACGGCCTCAACGGCAACGCACCCGCCGTGGGCGTCGTCCACAACCCGTGGGAAGAACTGCGGGACGCGTTCGACGCGGCCGGCTGGGTCGGCCTGTCCAATTCCCGCGGCCGCCTGAAGCTGGAGGGCATCGAGATCGCCCTGACCGGCCTGGACGACCCGCACATCAAGCGGGACCGGTACGCCGAGGTGGCCGGCGGCCCGGAATCCGGCGCGGATCTCTCGCTGGCCGTCGTCCACGCCCCGTACCTGCGCTCGCTGGACGCCTTCGCCGCCGACGGCTATCCGCTGATCCTGGCCGGGCACACCCACGGCGGCCAGCTCTGCATCCCCTTCTACGGCGCCCTCGTCACCAACTGCGACATCGACACCGACCGTGTGAAGGGCCTGTCCACCCACACCGCCGCCGGCCACACCTCCTACCTCCATGTCTCCGCCGGCTGCGGCACCAACCGCTACACCCCCGTCCGCTTCGCCTGCCCCCCGGAGGCGACGCTGCTGACCCTGACGGCGCGGGACTGACGGCTCAGGGCCGAACTCAGGGGCGGGGCGGGAACTCAGGGGCGGGGCCGGAACCGGCCCGCGGGCGGTGCCCCGGCGGCGACGCGCGGATTTGCCGGATCGGGTCTCCCCGCCCGCTGATCATCCCCCCTAACGTGGAGGAATGTCCGACCCCACCCGGACCTCGCAGTCCACGCGCCACGCCACCGACCCGGCCGCTGCCGCCGCCCGCACTCCGGCCGCAGCCGTCGCCCCCACGATCCGCCGCCCCCTGGCGGCCGCCTTCCGCACCGTGCTCACCGCGGCCGCGCTGACGGGCCTGCTCCTCGCCGCCCTCGGCGACCCCGCCCCGGCCCGACTCCTCACCCGCTTCGCCGTGCAGGCCAACCTCGCCGTGGCGCTGGTCTCCGCCTGCTCCGCCCACCGCGCCTGGACCGGCCGCCGCCCCGTGAGCCCCCGCCTCACCGGCGCGCTCCTCTGTTTCCTCGCCCTCCCCGCCCTCGTCCACTACGCCCTGCCCGCCGCCGACACCACCGCCTTCACCCTGCCGGGCACCGGCACCCCCACCGCCGCCCAGCCCCTCGCCCCCCACCTCCTCTACGGCCTCACCCCGCTCGCCGCGCTCGCCGACTGGCTGCTGCTCACCGCCCCCCGCGGCTTCCGCCTGCCCTGCGCCTGGCAGTGGCCGGCCTACCCGCTCCTCTACCTCGCGTTCGCCCTCGCCTTCCCCACCACGGCCGGCGCCCCGCCCCCCACGGTCACCACCGCGCTCACCCTCGCCCTGGCGATCTGCCTGCTCCCCTTGATCACCGTCGGGATCGACCAGGTCAGGCCCGCTCCCCCGCTCCACAAGAACCGGATTTCACCTACAGGGATCAGTCCGCTAAAGTAGAGCTCGTTGCTTCGGGGTGTAGCGCAGCTTGGCAGCGCGCTTCGTTCGGGACGAAGAGGTCGTGGGTTCAAATCCCGCCACCCCGACTGAAGAAACAACAGGTCAGGCCCGGCCTTCCGTCAAGGAAGACCGGGCCTGAGGTGTTTTCCGGGGCAGCTCGTGGGCGAGCGGGAGCGGGTCGTGGATGCGCAGGGGCCGGGAGCCGGCCGCTGACGCCCCTTCAGAGGCTTTTGCCCGCCCGGCAGACGCGGCATCGGATGTGATTCGGGCCACAGGTGGCGGTGTTTCCGTGAGGGCGATTGCCTCGGCACGGCTGACCCCGGGGTTCCGCCCCGCCCATGGACGGGCCGGCGCCGGGGCCCGTCCGGGCCGTACGGCAGGAACTACGCCGCGCCGTTCGCCACCGGTCCCTCCCCTGTGAGGACCGGTGCCGAACGGCGCGGGCGGCGAAGATCCGCGCCCCCCGTACCGGCGCGGATCCAGGAAGGGCCGGACCCATGGTCGACGCGGCAGCGATCCGGCGGGGACCGTTTCCACAGTTCCCTCGCGTGAGCGCGCCAGGACCCTCACCACCGGCTCGTGACTCCGGCGGAGAATGACCGCGAACGTGCATCAGGAGTGGTCTCCGAGCGCTGAGCCGGTGTGCTGTCCGGGTGGGCCCGGTTGCTGCGCCGCTGCGACGGGATCCTGCCAGCTGGGGGTCCCGACGGGGAGGTTCCGGTCTCCGGACGGCGGTGTCTTCACAGGTCAGCCAGCTAAGGTGAGTTTTCCGGTCCGGATGTCCAAGTGCGGGGGACGTAGGGGGTGGAAGCCTTGAGTTCCGACTCAGGGGCACGTACAGCCTTCGCGGAACGTCTCGCGCTGCTGTACAAGGAAGCCGGCAACCCTCCGCTCAAGAAGGTGGCCGAGGCGGTCGTCCGGCTCCAGCGGATCGACGAACGAGGGCGCCCCGTGCGGGTGTCGGTGCAGCGGATCAGCGACTGGCGGCGGGCCAAGAACGTACCCGCTCAGTTCGCCGCGCTCGCCGCGGTGCTGCACATCCTGATCCCGCAGGCACGACGTCTGCGGCCCACTCCGGTGTCCCCGGGTCTGTACGACCTGGCGCAGTGGCAGCGGCTGTGGGAGCGGGCGGTCGCCGGGCCGGTGGGCGACCGTGCCGCGGGACCGACGCAAGAGGAGGAACGTCCTCCGGTCGACGCCGCGGCCGTCCCCGGCGTGTGCCCGTACCGGGGGCTGGCTTCGTATCGTCAGCAGGACGCCGGGTGGTTCTTCGGGCGGGAGCGGAGCACACAGGCCCTCGTCGCGCAGCTGCACACGGCGGAGGAGACCGGCGGCCTGGTCATGCTGGTGGGCGCCTCGGGGGCGGGAAAGTCCTCGCTGCTGAACGCCGGCTTGGTGCCCGCGTTGCAGCACGGCGCACCGGGTGACGGGAACGGCCCGAAGCGGGAGGTGCTTCAGTTCGTGCCGGGCGGCGATCCGCTCGCGGAGCTGGCCCGCCGGATCCCCGGGCTGGCCGAGGTCCTCTCCGGCCCGGCGGCGGAGCCCGGTACTCCGCACTTCGCGCATGCGGTGCGGGAGGCCGTCGCGGCGTGGACGGAACGCGGGACGGCGTCCTCCGCCGCCCGTCCGGTCGTGATCGTGGATCAATTCGAGGAGTCCTTCACCCTCTGCTCCGACGAGGCGATCAGGCGCACCTTCATCGAGACGCTGCACGCCGCGTGCACGCCCTCCGACCCGGGCGGGCTCGCCCCGGTGCTCGTCGTCCTCGGCATACGGGCCGACTTCTACGAGCAGTGCCTCGGGCACCCGGAACTGGCCGACGCCCTCCAGCACCGGCACATGGTGCTCGGGCCGCTGACCACCACGGAGCTGCGCGAGGCGGTGACCGGCCCGGCCAAGGCCGTGGGCCTGGAACTCGAACCGGGGCTGGCGGAACTGATCGTCCGGGAAGTCAGCGCCGACGGCGCCGGCGGGGCGCATGACGCGGGGGTGCTGCCGCTCCTCTCGCACGCCCTGCTCGCCACCTGGCAGCGGCGGAAGGCGGGCCGGCTGACGCTGTCCGGCTACCGCGCGGCGGGCGGAATCCAGGGCGCGGTGGCGGCGACCGCCGAGCGGGCCTGGTCCGGCCTCGACCCGACGGCACGTACGGCCGCGCGTCTGCTCCTGCTCCGGCTGGTCCGGCTGGGAGAGGACACCCAGGCCACTCGTAGGCGGGGGAAGCGTCACCAACTGGCGAATGAGTCGACGGACCCGGGAAAGACGGAGGAATCGCTCGAAGCGCTGGTGCACGCCCGGTTGGTGACCCTCGACGCGGAGGCGGTGGAGATCACCCATGAGGCGCTGCTGCACGCCTGGCCGCGGCTGCGCGACTGGATCGACGAGGACCGGAACGGCAATCTGCTGCGCCAGCGGCTGGAGGAGGACGGCCGGGCCTGGGAGGACTCGGACCGCGACACCTCCATGCTCTACCGGGGCTCCCGTCTGGAGCAGGCGCGCACCTGGGCCGACTCCGCCGGTGACACCTTCCTGACCCGCAGCGCGGTGGAATTCCTGGCCGCCTCGGTCCGGCTGCGCAAGCGCACCGTCCTGCTCAGCCGTGGTGCGGTGGCGGCGCTGGTCGTCATGACGCTGCTGGCGGTCGGTTCGGCGGTGATCGCGCGGCAGCAGCGGGACGACACCGTCTTCGAGCAGGTGCTCGCCCAGGCCGACCGCGCCCAGTACACGGATCCGTCCCTGTCGGCGCAACTCGATCTGGTGGCACACGGCTTGCGGCCGGACGACGAGGGCACCAACAACCGCTTGATCTCGATGGTGAACGCGCCGCTGGCCACGCCGCTGCTGGGCCACACCGGCGCCGTCTACCTCACCTCGTTCAGCCCGAACGGGCGGATCCTGGCCACCGCCAGCTACGACCGGACCGTGCGCCTGTGGGACGTGGCCGACCCGACGCGTCCCAAACCCCTGGGCAAGCCGCTCACCGGCCACACGAGTTGGGTGAGCACCGCGGTCTTCAGCCCGGACGGCCGCACCCTCGCCAGCGCCGCGGACGACGGCACGGTCCGGCTGTGGGACGTGCGGGATCCCGCCCGTCCGCACCCGCTCGGGGCGCCGTTGTCCGGTCACGACGGCACCGTCTTCCTGCTCGCCTTCAGCCCCGACGGGCAGACGCTGGCCACCGCCAACGAGGATCACACCGTGCGCCTGTGGGACGTCCGTGCTCCGCGGCGGCAGAAGACTCTCGGTGCCCTGACCGGCGCCACCGCCGCCGTACGCTCCGTGGCCTTCAGCCCCGACGGGCGGATGCTGGCAGCCGGCGGCGATGACAACACGGTCCGGCTGTGGGACATGGCCGACCGGCGCCGTCCGACGCGGATCGGCAAGGGGCTGACCGGGCACACGGACACCGTGCACTCCGTGGCCTTCAGCCCGGACGGCCACACCCTCGCCAGCGGCAGCTCGGACAACACCCTCAGGCTCTGGAACGTGTCCTCCCCCCGTCACGCGGCACCGCTCGGCGCGCCGCTCACCGGACACACCGGCCCCCTGTGGTCCGTGGCCTTCAGCCCCGACGGCAACATGCTCGCGGCCGGCAGCGCGGACAGCACGGCGAGCCTGTGGAACGTCAGCGATCCGGCGTACCCGTCGCAGGTCGGCGAGCCCCTCGCGGGCAGCAGCGGGGAGATGTACGCGGTGGGCTTCAGCCCGGACGGGCGGACCCTGGCCACGGGGAGCGGCGACAGCAAGGTCCGGCTCTGGTCGATTCCGACGTCGAACATGGTCGGCCGGATCGGAGCGTTCCGCCCGGACGGGCGGGTGCTCGCCACGGGCGCCCGCGACCGGAGGGTCCGGCTGTGGAACGTGCAGCGTCCCGAGCGGCCCGTGGTGCTGGGCAAGCCGTTCGTGCCGGGGAAGGGCGATGTGCGTTCCCTGGCGTTCTTCCCCGACGGCCGCACCCTCGCGGTGCTGATGGGGAGCCAGGCCGTGGAGCTGTGGAACGTCACCGACCCGGCGCACCCGGTCCGCTACGGGAAGCCCGCCACGCTGCGGACCCGCTTCGTGGGCCCCGACGCGCTGGCCATCAGCCCCGACGGGCGCACGCTGGCGACCGCTTACGAGGACCACACGATCCAGCTGTGGGACGTCACCGCCCCGTCCCGCGTCCGTCCGCTCGGCGGGCCGCTCACCGGGCACAAGGGGTACGTCAACTCCCTCGTCTTCAGCCCGGACGGGCGCACGCTCGCCAGCGGCAGCGCGGACGACACCGTACGGCTCTGGAACGTCACCGACCCCCGCCATGCCGTCCTCTTCGGCGCGCCGCTCACCGGTCACCTGGGACCCGTCAACGCGCTCGCCTACAGCCCGGACGGCCATACGCTGGCCAGCGGCAGCGACGACGACACCGTACGGCTCTGGAACACCACCGACCCCCGTAAGGCGACCCGGCTGGGCTCCCCGCTCATGGGTCACACCGAAGCGGTGGTGTCGCTGACGTTCAGCAAGGGCGGCCACACCCTGGCGAGTGGCGGGAACGACAACACGGTCCGGTTCTGGGACGTCACCCCGCCGTCCGGGGCCACTCCCATGGGACAGTCGACGAGCCCCAACGCCAAGACCGGCAATTTCCTGTCGTTCAGCCCGCAAAGCCGCATGCTCGGGGTGTCGAGCGGCGCCGGAACCGTCCGGCTGTGGAACCTGGACGCCGACAAGGCCATTCGCCGTATTTGCTCGACCACCCGGGGCGTGCTGACAGCGGAGAAATGGCGCGAGTATCTGCCGCATCTCGCGTACGCGCCCCCGTGCGACAAGTAACGGAGCCGGGCCCCTGTCGAACGGCAGGAACCGGGCGCCGGACGGGGCGTCCCGGTTCGGTTCCACAGCGACCGCGGCCCCCGTTTTCCGCCTCTGACGGGCCGCGCCACGTGACTCCAGCCACAACTCCGCGTTCCAGTTCAGCAGTTATCTCCCGCAGCGCGGTCAGCCTTGCTACTCTTGGCCATAGCCCGATCGCTGGTGCATCCCCCGTCGCCAGCGATCGGGCGCTTTCCTGCCCTGTCCCCATTGCGCGGCGCATTACCCCGCAGGGAACCGGAGACCAGAATTCAGGGCAATGGGCCTCTGCGGCGGAATGGTCACGGGTTCACCCACCGCTACCGTCACTCAAGAAACAAACCGGCAGGCCCGATTTCTCCGGGGCGGAAACCGCAGCGGATGCACTTCCTGTGGGACCGGTTGTCTTCCCCTCTTCCCGGTGCTCCTGAAGACGCCCTCCAGGGGCGGCGCCCGTACGACTCCTCACTCGTCAACACCTCTTGAGGAGTCGTAGGGTGGAGCCGTCCGGCGGGACGAGCCGGCCAGGGCACCCGGGAACGGAACGGTGAACACCCATGGCAGTGGCGTACGAGCGGATCGCGGACGAGCTCCGCGCGGCCATCCGCGCGGGTGAGCTGAAGCCGGGGGACAAACTTCCGGCCGAGTCGAAGCTCGCCGAACGCTTCCGGCGCAGCGTGCCGACCATCCGCGAGGCCCTCCGCGCCCTCCGGGACGAAGGGCTCATCGAGAAGCAGCACGGGCGCGGCAACTTCGTCCGCCGGCCACGCACCCCGGCACTGCGCTCGAACCTCCGCCACCAGTGGGAGAAGGGCCGGGCCCGCGAGCCGCTGGCGGAACGGGCCCAGACCGGCGCCACCGAGCACGACACCGGCCTGACGGTCGGCGACCTGGTCTTCCACGCCTCGTACCGCAGGACCGAGGCGAACCAGGACCTCGCCGAAGCCTTCGGCCTCCCCGAGGGCACCGCCCTCCTCGAACGCACCTACCGCACCCGTTACGCGGCCGAGAACGCGCCCTTCAGCCTGGTCACCTCGTACCTGGTCCACGACCTGATCGCGCCGAACCCCGCGCTCCTGAACGAGTCGAACGAGCCGTGGCCCGGGGGCTCGCAGAGCCAGCTCTACAGCGTCGGTATCGAGCTCGACCGCGTCGAGGAGCGCGTCACCGCCCGCCCGCCGACGCCGGAGGAAGCGGCGGAACTGGAACTTCCGCCCGGCACCTCGGTCCTCGCCCTCCGGAAGACCTCGATCGACATCCACGACCGGGTCGTCGACGTCTCGGACGTCGTCCTGCCCGGCGACCGCACGGAATTGCTGTTCACCACTCCCCTGGAAAGGTGGTGAGTGCCGTGCGCCGGCGCATCATCATCGTCACCGCCGTCCATCCGCCCTCGGCACACTTCCTGCCGGACGCCTACCGGTCGCTCTGCCAGCAGGAGCTCCCCGACGGGTGGGAATGGCACTGGGTCATCCAGGAGGACGGCACGAGCGACGCGGTCGCCCCCCATGTCCCCGACGACGCGCGGGTGACGTTCCGTCAGGGACGGGCGGGTGGACCCGGCGTCGCCCGCACCATCGCCCTCGCCCACGCGGAGGGCGAGTACCTCAAGGTCCTGGACGCCGATGACCAGTTGGCGCCCGGCGCGCTGGCCCGTGACCTGGCCGCCCTCGAAGCCGACCGCGGTCTCGGCTGGGCGACGTCCCGCGTCCTCGATCTGCTGCCCGACGGCTCCACCGCCGGCTTCCCCGGCGACCCCGAGCCCGGACCGATCGAGCGCGGCGCCGTGCTCGACTACTGGACGGCGAACGGCTTCCGCGCCCAGGTCCACCCGGCGACGCTCTTCATGCGCCGCGACCTGGTACTCGCCCTCGGCGGCTGGATGGCCCTGCCGGCCTCGGAGGACACCGGCCTGCTGCTCGCCCTCAACGCCACCAGCCGCGGCTGGTTCTCCTCCGAGGTCGGCCTCCACTACCGCAAGTGGCCCGGCCAGGCGACCAGCCAGCCCTCCCACACCGAAACCGCCGAACGCGAAGCCCGCATGGCAGTCGTAGCAGCCAGGGCCCGCGAGCTGTCCCGGCTGAACTGGGGGTATCCGGGGGTGGGGTGAGGGGGCTGCTGGTTGCACGGCACCGTCCGTGCCGTCTCGCTCACGATGCGCGCACCAGGCGGAATGCCGAGGAGGTGCCCCTCCTCGGCATTCCGCCGTTCCGGCTTCGGCCGCTCCATCGCGTGACTGACCGTAACCCCGACCTCGACCATGCCCCTGCCGGCACGGACTGCGCTCCGACAGGGCCACCAGAGTGGCGCCTGTGATGCCACACCCCCAGCTCGCCTACCGGTGCACTGATTGAGGCCAGCCAGGCACTCGTAGAACGTACGCGCACAGCGCTCCCCTTGGGGATCCGAGACGCGGGGCGACGCCTAGCAGAGCGGACACCGAGGCGGCGCTGCGGCTATCAACCAAGTCAGCTGCCTGAAAACGGCCAACAATGCGACACTCCGCTTTCTTACTGCGGCAGGTGAAGTGCCACGCATTACTAGGCTTATCAAGGCTTATCACTCCCTACGAACGCGCCAATTTAGGACACTAGTTCCAAATGGCGCTTGTCTGTACAGCCTCAGAGTCCATACGTTGTGGCGCGATCAAGAGGGCATGGCAACAGGCCAGCGCTCTCGCCAGGGGAGGATGCGCAAGATGATGAAGAAGACGATCGTGGGGCTCGTCGTGGCCGGAGCCGCTTTGGTGGGGGCATCGCCGGCGTCCGCCGCCTTCGAGAGCTACTCGCCGTCGGCCAAGGCGGGATCATGGACCCAGAAGAACGACACCCAGGTCGCGGCAAAGATCCACAGCCGGGGCACGAAGGCCCACGCCGACTACTACCGCACCACTGACTCGAGCAGCTACTACACGCTGTGGAACAAGTCGGGAATGGTCAACAACGTCACGTACAGCGGTGTCGGCAACCGTGTGGTGGACCTGCGGACCTGCAACTGGGTCCCGGACAACGACGACGAGTGCAGCCGGTGGGAAGCGCACCACTAACAGAACCCGGCGGCCCGAAGACCCGGTCGCCGCACCTATGGCCTCGGCAATGGGCTGAGGCACTTTCCCAGGGGGAGCAACACACGATGATGAAGAAGACGATTGTGGGGCTGGTCGTCGCGGGGGCGGCACTGGTGGGGGCGTCACCGGCGTCCGCTGCCTTCGAGAGCTACTCACCCGGTTCCAGGGCGGGATCGTGGACCCAGAAGAGCGACACCCAGGTCGCGGCAAAGATCCACAAGCTGGGCACGAAGGCCCATGCGGACTACTACCGCACCACGGACCCCGGCAGCTACTACACGCTGTGGAACAAGAAGGCGACCCTCGGCAGCGTCACCTACAGCGGAATCGGCGGCCGGGTCACCGACCTGCGGACTTGCAACTGGGTTCCGGACAACGACGACGAGTGCAGCCGTTGGGAAATCCGCGGCTGATGACACTCCGGGCGGCCTGAAGTTCCGGCCACCCACATTCTGAGCTGACGACAAGGTAGGGCGGGAAGGGCGGCTCGATAGCCGTCCTTCCCGCCCCGTGCTGCGGTGTGAGTGGTAAGCGAGAGAGGGACCAGTGGGTCAGGTCAAGGGCGAAACGGGTGCGGGCGAGCCTGTGTTGAAGGTCAGTGGGCTCCGCTACGAAGCCGCTGATCGCGTGCTGCTGGAGGGCGTGAACCTGCGGGTCCGTGCGGGAGAGTCGGCCGCGGTGGTGGGGCCCAGCGGCAGCGGTAAGAGCACGTTGCTCGGGTGCGTGCTGGGACTGATCCGTCCGGCACAGGGCAAAGTCGAAGTAGCGGGGCAAGATGTCGTACGAATGCGGCAACGCGCTCTGGAGCGGCATCGCAGCCGGCATATGGGCGTGGTCTTCCAGTTCGGTGAGCTGTTGCCCGAACTGACTCCGGTGGAGAACGTGGCGCTGGCGGCGCTGCTGGGTGGAACCCCGAGCGACCAAGCCTACGAGCGCGCCGAGATTCTCCTCCGTGACCTGGGGGTGCCGTACGACAGGGCGCCGACAGGCCAGCTCTCGGGCGGCGAGCGGCAGCGCACGGCCGTGGCGCGAGCCTTGATCAATCAGCCGGCCGTCCTGCTCGCGGACGAACCGACAGGAGCCCTGGACCGTGCCACGCGTGACAGCGTCACAGAGCTTCTGTTCGATGTTCCCAAGCGCTGGGGCTGCGCCCTGGTGGTGGTCACCCACGACTTCGACGTAGCCGACCGAGCTGACCGTTGCCTGGAGCTCAGGGCGGCGGCGCTCGTGCCGCGTAAGGCGGGGGACCGCTCATGAAGCGCCGTTCGCTGTCCTGGCAGTTGCTACGGATGGGGCGGGCAGCGGGGCAGCGGGCCGGTGACGGCCGAGTCCGGACGATCGCACTGCTGCTGGCCACCGCCCTCCTGGCACTCGGGCTGACCACGGTGGCCGCAACGTACGCCGTGTACGACGGAATCGAGCAGCGCACCGTCCACCGCAGCCTACGGTTTCACGACGCCTTTCCTGCCCGCCCTGCCGCGGCGCTGGCGAAAGCGGATTTCGACGAGATCGAGGGCCGGCAATTCAGCCTGGTCTACGTGCGTCCGCTGTCCCCCCGTACCGCGCTGCCGCCGGGCGTCGACCGCTGGCCTGCTCCGGGCGAGGCGGTGCTGTCCTCGGAACTGCTGCGTCTCCTGCGGTCGGAAGATGCCCTGAACCGCTACGGGAAGGTCATCGGAACCATCCGTGACGCAGGGCTGGCCAACCCCGGTGAGCGATACGCCTACGTCAACCCCACGGACCGGCAATTCGACAAGAAGAGCGCCTACCCCATCGTCGGCTTCGGCGACGGCGGCATGCCCACCGGTGATGTGCGGTTCATCGCCGATCGCGGCAAGTTTCTGACGGCCCTGTACCTGATTCTGCTGCCCACTGCCGCGCTCGCCCTCGTCGCGGTACGCATGGGCTCCGCCGGCCGGGACAAGCGCACGGCACTCGTCAGCGCCCTGGGCGGTGGCCGGCGGCATCGCGCCCTGCTCAACCTCGGTGAGGCCGCGGTCCCAGTGATAGCCGGTGCCGTGCTGGGCACGCTGCCCGCGTTGTCGATGACCGCCTTCGGCGATATCCGGTTGCCCTGGATCAACTATTGGCTGTCGTCAACGGACCTGCGGCAGTGGTGGGGGGCGTTTGTCCTCGCCGGTCTCGCAGCCTCGGCCGCGATGTTCCTTCTCGTGTGCCTGGTACACCGCCCGGCTACACACAGAAGGTCTCGATCGACGCGACTCTCCGCCCACACGGGCCGGGCAGTTCACTGGGCGGCTCTCGCCTGCCCGCTGCTCCTCTTCGCCACCGTGTGGGGGCCGGCGCAGTTGGACCCTTCGCACTACGCCGACCTGCGAATGAAGCTCTACAACACCGGCGTGGTAGCGGTGATGGCGACTTTGCCGTGTGCGGTTGCGGTCGGTGCGGCGGCGCTGGGGCCACTGCTTGCCGGTTGGTCGCGGCGGACCGGCGATGTGGGGGCTCTGATCTCCGGCCGGCACACCGCCGCGCACCCGGGGGTGACGGCACGCTTGGTGGCCGGAGTCGGTATTGCCTTGGTGCTGGTCTCTCAAGTGCAGCTGAAGAACGCACAGTTCGGCGAAAATGCGCGGGCGGCAGAAGCCACCGCGAACCGTGTGGGCCACAGCGTGCTGCTCACGGACTTCTCGGATCAGCTTCCCCCCGACCGGGTGGGCGCCGTGCTCAGCCACCTTCCGGCCGGGGTGGAGACCTTCGCCGTGCACCGGCCGAAGAACCCCGGCGCCTCAGCCCCTGCCCGCATCCAGGGCCCCTGCCGCACCTTGCGCATTCTTCAGCTTCGCTGCTCGTCAAGGCCCGTGATCGTCTCCTCACGGGTGGCGGACCAGCGTCTGGTGGAGACTCTCCGCTGGGTCAGCCCGGTGGTGGACCGGTTCGAGGTACAGCAAGGTCCGGCCGTTCCTGGCCCTTCCTCTGCCGCACCTGAGAAGCTCGTCCTCGTTGCCGCCGATGGCAAGGACCTCCCTCAGGCGGAGATCAAGCAGTTGCTGAGGGACTCGCTCCCGGTCGCTTCCGCAGGCGCGGATGCTCCGGGTGCCGAATGGCTCGTAGGAGCCAGGGAGTCCGTCGCGCACGGCAAGTGGGTCATCTTCTTCGGCGTGCCCGGAGTGCTGATCGTCGCACTGGCCGTCGCCCTCGCCAACCTTGCCGAATTCCTGAGATTCAGCCGCAAGGTCGCACCACTCAGCGTGCTCACCGGAAAGCGGAAGGTCTACTACTCGACGGCGGCATGGGCGCTGCTCGTGCCCTTGCTGGCGTCGATCGCGACGAGCGTGATCGCCGCCAGCTGGCTCGCAGCTCCCCAGGAAAGAGCAGCAGACGGCGTCGAACTGTCGGGCAACGTGCTCGCCACCACGTCAAGTGCTCTCGCCGTCCTGGCCATCTTTACCTGGTGGTGGGGCGCACGAGCGGCCGTACGCGAGTCGAGCCGGTGGCGTCCGTATGGCGAATGACATACCGCCGCATCAGGGCCCGCGGACGACAGTCGGCTCTGGTGCACAGGACCACGCCCGCCGCAACATTCCCCGCCAACGGGACGGGCGGGATTGTCCTCGTCGCTCGGAGACCACACCCCTGAAGCGCGCTGCCTTACGTATCGCTGTGACCCTGACCGCAGCTGCGGCCGTGCAACAGCTACTCCTCGCCATCGGTCTGGGAGGCTGGCTGCCCGGCTGGCAACCTTGGCCCTACCTCTTGGGCGCCGCGCCGGCGTGGCTGATCGCTCGGCCGTACTGGCCGCAAGCCCTGGGCTCCTGGCCGGTCTGGTCGAAGTGCGTGGTCCCTCTGCGGCGCGTGCCCGTATGGGCGTTTACCGCAGCGGTGCTGTCCTTGACCGTGGGCGTGTGGGCAACGCTCCAGGATGACGAGCCCTATATCGGACACGAGGAAGCGGTCTACGCGAACAAGGCCCGTTCCTGGCACGACGGCACACCAGATGCAGGGTGGGGGGTCTACCGGCCCATCGGCCTCCCAATCCTCGGGCGCATCGCCCTCGCCCTCCACGACGACGTCGGAGCACTGCGGGCTACCACGCTCTTCCTGACACTGTTCACGCTGAGCGTGACGTACTTCACCGCAAGCCGCTGGACCACCCCGCGCCAGGCCGTCGTCACGATGCTGCTTCTGCTCAGCGGACTCGGCTTCCTGCGTCGCGTGCCTGAGTTCCTGAATGACATCGGCAGCACCGGCCTCCTGCTGATCGTCATATTCCTGCTCATACGCGCCCAGGAAAAAGCCCGATCACGAGCTCTGTTGATCGTTCCTTTGGTGATCCTCGTGGCTTTCTACCTTCGTTATGGCGTGGTGGGTAACCTCCTGGCGATCGTCGTGGCAGCAGCCCTTGTGTACGGCCCTCGGGCTTGGCTCGCTCATTGGCGGCATCTGGCCCTCGCCGGCGCTGCCCTTCTGGCCGGCCTCGTGCCCCACTTCCTCTATGCCATCCACGTAACCGGCTCGCCCCTCGGCGTCATTCTTTATGCGACCAGGCAAGCAGAACGCGACTTCGTCGGCGACGGGCTCCTCTACTACCTGGCGATCTTTCCCTATCGCTTAGCCGGCGATCTCGGCGCCGTGGTCATGGCAGCAGGCATTGTCGTCACATGGCTCGCCATCCGCGGAATCCGCCGTACTCGTCGTGAACACAGCGGTACCCCGCTGCATGGTGACCGTCGGCGGGCTTTCTTAGGCACGGCTTCGCTCCTCATCTTCGTCGTCCTGGGCGTGGCGACCGACGGCGAGCCACGCTTTGTCTACCTACCGGTCATACTGCTCACCACGCTGGGCGTGCAATACATCGCCGAACTGACCACTCGCTACTCTCCGCAGGCACTAGTAGCCACTGCCTTACTTGCCGGTGTCACAATCCTCGGGACAGCCCAGGTGGTTGCTCATGGAGCCATGCCCGGCCCCACGAGCTTGAGCCACTCCACAGTTCCCGTAGCCCGACAGCTCTCTTCCAAGGGGCCATGTCTCCTGGTCACCGGGTACGAACCCGAGGTCGGCTGGTACTCCGGATGCGACGCTGTCACTTACGCCCAGTACAGCCAGATGGCCCCGCCCCGTGACACAAAGATCAGCTTCATTCTCTTCGAGCGCGGTCGTCTTCAGCCAGACGCGGCCGGCCTACAACGCCTGATCGGCTCCCACCGTCATACCAGCCGCACCATCCAGACCGACGGCTCACTCGGCACAAGCACCGTGATCACGCTGATGCCAGGAGCCGGCAACGGCCCCCGCTAAGGGCTATTCCCGTAAGCGGGCTGGAAGCACGGCGGTTGAAAGACCGCATTCCTGCCCGCCAGGTGCATGCCTTCAGGGAAGGAATTCCGCATCGACCCGAGAAAAGATCAGATCGCTTTCCTCGGCCACCGGGCGCCGCCACCGTACCGCCAAGCCCCCGGACCGGCGCATCGCGCTCGGATAGCTGCCCGGGGCATAGCTGTTGGGGAGGCGATAGACGTGGTACCCGTGCTCCCGCATCGTTTTGAGCAGGTCATCGGGTGACTCCCCCAGGGCTTCCATCCGGTCCGGGGTCACTTCCACGGTGATCTCCGCGTCCGGCCGGAGGGTGTCGAGGAGGGGGGCCAGGCCGCGGATCACGCCGCCCTCAGCGCCCTCCACATCGATTTTGATCACGCGGGCGGACGCGATGTCTTCCGGGTCGAGGAGCTCGGGGAGCGGGCGGGCCTCGATCTCGCGGATGTCCTCCGCGGGGCCCCCGTAGGGGACGATGCTGGCCGCGCCCATGTTGTGGGAGCTCGCAAGGATGAGGGTCACCGTCTTCCGCTCGTCGGCGACAGCGGTGTTGACGGCGCGGATGTGGTGGCAGTCGTTGAGCTCGGCGTGCTGGAGGATTCTGGCGTGAAAGGCCGGCGATGCCTCGATCGCCACCACCCGGCCCTGCTCCCCGACGAGCTGTGCGGCGAGCAGACTGAAGTAGCCGACGTTGGCGCCGACGTCGACATAGGTGTCCCCGGGGCGGAGCCGGCGCTTCAGCCAGTGCGTCATATGCGGCTCCCAGACGCCGAACATGTACACGAAGCGCTGGATCAGATCCTGGGTGTCCACGGCCATCGCGGCGCCGAAGCGGGTGCGGACGACCCGCCGGCGCGGGTGATGCCGTAACCACGGATTGAGCCAGTGCGTGGCGAGGGCCGCTTTGCCCAGGGATCCGGGGGCGTCCCTCAGATATCCGCGCCCGAGAGTCATCAGGGTCTCCCTCAGGGTGGTGCTCATGCATGCGCCTTTCCGCCGGCTTCCCGCGGCGCCAGGTGCGCGCCGCGGCTCCATACGGCCTTATCTCCGCGACCGCGGCACCTACTCCGCGGACGGGGGAATCGGCCACCGCTCTGGTCTGTTGCGGCCCGGCGTGCCACCCTGCGCGACACCCACGGCGTGGCCCCTGGCACATGCGGTGCCCGGGCCCGGCAAGGGATTCCAGTCCACGGCAGCACTGTCGCTCTGACAGACAAGGAGACGGCGATGAGCGAGTCCCATGGAGACGCGTCGCAACAGGGCGCCTTGCAGGACCGAGCCTCCGTGAGCCACGGAACAGCGGTGATGAGCGCCGAAGAAACGCTCAGGAAGCGGCACACCGCGCGTGCGCGCAGCGCCGCCGACCGCACCCGGGCCGCCTGCCGCGCGGCCGGCGTGGCGGCGGACCCGGCGGCCGTGATCGCCGTACCCACGGAGGCGGCGGCGAAGGCCGCCAACGCCCTTCGCCTGTCCGCCGACGCGCTCGCCGCGTTGGCCAAGGGAGCCCCGGACCCCGCGGCCGACGCCCGTCAGGCCCGGAACGCCGCCGCTGCCTCCGTACTCGCCGCCCAGATCGCGCGGTCCCACGGCGCCGGCGCACTCTTCGATGCCGCGTACCACGCCGCCCTCAAGGCGTCGCAGGCCGCCGGTACGGCCGCGGGGCGGGACGGCATGGGCCGGAGCGAGGCGCTGAACGCCGAGGCGGAGGCGGCCGAGGCAGCCGCCGTCGCCGCAGCCGAGGCCGCGGGCTGGAGGTAGCACGCACGGCGCACCGCGGACCACGCACCGCGCACCGCGCACCACGCACCACGCACCAGGGACCACGGGCCACGGCCCACGCACCGTGTACGACGGACCACGCACCACGCGGCCTGTCCGGCACCGTCGGCCACAGCAGGGACGGTGCCGGGCAGGGCCGGTGTGCATGGCGCCACCGTGCCGCCCGGATCGAACCGGCCGGTGTGCGAGACGCCACCGCTCGGCCCGGATCGAACCGCCCGGCGTGCGAGGCTCTGCCGCTCACCCCCGGTCGAAGGGAAGATCCAGCATCCGGATGGCGTTGCCGCGCAGCAGCTTGTACGTCACGTCGTCGGAGAGGCCCGCCACATGCTCGGCCGCCACCTGCTTCGTGTGCGGCCAGGTCGAGTCGACATGCGGGTAGTCGGTCTCGAAGGTGGCGTTGTCCACGCCCACGGTCTCGATCGAGTCGACACCGTGCTTGTCGCGGAAGAAGCAGCAGAAGATCTGCCGGTAGTAGTAGGTGGACGGCGGCTCGGGGATCAGGTCCTTCACCCCGCCCCACGCCCGGTGCTCCTCCCAGACGTCGTCGGCGCGCTCCAGGGCGTACGGGATCCACCCCATCTGGCCCTCGCTGTAGGCGAGTTTGAGCCGCGGGAACTTCACCAGCACGCCGCTGAACAGGAAGTCCATCATCGACGCCATCGCGTTGTTGAAGCTCAGGGACGCCTGCACCGCGGGCGGTGCGTCCGGTGACGCCGCGGGCATCTGTGACGACGAGCCGATGTGCATGTTCACGACCGTGCCCGTCTCCTCGCAGGCGGCGAAGAAGGGGTCCCAGTAGCCGGAGTGGATGGACGGCAGCCCCAGGTACGTCGGGATCTCGCTGAAGGTCACCGCCCGCACCCCGCGGGCGGCGTTGCGCCGGATCTCGGCGACCGCCAGGTCGATGTCCCACAGCGGGATGAGGCACAGCGGAATCAGCCGGCCACCGCTGTCCCCGCACCACTCCTCCACCATCCAGTCGTTGTACGCCCGCACGCAGGCCAGCCCGACCTCCTTGTCCTCGGCCTCGGCGAAGGTCTGCCCGCAGAAGCGCGGGAACGTGGGGAAGCAGAGCGACGCCTCGACGTGGTTGAGGTCCATGTCCGCCAGCCGGGCCTTGGGGTCCCAGCATCCGCGCCGCATCTGCTCCCGGGTGATCCCGTCCAGCGTCATCTCGTCGCGGGAGAAGCCCACGGCCGCGATGATGCGCTTGTACGGGAAGATCAGCCCTTCGTACTCCCACCAGTCCGTGATCTGGCCCTCGGGGTCGGTCGTGAACCGGTACTTGCCACCGACGTACGCCAGCTCGCCGATGCCGGCGGTGAAGGGCTTCGGTCCCCTGTCCTGGTACTTCTTCGGAAGCCAGGTGCTGAAGAGGTGCGCGGGCTCGATCACGTGATCATCCACGCTGATGACCCTGGGAAGCTCCGCCGTGCCGCTCTGGTTGCTGATCACGCTGTACCCCCAACTGCCTGCCGGATGGTCACGCCGCCGGACCGATATCTGACGACCCATCAGTTCGGAGGTTATGGGCTCACCCTTCCGACGACAAGGCGGGGCCGGGAACTCCACCTCTTGCGGTATCGCGCGGCGTCCGCTGAACTGACGCATCGTCAGTTCGGTTGAGGAGTCGAGGGGGCAGCATGCAAACGATCTGGCTCAGCGGTGCCGAGTGGTTCGCCGTCCTCCGCATCGGCCTCGGCCTGTGGTGGCTGGAGAGCTGGCGCCACAAGGACAAGAAGACCTGGTTCACCGGCGGCGGCATCACCTGGGCCGCCGGCATCGCCGCCGACCACCGGTGGCCCGTGGTCCGCACGAGCTTCGACCGCCTGGTGAAGCCCCACCCCCGCCTGATGGCCTACCTCGTCGCCTACGCGGAACTGGCCCTCGGCCTCGGCCTGATCGTCGGCTTCCTGACCCCGATAGCGCTGGCCGCCGGCGCCGTCCTCAACCTGATCTACCTCGTCCTGATGATCCACGACTGGGCGGAACAGGGCCAGAACCTGATGATGCTCCTGATCTCCCTCACCGCCCTCCTCGCCATGAGCTGGCAGACCTGGTCGCTCGACGGCGCTTGGGGGTTGTTTCTGTAGGCGGGGGCATCGGAGACCCGCCGGCGGCAGGGAGCCGACCGTCCGCCTCCACTTGTATGATCGCCAGGCTTTGCAGGAGTGCGTGTACCGGGGGGGGACGCATGGATGCCGGTGAGCAGTGGGTGACGATCGCCGCGGTGTTGCTGGGGTCGATCTCCACGCATCTGACCACCTACGCGATGGAACGGCAGCGCAAGAGACACGAGTTGGTGACGCGCTGGGACAGCAAGAAGCTCGAGGCGTACGAGGGGTACGTCGACAGTGTGCGGTCGTGCATCTTCCTGGCCGTGCAGCTCTATGAGCACCGGGAAGGGCTGCGGGCCTGCGAGATGAGCGAGCCGGAGATGCTGGCGGAGATGTCGGCGGCGGGCCGGTTACGGGGGCGGGCCTTCGAGCGGATCATGCTGCTCGCGGGAGACGACGTCGTCGAGGCGGCGCACGATCTCAACGCCCTCGCGCTCAAGGTCGACTGGCAGGCGAACGGCCGTATCGGCGGCACCTTGGAGGAGTGGCGGGAACGGAATCGCGCCGTGTTCCGCGGCATCAACGACTTCCATGAAGCGGCCCGTTCGGACCTGGGCGTCGACGGTGGCGTCACGGGCGAGAAGCACCCCGAGCGCGATCTCCTGCTGCCGCCGGCTCAGCGCGGGGCGGGTGGGGGGTCGTAGGGCGAAGGGCCGTCGTCGGCAGGGGCGTCGGGGCGGGGCGTCGTGGAGCCCGGCGTCCCATGTCGCCCACCCGGGCCGCGAGGTGCCCGGGTGGGCGGGAGTCAGCCCTTCTTCCCCACCGTCACCGGGCGGTCGCTGTTCAGCTCGGTGAAGAGTTGCCGGGCCTGGCGGGCGTTCCACTGCACGGCGCTGCCCTTGGGGGTCTGGAGGGCGAGGTTCGATACGGGGACGTTGAGCCGCTTGCCGTCGCCCTCGGTGACCGCCTTCATCGCCTTGAAGAGGGAGGTGAGGTTCGGCAGGCCGGTGTCCTTGTCGACGATGAGGGTGCCGAGGCCCGCGCTCATGGTCGGGTAGACCGTGCCGGGGTCGAGCAGGACGCCGGGGGTGGCGGCCTTCTTGGCGAGGGCGGCCAGGAACTTCTGCTGGTTCTGGCTGCGGCCCAGGTCGCCCTGGGCCTCCTGGTGGCGCTGGCGGACGAAGGCGAGCGCCGTACGGCCGTCGAGCGTGTGGCAGCCCTTCTTCAGGTCCGCGCCCGACTTCTCGTCCTTGATGTCCCGGTCCAGGCACATCGGCACGCCGCCGACCGCGTTCACGATGCCGACGAAGCCGGCGAAGCCGATCTCCGTGTAGTGGTCGATGTGCACGCCCGTGTTGTGCTCGATGGTGCGGACCAGCAGGTCGGGGCCCCCGAACGAGAACGCCGCGTTGAGCTTGTTCTTCGTCGCGCGGTAGTGCTTGCCGGTCTCGGGCCGGATGTGTGACGGGATGGTCACCCATGAGTCACGCGGCAGGCTCACCATCGTCGTGCCGTGGGCGCCGGTGTGCAGCAGGATCATCGAGTCGGTGCGCCGGCCCGCGTCGGCCGAACCGCCGGTGTGCAGGTCCTTCCTGGCGCGTTCGGAGAGGCCCACCCGGCTGTCGGAGCCCACGATCAGGTAGTTGGTTCCCTGTCCCTGCGCCGGACGGTCCGCGATCTTGCCGAGGTCGACCTCGCGGTTGAGCTCGGTGTCGGCCCAGACGTAGGTGCCCACGGAGCCGACGGCCAGCACGGTGGCCAGGACGATCAGCGCCCGGGTGATCCGGCGGCGCCGGCTGGGCGGGCTCGGGGCGCGTCGGCCCCGGCCGGTGTTGCCGCCCGCCGGGCCCCCGGTGCGGACCTCGGGGCCCCCGGTGCGGACCGCGGGGCTCCCGTTGCGGACCGCGGGGCTCCCGTTGTGGACCGCGGGGCTCCCGTTGTGGACCGCGGGGCTCCCGTTGCCGGTGTGGCCGTTGCCTACGTATCCGTTCCCTATGTGTCCGTTGCCGAGGTGACCGTTCGAGCGGGGTGGGGGCACCGGGGTCTGTGGGCCCGTGTCGTACCCGTAGTGGTGGGGTGGCGGTGCCGGGTACGTCTGAGGCGCGTATTCGCCCGGGCGCCATATCTGCCCGGTGCTGATGTGCTCCTGCGCTTGGCCGTCGCGCCAGTTCCCGTCGAGCGGCCCCTCCAGCCAATCATTCATGCGCGGCAGTCTCCATGCTCGTCGGTTCTCCACCAAATAGTGTGCGGATCTGCACAAGCGAATGCGGTGAACGCGGTGAATGTGCGGTCCGGCGGCGGGATACGGGGCCACGGCCGGGCTCATGGGCGCAGGCACGGTGGCGGGCGGGGAGCGCCCGGCCGCGCCGCGCGGGGTGTCCGCCCGGTCCGTAGCCGGGCGGACACCCTGGGGCCGCACTGCCGACGGTCATCGCGACGGCAAACTCTCGTACGCGACCGGCTGGCCGAGCTCCGGCTGGCCGATGTGCTGCGCGGCGGTGCCGGAGCGGTGCATGCGCTGCCACTTCAGCCGGGTGCCGAGCAGGAAGGCCACCACGGACTGGATGACCACCAGGTACATCAGCTGGCGGTAGACGAAGAGCTGGAACGGCATCGCCCACAGCGTCCGCACCGGCTCGCCGTCGAGCCGCAGGGCGTACCCGGCGCAGGCCAGTTGGAGGGCGAGGAAGCCGAGCCACACCCCGGCCGAGAGCACCGGACCGCGGAACAGCGCCCCGTACAGGGCGAAGACATCGACGATCGGTGCGAGCAGCGGCAGGACGACCTGGAAGAGCGTGAGGTAGCTCAGTCCGCGGCGTCCGAAGCGGCCGGCCGGGCCCACTTCGATGACGGCACGGCGGTGTTTCCACATGGCCTGGAGCGTGCCGTAGCACCAGCGGTAGCGCTGCCGCCACAACTGGCTCAGCGAGGTGGGCACTTCGGTCCAGGCGATCGCGGTCTCCTCGTAGACCACCCGCCAGCCCGCCTGCCACAGAGCCATGGTCAGGTCGGTGTCCTCGGCGAGGGTGTCCTCGCTGACCCCGCCGACGCCCATCAGCGCGTCCCGGCGGAAGGCGCCGATGGCGCCGGGGACCGTCGGCATGCACTCCAGGACCTCGAACATCCGCCGGTCGAGGTTGAACCCGAAGACGTACTCCAGGTGCTGCCATCTGCCCAGCAGACGGCGACGGTTGCCGACCTTGGTGTTGCCGCTGACGGCGCCCACGGCCGGGTGCGCGAGCGGCTGGATGAGCCGGTAGATGGCGTCCGACTCGAAGACGGTGTCGGCGTCGACCATCACGACGATGTCGCATCGCGCATGGGCCAGACCGGTGTTGAGGGCGGCCGCCTTGCCCGAGTTGGGCTGGCGGATCACCTCCACACGGGGGTCGTCGATCCAGGTGGCGATGTCCGCGGTGTCGTCCGTCGACCCGTCGTCGATCACGATGATCTGTAGTTGCCGGTGGGTGGAGGCGAGCAGCGAACGGACGGTGGACTCGATGCCCGCCGCTTCGTTGTAGGCGGGGACCAGGACCGTCACCGGGTCGGTGATCTCGCGTAGCCGGGGGGAGCCCGGCCGGAAGCGCACCAGCCGCCGGACGTGGGCGCGGGCGAAGAAGATGAGGGAGGCCAGCCGCAGGACGCCCAGGGCGCCGGCGATGCCCAGCACCCAGGTCATCCCCTGCACGAACGCGTACCCGAGGGCCTTGATCCAGACCAGGGCCGTGCCCAGCCACCGCTCCGGGGCGGGGGCCGGGGTGTCGGCCGGGGGCAGTCCGGCCCCAAATGTCACCGTGGTGAATTTGTCGATTTTGCGGTTGTTGAGCAGCTTTTCGGTGTCGTGGTAGGCGACATCGTCCTGACTGAACTGCCGGACCACGCCCTGTGACGGCTTACGGAACCACCGGTCGGCGGCCACCAGCGTGTAGCCGTCCGCTGCGGCCTTCTGGGCGGCCTTCCACTCCGGACCGCACATGGTGTCCACCGCGGTGGTCTGCGGCAGCCTCAGCAGGCTGGTGTGGATGCCCGCGGTGCCCGCCAGCGCCTTCTGCGTCAGCGTCAGCTCCAGCTGGGCACGGACGGGCGAGGCCGCGCCCATGACCGCTCCGGTGTAGGTGTTCGACCCGATCTCATGCCCCTCGGCCTTGATGCGGCGCACCAGGTCCGGATGCTGGGCGGCCTTTGCTCCCTGCACGAAGAAGGTGGCGCGCGCATGGTGCTTGCGCAGCAGATCGAGCAGGCGTGGCGTCCATACGGGGTCGGGCCCCCCGTCGTAGGTGAGGGCCACGTTACGGGCGGGCATCCCGGCGGATTTCACCTTGCCACCGTCGAGGCGCACCACCGGACCGCCCTTGTCCACCGCGCTCGGCACCGGCGTGGTGCAGTCGCTCCGGGTCTTCGCGGCGTCGACCTCGTGGGCGGTCCAGCCCTCGAAGAGCAGGGCGCCGAAGACAAGGGGGAGGACGAGCATCAGCAGCAGCCAGTGGCCCCGGGGATCACGGGACTGCGCGTGCCGGCGACGGTGCGTGCGGCGCCTCACGTCGCTCCCGGGGTGACCTCGGTCGTAGTGGGGGCGGGTTGTCTTCGGACGGCGGCGCCGACGGCTGCCGCCGGAGCGCCCGCGGCACGGGTGAGGAACGTCGGGACGTCGCCGGCGGCCGCGGCGGTCGCCCGGCGGGGCGCGCCTCCGACGGCGGCGACCGACTTCCGCAGCACCCTTCCGTGCCGGACGGAAGCGTCGGCACATGGCTGGGGAAGACGTATTTTCTGCCGTTTTGCGTTCCGGCTGGCCTCACACATGGTCGGCGAGTGTACTCACTGCGAAGATCAGGTAAGGGTCTCTGCACACGATCCCTTGCTGCGGTGACAACCTCCGAGCCGACCTGCCGGCATCGCACCCGCGCAACATTTGACCAGGTCAGGCGGATTTCTCCAGCGACCTTTGCCCGGTATTGCGACCTCTGCAACGCGGTGTCCCACCCGCTCCGCCTGAGAGTGTCGTAACACCCGACCCCACCGGAGCCGCCCCAGCCGGTGACTGAAAACACTCTTACCCCCCGGCTGCGTCCGACCTAGCTTTGACTGTGTGACCAGATTCGAAATCTGGTCATGAAGTCGGAGGGGGGCCACGGCATGGAACGAGCGCAGCGCGCTGACCGCATCCTGGACGCGGCAGGTGAGTTGTTGCTCGCCTGGGGTTACCGGCGGGTGACGATCGACGAGATCGCCCGCCGCGCCAACGTCGGCAAGGGCACGGTCTACCTGCACTGGAAGACCAAGGACTCACTGCTCCTCGCCGTGATGCTGAAGGCCCAATTCCGAATGCATCAGCGGCAGTTGGAGCGGCTGCGGGCGGATCCGCTGGAGATTCTGCCGAGCCGGATGATGAGCCGGCTCTTCCTCGAATTCCAAGACGAACCGGTATTGCGGGCGGCGTACAGCGGCGACGGCGACATCCTCGGCCGGCTCAACCAGACCGCGAAGCAGGAGTTCGCGGATCTGATCGTCGCGGGCGACCGGATTCTGCGCCGCCATCTCGAAGTGCTCCGCGAGCACGGTCTGGTGCGCCGCGACACCGACGTACAACACCAGCAATACGCCTTGTCGGCGACGTGCAGCGGCTTCTTCATGTCCGAGGCGTTGCTCATCGACCGTGCCCCGGACGGCCTGGAGGTACGCGCCGACATCCTCGCCCACACCATCCGAAGCGCGCTGGAGGTGCCGGCCGAGGCCGGGCCGTATCCCGGCTCCGACCTGGGCTCCGGCTCCGGGCCGGACGCCGCTTCGGCCCGTCTGCGCGCCGCCGCGACCGCGGCCGCTCCCGAGATCATCGCCCGCTACGAGCATTTCACCGAACTCTGCGCACAGGAGATGCGCCGGCAGATACGCGGCTGAGACCGCGGCGGATTTTCCGTGGCGGCGGATTCGTACGGGGGATTCGCACAAGCATCCCCCCTTTCGGATTCGGGTCGGGCCCCCCACGAGGGGCGACACGCGACCGGCCGCCTGCCGCCGGCTCCACCCGAGCGGAATCCACCCGGCTGACTCCGCCCGACGAAATATCCGGCCCCCACTGCTCCAGCGCGTTCCCCGAAGGAAAAGAGCCACGTCCAAGCCCTGGTCCGGCCGGGCCCCACCCGGGCCCGCGGGCCGACTCCCAACCCGGAGGAGATCGAAAGATGTCGGCATTATCCAGCTCCCCGCTCGCCGCACATGTCGGAAAACACCCCGGCGAGCCGAATGTGATGGACCCGGCGCTGATCAGCGATCCGTTCGGCGGCTATGGCGCACTGCGTGAGCAAGGCCCGGTCCTGCGGGGCCGGTTCATGGACGACTCGCCCGTCTGGCTCGTGACGCGCTTCGACGAGGTCCGCCAAGTCCTGCGCGATCAGCGGTTCGTGAACAATCCGGCCGCACCGTCCCTGGGGCGCTCGATCGACGAGAGCCCCGCGGTCAGGCTGTTGGAGATGCTGGGGTTGCCCGACCATTTCCGGCCGTATCTGCTGGGTTCGATTCTCAACTACGACGCCCCCGACCACACCCGGCTGCGCCGACTGGTCTCGCGCGCCTTCACGGCACGCAAGATCACCGACCTGCGGCCGCGGGTCGAGCAGATCACCGACGAGCTGCTGGCCCGGCTTCCCGAGCACGCCGAGGACGGTGTGGTCGACCTCATCCAGCACTTCGCCTACCCCCTGCCGATCACCGTGATCTGCGAACTGGTCGGCATCGCCGAAGCGGATCGTCCGCAATGGCGGAAGTGGGGTGCCGACCTCGTCTCGCTGGAGCCCGGGCGGCTGAGCACCGCGTTCCCGGCGATGATCGAGCACATCCATGAGCTGATCCGCGTGCGGCGCGGCGCGCTCACCGACGATCTGCTCAGCGAGCTGATCCGTACCCATGACGACGACGGCGGCCGGCTCAGCGACATCGAGATGGTCACCATGGTCCTCACCATCGTCCTGGCGGGCCACGAGACCACCGCCCACCTCATAGGCAACGGCACGGCGGCGCTGCTCACCCACCCCGACCAGCTGCGTCTGCTCAAGGACGACCCGGCGCTGCTTCCGCGCGCCGTCCACGAGCTGATGCGCTGGTGCGGGCCGGTGCACATCACCCAGCTGCGGTTCGCCTCCGAGGATGTCGAGGTCGCCGGGACGACGATCCGCAAGGGCGACGCCGTACAACTGGTCCTGGTATCGGCGAACTTCGACCCCCGCCACTACACCGACCCCGACCGTCTCGACCTGACCCGTCACCCCGCCGGCCACGCCGAGAACCATGTCGGGTTCGGCCACGGGATGCACTACTGCCTGGGCGCCACCCTCGCCAAACAGGAGGCCGAAGTCGCGCTCTCCCGGCTCTTCGCGCACTATCCGGAGCTGTCGCTGGGCGTCGCGGCGGAGCAGCTGGAGCGGACGCAGGTGCCCGGCAACTGGCGGCTGGACCGCCTGCCGCTGCGACTGGGGTGACCGTCCCGTAGGGATAGCGCGTGTCCGCGAAGTCCCGTCGTTCACCCGTAGGACGGGGCTCGCGGCGGCATCGCCGGACGGGCGCCGACGCAACGAGGGCCCCGTGCGGGCGAATTCTCCGCACGGGGCCCTTTCTGCCGCCGCTATTCCTTGTCGTCCACCGACGCCCGCCAGGTGACCTGCTCCGCGCCCTCCCCTTCACCGTCAAAGACGACGGCGGCCGGGGCATCGCCCTTCGGCAGCAGGTGGATGGAGCACTCGGTGACGGTGCCGCCCGGCTTGACCATCTTGTGCGGGACGGCGTCGGGGCATGGGCCGACCCCCGGGCCGCCGATGTCGATCAGCGTCAGCTTCTGCACGGTCTGACCGCCCGTGGTCCGCAGCGTCACCCCGTCGCTCATGCTGGGCAGCAGGTCGTACCTGCCGCTGTTCCGGTACTGCATCGTCACGTAGTACGGGATCAGCTTCTTGTCGTCCGCATCCAGGTCGAAACGGCTCAGGTCGGCGAGGGAGCCGGTGCGCACGCCCTTCGGTGTGATGCGCAGCGGGACGGGGCGGCTGCGGGCGTCCTCCGTGCTGCCGTCGGCGGTCTTGCCCGCGGGCAGCAGTCCGGCGGACGCACCGCCCTTGCCGCCGCCGACCCGCCAGATGAGGGTGTCGCCGCCGTCGTCCTTGTACGAGACGGTCGCCGGCCGCTGCTCCTTGGGCAGCATGAAGATCTGGCAGATCGCCGCGGTCGCGCCGGCCGCCAGTTCTGCCGCACCGTTCTCGCGGCACTCCGGGGGCTCGCCCGAGCCGGTGGCCATCGGATTGGTCCCGAACAGCGAGACCTGCTCGGCGGCCTGGCCGTCCGCCCCGTTGACGGAGAAGTTCCGCGCCGGGTCCACATCGCGCACCGTCTTCTTGCCGGTGTTGGTGTAGGAGAAGGTGAGGTAGTACGGCACCATCCCCTTGAGGTCGTCGTCCAGTTGGATGTGCACCAGGTCGGAGTCCGAGCCGCGGGCCAGCCGGGTGGGCGTGATCCGCAGCCGGTGCGCCTTGTCGTCGGAGTCGGTCCAGGTGGCCGGGCGGGGTGCGGCCTTCATCGGCAGCGGCTTGGCGGGCGTGACGGCTTCCGAGGCTCCCGGCTGGGCCTTGCCGGCTCCGGGCCCGCCGGCGCACCCGGCGGTCAGCAGCAGGAGCGCGCCGACACCGACGGCGCCGGCGATACGTATGGGCATGGGCATGGGCCTGCGCACGGTGAATCTCCCCGTTGAGGTGTGCCGCGTGGTGTCCCCCCACACGACCGTTGTGGGGTGCCGCACCACACGGCCGTTGTCACGTCACTCGACGCCCGAACTTAGCCGCCCGGCGGCGGCGGGTGGGCGGCGGCCCCTGGCCCGTCGGGCGCCCGGGGTGGGGGTACGGGGGGCGGGGATACGGCCGGGATGGGGATACGGCCGGGGCGGGGCGGGATCCTCCGCCGCCGGGACGGGGTGGGATCGTCGGCCACCGGGTCGGGGCGGGCCCGGCGGCCGAAGGGCCGGCGTGGGATTGACGGCCCGGCTATCCGCCCCTCCTCACCTCGGGCGGCCCGCCCGCAGCGAGTACATGAGGGGGATGCGGGGGCGGTCGGCGGGGAATCGGTGGTAGCCGTCATCGTGGCGGCTCAGTGCGGTGAAGCGCTGGAACATCGTCTTGTCGTGCTCGTGCAGGAAGTCGATGCGCAGGCCGGCGGCGGCCAGGGCGGAGACGACATCGCCGATCGGATGCTGCCATTCGACGCTGCGGTTGTTGACCGTCGGTGCGCCGAAGTCCGTGTAGGTGCCGGGGACTTCATCCACCCAGGCGTCGCGGCTGAAGTAGTCGTGGACGATACGTGAGCCGGTCTCGTCGTCCAGGGCGTCGCAGAGCGGATGGAATTCGGCGAGGTAGAGGAAGCCGCCGGGGGCGACGAGGGAGGCGGCCGTGTCGGCCCAGCGTTCCAGGTCCGGGAGCCAGTTCAGGGCGCCGATGCCGGTGTAGACGATGTCGTACGCGGCGTCGGGTACGGCTTCGGCGGCGTCATAGACATCGGCGGCGACGAACGCCGCGCGGTCGGGGCCGTAGCCGAGCTCGGCGGCGAGGGCGCGGGCGGTGTCGATGGCCGGTTCGGAGAAGTCCAGGCCGACGACGCGGGCCGCACCGCGATGGGCCCAGGAGAGGGTGTCCTGGCCGAAGTGACACTGGAGGTGGAGGAGGGACCGGCCGGTGACGTCGCCGACCTCCGCGATCTCGAAATCACGGAGCACGTCCCGGGCCCGCCGGAACCCGTCCTGGTCGTAATAATCACTCGCGGTGTGGATGGCGACGCGCTCGTCCCACCTCGCACGATTCGCCTCCCGCCAGTCCTCGGCACCCGTAATTCTGCGCATTCGGCGAAGTTATCCACAGCCTTGCGGCCCTCGCCAACGGATTTCCCGCCCCGGGCGCAGAATGGGCCCATGACTGACGAGACGACCCCAGCCCCAGGCCCCGACACCACCGCTGCGCACCCTTCGACCACCGACGCCCGGCCCACCGCCGGAACGGGGACGGGCTCGGCCCGCCCGATAACAGGGGCGGACGGCTCGGCGACGGGCGCGACCGGCTCGTCGGCCCGCGGCGGCGCGGACGCCTCGATGCCGGACTGGGAGAAGCGCTTCCGCGCACCGCGGATCGGGCTGCCGGACTGGGCCGAGGACGCCCCGGACCGTTCCCTGTTCGTCTCGAACGCCACCGGCACCTTCGAGCTCTACGCCTGGGACCGGGCCACCGGCAAGCAGCGGCAGGCCACGGACCGGCCGAACGGCACGACGGACGGCACGCTGTCGCCGGACGGCCGGTCGATCTGGTGGTTCTCGGACACCGACGGGGACGAGTTCGGTGTCTGGATGCGGCAGCCCTTCGAGGGCGGCCCGGATGAGCCGGCGACCCCGGGTCTCGCCCCCTCGTACCCGGGAGGGCTGGCGATCGGCCGGGACGGGACGGCGGTCGTGGGGTGCTCGACGGACGAGGAGGGCTCGACGGTCCATGTCGTGCGGCCGGGCGAGCCGCCGGTGGAGATCTACCGGCACCGCGAGTCCGCGGGCGTCGGCGATCTCTCGCACGACGGCTCGCTAATCGCCCTCGAACACACCGAGCACGGCGATGCGATGCACTCCGCGATCCGCGTCGTACGGCCCGACGGCTCCACCGTCGCGGAGCTGGACGACACCAAGGGCGGGACCGAGGAGCTGGGCCTGTCGGTGATGGGCTTCGCCCCGGTGGACGGGGACGCCCGGCTGCTGGTCGGACACCAGCGGCGGGGCCGCTGGGAGCCGATGATCTGGGACCCGCTGACCGGCGTGGAGACCGCCCTGGACATCGACCTCCCCGGAGATGTGGGCGCCGACTGGTACCCCGACGGTTCGGCGCTGCTGGTGGAGCACGAGTACCAGGCCCGGAGCGAACTGTGGCGCTACGAGCTGGGCACGCCGGGCGGCCACGTCGCCCCGGGCGGCGCCGGTGCCGATGCCGCTGCCGGTGATGCGGCCGCTGGTGCCGCGGGGTCCGCCGGCCCGCTGACCCGGGTCGAGACCCCGGCCGGCACGGTCTCGGGAGCCACGGCGCGACCGGACGGCACGGTGGAGTTCCTGTGGTCGTCGGCCGCGCAGCCCCCGGAGGTGCGGTCGACGAGCGGCGAGGTCGTGCTGGACCCGCCCGGTATGAAGGCGCCCGGGTCGGTGCCGGTGCGGGACGTCTGGGTGGAGGGCCCCGGTGGCCGTATCCACGCCCTGGTGCAGCAGCCGGCGGGCGAGGGCCCCTTCCCGACGGTCTTCGACATCCACGGCGGTCCGACCTGGCACGACAGCGACGCGTTCGCCTCGTCCCCCGCGGCCTGGGTGGACCACGGCTTCGCGGTCGTACGCGTCAACTACCGCGGCTCGACCGGCTACGGCCGCGCCTGGACCGATGCCCTCAAGCATCGCGTCGGGCTGATCGAGCTGGAGGACATCGCCGCGGTGCGCGAATGGGCGGTCTCGTCCGGGCTGGCCGACCCGGACCGGCTGGTGCTGGCGGGCGGCTCATGGGGCGGCTACCTGACGCTGCTGGGGCTCGGCACCCAGCCGGACGCCTGGGCCGTGGGCCTGGCGGCGGTTCCGGTCGCGGACTATGTCACGGCCTACAACGACGAGATGGAAGCCCTCAAGGCGATGGACCGGACCCTGCTCGGCGGCACGCCCGAGGAGGTCCCGGAGCGCTTCGAGGCGTCCTCACCGCTGACGTATGTGGACGCGGTGCGGGCCCCGGTCTACATCTCCGCGGGTGTCAACGACCCACGCTGCCCCATCCAGCAGGTGGAGAACTACGTCCAGCGCCTGGCAGGCCGCAGCCATCCGCACGAGGTCTACCGCTACGACGCCGGCCACGGCTCCCTCGTGGTGGAGGAACGCATCAAGCAGGTCCGCCTGGAACTCGACTTCGCCCAGCGGCATGTGAACGGGAGGAACGAGAGGGACTGAGGCGCCTCAGCGGGGAGCGGCGGGAGCGGGAGGGGCCAGGCGATCTTCGTCCGTCGTGCGGCTGTCCGGCGACTGCGGCTGCGGCTGCGGCTGGTCGCGCCGTTCCCCGCGCCCCTGGGGGGCGAACCGTGAGCCTGGCCGGGGCGTGGGCGTGGCCTCGGGGTGGGGCGGGGCCGCAGGCGTGGCGCCGGGCGTGAGCGCAGCTGCGGGGACGTGGCCTAGGTGCGGCCGCGGCAGCCGGCGTGAGCGCGGTTGCCGGGGCGGGGCGGGACTCAGGCACGGTGTCGCGCTGTGGGTGGGTGGTGGTGAGGGGAGGGTGGGGCGGAGGGAGGGGCCCCGGGGGGAGGGGGACGGGAAGTCAGGGGGTCGTGTGGTGGGTCAGGGCTGCGTGGGGGTTGCGGCCCTCGGGGGTGTTGTCGGGGGTGTTGTCGGGGGTGTGGTCCGTGTGGACGGTTGCGGCGGTGAGGCGGGGGACGGCGTGGATGAGGGCGTGTTCGGCGGCTACGGCAAGGGCATGGGCCCGCACCACGGTCAGCCGGGAGTCGACGACGATGTCCGCCTCGGCCCGCAGGGTGTGGCCGATCCAGCGCATACGGACCTGCCCGACGCCGTGGACACCGTCCACCGCACGTAGTGCCGTCTCGGCGGCGTCGATGAGTGCGGGGTCGACGGAGTCCATCAGCCGCCGGTAGACCTCCCGGGCGGCGTCACGCAGCACCATCAGGATGGCGGCGGTGATCAACAGGCCGATGAGCGGGTCGGCCTGCTGCCAGCCGAGCGCCGCGCCGCCCGCGCCGAGCAGGACGGCGAGGGAGGTGAAGCCGTCGGTACGGGCATGCAGGCCGTCGGCGACGAGCGCGGCCGAGCCGATCCTGCGGCCGGTGCGGATGCGGTAGCGGGCGACCCATTCGTTGCCGAGGAACCCGATCACGGCGGCCACGGCCACCGCCCACAGGTGGGTGACATCGCGGGGGTGCAGCAGCCGGTCCACGGACTCGTACGCGGCCCATACCGAGGAGGCGGCGATGGTCAGCACGATGGCGATGCCCGCGAGGTCCTCGGCGCGGCCGTAGCCGTAGGTGTAACGGCGGTTCGCGGCCCGGCGGCCGAGGAGGAAGGCGACGCCCAGCGGCACGGCGGTCAGTGCGTCGGCGGCGTTGTGGATCGTGTCGCCGAGCAGTGCCACCGAGCCGGACAGGGCGACGATCACCAGCTGGATCAGGCTGGTCAGGCCCAGGATGCCGAGCGAGAGCCACAGCGTGCGCAGGCCCTCGCGGGAGGTCTCCAGCGCGGCGTCGACCTTGTCCGTGGCCGCATGGCTGTGCGGTGTGACCAGGTGGCCGAGCCGGTGCCGCATCCGCGCCAAGCGGCCGGAGTGGTGCGGGTGCGGGGGGTGCAGGTGGTGCGCGGGCTGTGGGGGCTCAGAGGCATGGCCTTGCGTGAGGCCGTGACCTTGTACGCCACCGTGGCCATGCGCATGCTCACGCCCCTGCGCGGAATCGTGCCCCTGCACGTGGCCATCGCCGTGACCCTGCACGTGGCCGTGACCGTGTCCCTGCGCATGGCCGTGGCCACCCCCCTGCGGCTGCCCCTGGCCGGGCAGGTGATTGTTGCCCTGCGGCTGAGTGCCCTTGCCTGCCATAGGCCCTACCGTGGCACGCCGATCCGATTGCGGCTACCAGCGTGATACGCCCGCTGACCAGGTGCGACCTCGTCGCAGAAACAGGCCCCGCGCAGGCCCCGTGCGGGCTCCGCGCCGACCTGGGACATCAGCCCCGCCCGACCCCCGCCACCTCACCACGTCGCAGAAACAAGCCCCGCACAGGCCCCGCACCAACCCGGGACATCAGCCCCGCCCGACCCCCGCCACCTCACCGTGTCCTTCACCGTGCCCCTCACCGTGGCCGTCGCCGTGCGTCGCACCGTGGCCGTCGCCATGCCCCTCACCGCGGCCTTCACCGCCGCCCTCACCCCGGCCGCCTTCACCCCGGCCGCCCTCACCCCGGCCCGACACCTCCGGCCCCAGGCCACCATCCGCCCCCTCAACCCCCGCCACGATCCCCAACGCCGCGTCCCTGGCGGCCTCGGACTCGCGGCGGAAGAGGCGGAACCACATGAAGACGACGAAGCCGGCGAAGACGAACCACTCGCCGGTGTAGCCGAGGTTCTGGAATGCCTTGAGGTCCAGGCCGCTGCCCTCGGCCGCGGCCGGGGGGACGGCGCGCAGCGGGGCCTGGGTGTCGGTGAGCGTGATCCAGGCGTCGTACACGTCGTACGGCACGATGTTGACCAGCGACGCCGCGCTGATCATGGTGAGCCGGCCCGGTGCCGGCCCGCCGCCGCCCGGTACGCCGTCGGTGCCCTGGGTCTCGGACGCCTGGAGTGCGCCGGTGACCGTCACCTCGCCCTTGGGCGGCGCGGGCACCTTCGCGGTGTCGGCCTTGTCGCCGGCGTCGCCGGGCAGCCAGCCCCGGACGACCGGCAGGGCCTTGCCGCCGTCCGTGCGGAGCAGTGTGAGGACGTAGAAGCCCTGCCGCTCGCCGTGCTTGTCCTTCAACGTGCGGCCCGGTACGAGCAGTTGGTGTCCGGTGTCGTAGTGGCCGCGGGCGCTGGCCTGGCGGCCGGAGGTCACCTGGTCGACGGGCAGCAGCCGCTCCAGGGGGCGGGCGGCCGCGGTCTTGGCCCGGGCGGAGCGGTCCTCCTGCTGCCGGTGGCTGTCGACGCGGTCCTCGAAGCGGCTCAGCTGCCAGCTGCCCATGAAGATGCAGACGGGGATCGCCAGTACGGCGAAGACGTTGATTCCCCACCACCGCGGGGTCAGCAGGAACCGGTACACGCCCTCAACGGTACGGGGCCCGGCCCACGGGGCCGCACCGACCCCTCCGCGGTCCGGCCCCGATGGCCGGGACCTGGGCCGTCGGTGTCACTGCGCCGCGAGCGCCTCGGTGCGGTAGACCGTTCCCGCGCACGCGTCCGTGACCTTGGCATCGGCCGCGGCGGGTTCACCGGCCTCCGGTGTGTGGCTGAGCACGATGCCGCCGGGCGCGGTGCCGCCGTCGCCGGTGCCCTCGCCGCCGCCCGCCTCGCCGCCGCCTTCGCCGGGCGGGGTCGCGCCGTCCGGGGACTGCCCCGGGTCCTTGGAGGCGTCGGGCGTCGGCGACGGGCCGGGATTGACGCACCCGGTGGTGCCGCCGCCGGACTCCGGGATCCAGGCGAACTTGACCTCGTACGCCTCCCCCGGCTTGAGAACCAGCTGGTCAGGGGTGGTGGCCGGGTCGGGCAGCCCGGTGGCCTCGTCGCCTGAGGTGTGGTCGACGACATGGATGCGGTCGGGGCTGGTGGAGCCCTGGGCGACCAGGCCGATGGTGCCGCCGCCCTCGACGGAGCATGCGGTGCCGGAGGTGTTGACCACCCGGAACGCGCCGTAGACGCGGCCCGTGGAGTCGGCCGCGCCGACCGTGCTGGTGCCCTGGCCGAGCTGTTCCCGCCCGCAGACCGGCGAGGTGACGTCCATGGTCTCGTCCGGTGCGGGGGTGCCGGCGCCCGCGCCGTGGCCCGCGCCGGTCTTCCCGGCGTTCCTGCTCTTGTCCGCGGGCTTGCCCTTGCCGCGCTTCTCGCCGTTCTTGCCGGCCGGCTGCGGACCGGCCTGCTCGGTGCCTTCGCCGTGCGGCCCCTCGGCGCCGCCCTGGGGGTGCGGGCTGCCGGCCGCGTTGGCGGTCCGCTCGTCGGAGCTGGCGGCGAGGTGGGCCACGTGGACCATGGCGGGGATAGAGGTGCCGCCGAGCAGCAGCGCGGCCGCGGCGCCCACGACGGCGTGCCGGCGGCGCTGGCGGCGGGCGGGCACCGCGCGGCGCAGCTGCTCCAGCGCGTCCGGCGCGGGTTCGAGGTCGCCGACGCGGGAGTGCAGCAGCCGCCGGAGATCGTCCTCGCCGCCGAAGTCGCCGCCGGTGGGGTGGCTTCGGCCGGGGCCGTCGCCACCGCCGTTGCCGGTACCGCCGTCGAAGCCGGAGCCGGTGGGCCCGTCGCTGCCGTACGCATGACTGTCGGGGTCGTCACCGGGGCCCGGGGCACCCTCCGTGGCGTCGGGCGCACGGTCCGTGACAGCGATGTCATCGCCGCTGCCGGATACTTGGCCGGTTTTCGCGCCCTGCTCGGGCTGAGTGCCGCCCTCCGGCTCACCGCCAGGGCGCCCTTGCGCCGCACGCGCCGCAGGGAGCCCACGCGTCACATCGGCGGCCCGCGCGCGCAGGCCGGCCGGGTCGTCCGCGTCGCGCCGCGCCCCGATGCCGGGAGCGCCACGGACGCCGGATGCTTCGTGGATCCGGCCGTACGGGGTGCCGGGGCGGGCGGAGTTGAGCGGGCCGGGCCCGGGGGTGCGGGTGCCGTTGTGGTTCATGGGGTCGATCGAGGTACTGGGGGACTGCGGGGTGCTCGGGTGGAGCGTGCCGTACGAGCCGCGGGCGTCGTACGGGTGGTGCCGGCCAAACGTCGTGCCACTCATGCCGGAGCCTCCATCGCGACGCGGAGCGCCGCGATGCCCCGCGACCCGTAGGCCTTCACGGAACCGAGCGATATGCCCAGCGTCTCGGCGACCTGCGCCTCGGTCATATCGGCGAAGTAGCGCAGCACCAGCACTTCGCGCTGCCGGCGCTGGAGTCCCCGCATCGCCTTGATCAGCTGGTCCCGCTCCAACAGGTCGTACGCGCCCTCCTCGGCGCTCGCCATGTCGGGCATCGGCTTGGAGAGCAGCTTGAGCCCGAGGATGCGCCGACGCAGCGCGGAGCGCGAGAGGTTGACGACGGTCTGCCGGAGGTAGGCGAGGGTCTTCTCGGGTTCGCGCACCCGTCCGCGCGCGGAGTGCACGCGGATGAACGCCTCTTGGACGACGTCCTCGCAGGAGGCGGTGTCGTCGAGGAGCAGCGCGGCGAGACCGAGCAGCGAGCGGTAGTGCGCGCGATAGGTCTCGGTGAGGTGGTCGACTGTGGTGCCCGCTGCCATCGCGTCGTCAGTGTCCCCACGCTGAGGGGGAATCTGTGCGGGACGCGTGGTGGGCCAGGGAGCGATCACCGGCATGCCCCCGGACACACGGGGGCGCGGTGGGTGCACTGCCGCGCCGGCTGCGCCCACTGGGGCGATGGTGAATCCGAGTACCTCTGCCACGCCTGTTGGACACGCTTCCCCCTATAAGGGTTGTACGCGCAAGGCACCGCTTTTGACGATGCATCAAATGCCCTCATGCGTACCAGCTCTTCCTGAATGCCCCGATTTGCCCCTACGTGAAGACCCGACACCCGAGGGCTCACCTGTGACCGACGGGCACCCCTGAGGCCACCCCTGAGGGCGGCCACAAAGACGCTCCCCACCCAACTGCCGGTTGCAGTGCGGCGGGGAGCGAATGGTCGAACAGATCGTCAGCCCAGATCAAGAGGTCGGGACCGGCAATTCGCTCACAGAATCTTCACACGCTCCACAAAGTATCTCCCAGGCGGACGATGCACGACGGCCGATCCCGCCAACTCGCCCACCACGGCGCCCGCCACGACGGAACGCGCGGCAGCAGGACGCGGGCAGACCAGGAAAACGGGACCGGCGGAGCACCGGCCAGCAAGACAGTAAGGCACGGGGAAACCGGTCCGGGACCGGGGCCTACCCCTGGAGCTCGGCCGCCACCAGCTCGCCGATCTGCGCGGTGTTGAGAGCCGCCCCCTTGCGCAGATTGTCCCCGCACACGAACAGCTCCAGCGCCCGCGGATCGTCCAGCGAGCGCCGCACCCGCCCGACCCAGGTCGGATCCGTCCCGACGACATCGGCCGGGGTGGGGTACTCGTCCTCGGCCGGGTCGTCGCTGAGGACGACGCCGGGGGCCGCGGCCAGGATCTCGTGCGCGCCGGCGACCGTGACCTCGTTCTCGAACCGGGCGTGCACGGTCAGCGAGTGGGTCGTGATCACCGGCACCCGCACACAGGTCGCGGTGACCGGGAGCTCCGGCAGCCCCAGGATCTTGCGGGACTCATCACGGATCTTGAGCTCCTCGGAGGACCAGCCGTCCTCCCGGAGCGAGCCGGCCCAGGGCACCACATTGAGGGCGATCGGCGCCGGAAACGGCCCCAGGGTGTCCCCGACGGCCCGCCGCACATCGCCGGGCGTGTTCCCCAGCTCCGTACCGGAGACCGCGGACAGCTGCGCCCGCAGGGTGTCGACGCCTGCTTTGCCCGCCCCGGACACGGCCTGGTACGAGGAGACGATCAGCTCGCTCAGCCCGTACTCGGCATGCAGCGCACCCAGCGCGACGATCATCGAGAGCGTGGTGCAGTTCGGGTTGGCGATGACGCCGCGCGGGCGGACCCGTGCGGCGTGCGCATTGATCTCGGGCACGACGAGGGGCACGTCCGGGTCCAGCCGGAACGTGCCCGCGTTGTCGATGACCACCGCGCCCTTGGCGACCGCGACCGGCACCCACTGCGCGGAGACCTCGTCGGGGACGTCGAACATCGCGACGTCGATCCCGTCGAAAGCCTCCTCGCTCAGCGCGACGACCTCGACCTCCGCGCCCCGCACGGTCAGCTTGCGGCCGGCCGAGCGGGGGGAGGCGATCAGCCGGATCTCGCCCCAGATGTCGGCCCGCTCGGACAGGATGCCCAGCAGGACCGAGCCGACGGCGCCGGTGGCACCGACGACGGCGAGCTGCGGCTTGGCGGCCGTACGGGCGTCCGTCCCCAGCGTGTCAGCGAGGGACGGACGGCCCGCCTCGGCCGGAATCATCGACCGGTGCCGCCATAGACCACGGCCTCGTCACTGTCGGTGTCGAGACCGAAGGCGGTGTGCACGGCGCACACGGCCTCGTTGACGTCATCGGCACGGGTGACGACCGAGATGCGGATCTCGGAGGTCGAGATGAGCTCGATGTTCACGCCGGCGTTCGACAGCGCCTCGAAGAACGTCGCGGTGACGCCCGGGTTGGTCTTCATCCCCGCGCCGACCAGCGAGATCTTGGCGATCTGGTCGTCGTAGCGCAGCGAGTCGAAGCCGACCGCGGCCCGGGTCTTCTCCAGGGCGGCGACGGCCTTGCGGCCCTCGGCCTTGGGCAGCGTGAAGGAGATGTCGGTCAGACCGGTCGAGGCGGCCGACACGTTCTGCACGACCATGTCGATGTTGACCTCGGAGTCCGCGATCGCACGGAAGATGCGCGCGGCCTCGCCCGGCTTGTCCGGGACTCCGACGACCGTGACCTTCGCCTCGGAGGTGTCGTGTGCGACGCCCGAGATGATTGCCTGCTCCATCGGCTGGTCCCCTTGCGGTTCGTTGCTGACCCAGGTGCCCTTCAGTCCCGAGAAGGACGAGCGGACATGGATCGGGATGTTGTAACGGCGTGCGTATTCGACGCAACGGTGCAGCAGCACCTTGGAGCCGGAGCTGGCCAGCTCCAGCATGTCCTCGAAGGAGATCCAGTCGATCTTCCGGGCCTTCTTCACGACCCGGGGGTCGGCGGTGAAGACACCGTCCACATCGGTGTAGATCTCACAGACATCGGCGTCCAGGGCGGCCGCCAGCGCGACGGCGGTCGTGTCCGACCCACCGCGCCCCAGCGTCGTGATGTCCTTCTTGTCCTGGGACACGCCCTGGAAGCCGGCGACGATGGCGATATTGCCCTCGTCGACGGAGGTCTTGATCCGGCCCGGCGTGACATCGATGATCCGTGCCTTGTTGTGCACGGAATCGGTGATGACACCGGCCTGGCTGCCCGTGAAGGACTGCGCCTCATGGCCGAGGTTTTTGATCGCCATCGCCAGCAGGGCCATGGAGATCCGCTCTCCGGCGGTCAGCAGCATGTCGAACTCGCGCCCCGACGGGATCGGGGACACTTCCTGCGCGAGATCGATCAGCTCGTCCGTCGTGTCGCCCATCGCCGAAACCACCACGACAACCTGGTTGCCGTTCTTCTTGGCCTCGACGACTCGCTTGGCAACGCGCTTGATGCCCTCGGCATCCGCAACGGATGAGCCGCCGTACTTCTGCACGACAAGGCCCACGTGCGCTCCTCGCAACTGTCTCTTCGGGAGTTTCCTCCCGGACCCCCGGAAATGGGGGTACTGCGGTCGGCTCAGTCTATCGAGCAGGCGGAATCCGCCCTGCTGATACCACATCGTGAGACATGGGACTCACCCATTGATCACGGCAACCTCACCGTGTTCACCTGGCTCGTGCGTTCCACGTCCCGCGGCGGCTCCACAAGGCGCACCGTTGCGCCCGCTCGGCGAGCACATGCCCGCTCCAGGCCGGTACACACGGAAACGTAACCCAGGTCACAGGGTCCGGCCACGGCTGGGACGCCCATGGAGCCGGAGAATCCCGCCCCGGTGGCCGTCCCCCGGGCTCACATCCCCCGCAGTCCCAGCGGCCCGGCGATCTCCGCCGCCATGACCTTCCCGGCCTCCTCGGCCAGCCGCTCCTCGCCACCGGTGACGCCGCTGTCGGTGTCCAGGCCGTCCAGCTCGTCCAGCGGCTGGTCGAGGCGTACGTGGGCGACCAGCGACTGGAGCGCCCGCAGGGCGGCGGAGGCGGTCGGGCCCCAGTTGGAGAGGTAGGAGAACTGCCACCACCACAGGGCCTCGCTGACCCGGCCCGCGCGGTAGTGCGCCAGACCGTGCCGCAGATCGGTGATGATGTCGGCCAGGTCGTCGGAGATCCGGCTGGCGACCGGCTCGCTGCGCGGCACATACGGGTCGAAGACCTCGGAGTACACGTCCACCGGGTCGAGCAGGTTCGCGAAGCGCTCGCGCAGCTCGTCGACATCCGGCTCCGGGCCGATGTCCGGCTCGTACCGCTCGTCCGGGACGAAGTCCTCATGAGCGCCCAGACGGCCGCCGGTGAGCAGCAGCTGGGAGATCTCCAGCAGCAGGAAGGGCACCGCGCTGTCCGGCTCGTCGCCCTTGGCGACTTCCGTCACGGCGACGATGAAGCTCTCGATCGAATCGGAGATCGATACCGCGAAGTCGTCCGGGTCCTGTGTCGCGTTGTGCAGCGTGGCATCAGACATCGAGAAGTCTCCTCCCTTCGAAGGCCCGCCCCAGCGTGACCTCGTCCGCGTACTCCAGATCGCCGCCGACCGGCAGACCGCTCGCCAGTCGCGTCACTCTCAGGCCCATGGGTTTGATCATGCGGGCCAGATACGTGGCCGTGGCCTCGCCCTCCAGATTCGGGTCGGTGGCCAGGATCAGCTCGGTGACGGTGCCGTCCGCGAGCCTGGCCAGCAGTTCCCTGATCCGCAGGTCGTCGGGGCCCACGCCCTCGATCGGGCTGATCGCCCCACCGAGGACGTGATAGCGACCGCGGAACTCGCGGGTCCGCTCGATCGCCACGACGTCCTTGGGCTCCTCCACGACGCAGATGACCGCCGGATCGCGCCTCGGGTCCAGGCAGACCCGGCACTGCTCCTCCTGCGCCACATTGCCGCAGGTACCGCAGAACCGGACCTTCGCCTTGACCTCCATCAGCGCGTTCGCGAGCCGGCGGACATCGGTCGGCTCGGCCTGAAGAATGTGGAAGGCGATCCGCTGCGCGCTCTTGGGACCGACGCCGGGCAGCCTGCCCAACTCGTCGATCAGGTCCTGGACCACGCCTTCATACACGGAACGTCTTCTCTCTCTTCTGCCGTGGTGCGTACGCTAGTTGGCTACTCCTCAGAAGGGGAGACCAGGGATTCCGCCACCGCCCAGACCCTGGGCGAGCGGGCCGAGCTTCTGCTGCTGGAGCTGCTGGGCGCTGGCGTTGGCGTCCCGGACCGCCGCCAGCACGAGGTCGGCGATCGTCTCGGCCGTCTCCTCCGCGGAGTCGGTGTCGACCGCCTTGGGGTCGATGACCAGGCCCTGGAGCTCTCCGGAGCCGGTCACCGTCGCCTTGACCAGACCGCCGCCCGCGGAACCCTCGACGGGTGTCTCCGCCAGTTCCTGCTGGGCTGCCGCGAGGTCCTGCTGCATCTTCTGAGCCTGCTGAAGCAGCTGCTGCATATTGGGCTGACCACCGGGGATCACGACGTGACTCCTGCCATACGACAACGATTGGTGCGGTAGCCCGAGCCTACGTGTTTCACGGGCCCCGCGCCCTACGCCGTAGGGAGGAGCACGGGTGTACGCCGGGCGTACGCCCGGTTACCCGCTTTCGCCCCGCCCACCCCGCCTACGCGGTGCCGGGCGGCGCCTACTCGTTGTTGAACTCCTCCAGCACCGTCGCGCCCAGTTCGCGCACGATCAGGTCGTGTCCGCTGAGCGCGGAGTCCACGAGATCGGCGTCGTCCTCGGCCGGCATGTCGTACTCGATCGAGGTCGGCGGGGGCTCCGGCGCGCGGTACGAGGACTCCGCCGCGGGCGCGCTCTGCCCGCCGCCCCCGGACGACGGGGCGGAGACGGCCTCCCGGGCCATCCGCGCACCCTGGCTCCCGCCACCGCCGCCATTACCGCCGCTGTTGCCGTCCTGTCCGTACTGGCCGCCGGACGACGGGGACGCCGACGGGCCGCTCTGCTGGGGCGGGGGCTGCGGCGCGCTCTGTTGCGGCGCGGCGGGCGCACCGCCGCCGAAGCCGCCGCCCCCGCCGCCGCGGGGGCCACCACCGGCCGCGGGACCGGCGCCGCCCGACGGGTCGACGATCGCCTCGACCCGCCACTGCACCTGGAACCGCTCGGCCAGCACGTCCTTGAGGACGTCCTCGCTGCCGCCGTTGGCGAAGCTGTCGCGGGCACCGGCATTGGGGAAGCCGATCTGGAGCGTGGTGCCGTCGAAGCCGGAGACCTGGGCATTCTGGCTCAGCAGGATCCAGGTGAAACGGCGGCGGTCCTTCACCGCTTCCAGGATGTCCGGCCACATCTGCCGCACCTGGGCGGCACCCTGCGCCGCCCCCGGGGCCGCGGCGGCCGCCGGCGGCTGAGGGGACGCGGGCGCGGCCGCCCCGGCCGGCGGTCCGGACGCGGCCGGCGGCGCGGGGGCCGCACTCTGCGGCGCCTGCCCGCCCTGCCCCGGCGCCACGGCCGTGGGCCAGCCACCGGGCTGGCGTCCGGCACCACCGCCATTGCCGGGCGTGGGGGCGCCGCCGGTGGCGTTACCCGCGCTGCCCGCACCGCCCGCGCTGCCGGGCCAGGCGCCCGGCCGGGGGGCCGCTGCCTCACTGCTCTGGGCGCCTTGGCCGCTTTGGCCGCCCTGGTTGCCCTGTGGGGCGTCCGCCGGGGCGCCGCCGGGGCCCTTGCCCGTGCTCCCGGGCCAGGCACCGGGCCGGGGGGCCGCTGCCTCGCCGGCCTGGGCGCCCTGAGTGCCCTGGCCGCCGTGCGGAGCGTCCGCCGGGCCGCCTTGGGGCGCGCCCGCGCCACCGCTGTCGCTTTGCTGCTGCTGCCCGCCACCGTGCGCGCCCACCGGCCCGCCGGACGCCCCGGCACCAGCCGTCGGCGCCGCCGTCGGAGCGGCAGCCGGAGCCCCTGCCCCACCGGCCGACCCGCCACTCACCGCGCCCCGCACCGCGGCCCGCGCGGCGGCCGGGCCGGACGGTCCCGCCGGCATCGGCGGATGGGCCTCCGGCCCCGGCACATAACCGGCCGCGGGCCCGCCACCGGACGCCACCACGGGCGGCGCCCCGAGCCCGGGGCCACCCCCGGAGCCCGCACCGCCGCCCATGCCGCCGGCCCCGCCCAGCAGCGCCGCGCCCGCACCGCGCTCCAGACGGTCGAGCCGCGCCTGCACCGACCGCTCGTCGTCGTACGCCGCGGGCAGCAGCACCCGGGCACAGATCAGCTCCAGCTGGAGCCGCGGCGAGGTCGCCCCGCGCATCTCCGTCAGACCCGCATTGACCAGGTCGGCGGCCCGGCTCAGCTCGGCCGCCCCGAAGACGGACGCCTGCGCCGTCATCCGCTCCACGACATCCACGGGGGCGTCGATCAGCCCCTTCTCCCCCGCGTCCGGCACGGCCGCCAGGATCACCAGATCCCGCAGCCGCTCCAACAGATCGGCGACGAACCTCCGAGGATCATTACCGCCCTCGATGACCCGCTCCACGACCTCGAAGGCCGCCGCGCCGTCCCCCGCGGCGAACGCCTCCACGATCGAATCCAACAGCGACCCGTCGGTGTACCCGAGCAGCGCCGTCGCCATGGCATACGTCACACCGTCCGCACCGGCACCGGCGAGCAGCTGGTCCATCACGGACATCGAGTCCCGCACCGAACCGGCCCCGGCCCGCACCACCAGCGGCAGCACCCCGTCCTCGACCGGGATGTCCTCCCGCCCGCACACCTCGGCGAGGTACTCCCGCAAGGTCCCCGGCGGCACCAGGCGGAACGGATAGTGATGCGTACGCGACCGGATCGTCCCGATGACCTTCTCGGGCTCGGTCGTCGCGAAGATGAACTTCAGATGCTCCGGCGGCTCCTCGACGACCTTCAGCAGGGCGTTGAAGCCCGCGGAGGTCACCATGTGCGCCTCATCGATGATGTAGATCTTGTAGCGGCTGCTGGCCGGCCCGAAGAACGCCTTCTCCCGCAGCTCACGGGCGTCGTCCACACCACCGTGCGACGCCGCGTCGATCTCGATCACATCGATGGATCCCCGGCCGTTCCTGGCCAGGTCCACACACGACTGGCACTTTCCACAGGGTGTGGGGGTGGGACCTTCCTCACAGTTGAGGCAGCGCGCCAGGATCCGCGCGCTCGTCGTCTTGCCGCAGCCGCGCGGGCCACTGAACAAATAGGCGTGGTTGACCCGGTTGTTCCGCAGAGCCTGCTGGAGCGGATCGGTCACGTGCTCTTGCCCGATGACCTCGGCGAAGGTCTCGGGCCGGTAGCGGCGGTACAGCGCAAGGGACGACACGCATACGACGATATCGGGCCGCACTGACAACCGACGGGGCCCCGCAAACGCAAGCGCCCCCCACGCACCCGCCAGAGCCGACCTACCCTTGCTGCCTTCCGGCCCTGGGGGAGTTCAGTCAGATAGCGCCACGTGAGGGGCTGCGCACCAGAGTAGCGGATCCCCCACCCAAGAAACGAACCCGACCCCGCCCCCGGCCCACTCCCCACCCCTCGCGATCCCCTCCCAAGGATCATGGTCGCGAGCACTCCCCAACGTCTTGTATTGTTTGCGGCGGAGGATTCGCCTAGTGGCCTAGGGCGCACGCTTGGAAAGCGTGTTGGGGGCAACCCCTCACGAGTTCGAATCTCGTATCCTCCGCCAGTGCTCTCACCGGGCACAACGTTGAAGGGCCTCACCGCTTACGGTGGGGCCCTTCGCGGTTCCCGGGATCCCCGCCGCGTGACGAGCATCCCGAAGCAGCCGTTTCCCGACGTGGAAGTCGGCGCCCGGACCGAGCGGACCTCCGGCACCACCCAGGAGGCCGGCCCGCTCGGACAGACCGCCCGCCCTCCTGGCGCTAGCTTCAGCCACCGGCGAACCGGGCCCTCAGCCCCATCGCTTCGCGAATTCAGCCCCTTCCAGTAGATCGCCTGCCCGCACGACGGGATCCTCGATCCCCATTTCCTCCATCACGTCCGGGACGAAGGACACGTACCTTCCCCTCACCTTTGTGACACGGCAAGGGAATCGTCCCGCTCACACCAGCCCCGCCGCCTTTGCCGCGTCAAAGCCGAGGAGAACTGCCACCGTCTGTAGCGGAATGGGCTGGGAGAGCCACTGCGAAAGTCGCCTCGCGTGAGAGTTCACCCGGTTTCCTCCCGCGGCCCGGCACATTCGTCGGGCTCCCCCTCGGACGCCTGGGGCGTATCCGGGGCGAGGAACTCATCCAAGATCCCCAGTCCGCCGGTCGACGCGGAGCCTCGTCGATACCTTCGCGGCTGACTTCCGCAAGTAGGGGACGACGAAGTACAACGCACGCAACTGGCTGCGGCGAGCCAAGCTCAGCGCGCGGGGACGCGTCAACTCCCGTTTCGGGTGGGGAAATCGGTGTAACGGCGGACTGACTTCTCGAGGGAAAGGGAAGACGTCGAAATGCGGCGCGGTGGGGCGCGGGAAAGCGGATGGTCGCTGATGTTGCCGAGTGGTTATCGAATCGCAGGCAGAAGGGTGGTTTCACTTACTCGGCCGCGGCAACCACGAAGACATGAACAACACCCACGAACCCATGCCCGCAAACCACTCCTCTGACGGCTATGGACACAACCGGCCCGGTCTCGGCGCAAATCGGGCTGCGCTGATCATCCACACGATCGGGGATGTGGCCGCCGGCTTCCTGGGCCTGTGGATACTGCTGTACCTGCTCGAAGCGAACCAGGGAAATGTCTTCGTCGAATTCGTCCATGGCGTGGCTGACGCGCTCGCCTGGTGGTCGCAGGACATCTTCACCATGGACGGCGAAGGGGTGCGGGTATTCCTCAATTACGGTCTGCCTGCGGGGCTTTACCTGCTGCTGGGGCATGGGATCGCCGCTCGGGTTCGTCGCATCTGACCGGATTCCGCCACCAGGTGGGCTTGAGGGGTCCGTGATCGGACCGGGCGGAGGCGGAAGCAGAAGCGAAAGCGGAGGCGGAGGCGGAGGCGGAAGCAGAGGCGATTGCCGAGGCGGATGCGGCGCGGGCGCGGGCCCCCGGGGTGGGGCGACTTCCCTGGGGGGAGCCGCTCGTTCGCGTTTTTCGGCTGCTGCCTAGCATGATGGCGTGATGTCCAGCCGCCCGTTCGTTCCGCCACGGGCCGCCGCACGGCGGTGGCGTGTGTGGTGTGTGCTGGGGCTGCTCGCGGGGCTGCTGGGTATGCACGGGCTCGGCCCTGCCGTCGCCGCGCCGTCGTCCGCGCACGAGCACCGGATGACCATGGCGCCCGTGGTGGCCACGGTCCAGGCGCACTGCCCCGGAGACGGTGACTGCGGTGACACCGGACATGTCCATCACGCGGACTCGACCTGTGCGTCCGCTGCGCTGCACGCAGCGCCCGCGCCACCGGCGCTGACTCCCTCGCTCGACCGCCCCGTTCAGCCCGCCGGCGCGGTCGGCGTGGGCGCACCGAACAAGCGGGACGGCGGGCGGGCGCCGCCCGATCTGGCCGAACTCCAACTCCTGCGGATCTAGGAACACCCCGACGGCACGGACGTCCCGCTCAAGGGCGCGGTGCCGCCGTTCGGCATGTTCCGATACCGCTGCTTTTTCCAGGAGTTCAGCCAGTCATGAGCAGGTTCAAGACCAACCGTTCCCACCGTTCGTTCACGCGTCGCCTCGCAGTCGTGGCGGCTACCGCCGCCTCCGCGGTGGTGCTGGCCGCCTGTGGCGGCAAGGACAGCGGCGGCCCGTCCGCCCACCACTCCCCGTCGAAGTCCGGCTCCGCGGCCGGCGCCTCGGCCGGCGCGCACAATGCGGCCGATGTGGCGTTCGCGAAGGGGATGATTCCGCACCACCGGCAGGCCGTGGAGATGGCCGGCCTGGCCGCCGGCCGGGCCTCGTCGAGCCAGGTGAAGGAACTCGCCGCCAAGATCAAGCAAGCCCAGGCCCCGGAGATCAAGACCATGTCCGGGTGGCTGACGGCCTGGGGCGAGCAGGTGCCGGAGGAGATGCCCGGCATGGATCACATGGATCACTCGGGCATGCCCGGGATGATGAGCGCCAAGGAGATGGCCGCGCTGAAGAAGAAGTCCGGCAAGGGCTTCGACACGGCCTTCATGGAGATGATGGTCGGGCATCACCGGGGCGCGGTGAAGATGGCGGGCACCGAGAAGGAGAAGGGTGCCTACGGCCCGGCGAAGACGCTGGCCGACGCCGTCATCAAGGCCCAGGAGGCGGAGATCGCGCGGATGAACGGGCTGTTGGGGAAGGAGAAGGGGTGAGCCGCCCGCCACTTCCGCGGCAGCCGGTAACTACTAGTGCGGCCGCCGGCAGCTAGCCGGTGCCGCCTGACCGTTGTCCGTCGGCCCGTCGGCCCCCCGTGCAGACGGCGGGCCGACGGGCGACAGTCAGGCATCGGCGGCGGAGTGCGGAGTGCGGAGTGCGGAGTCGCCTCAAGGCGGCGGCCCACCCGGTGACGCACCACCCGGAGGCGGCCCACCCGGCGGTGCCCCCCGGAGCGTGGCCAGCCGACGGCGGTACTCCTCTTCGTCGATCTCACCGCGGGCGTACCGCTCCGCGAGGATCTGTTCGGCGGCCGGTCCGCCGCGGGTCACCGGGGGCTCGGCGCGGGTGGGGGCCGAGTGGCCCAGGGCGCGGACGATCAGCAGGGCGATGACGAAGAGCAGCGCCAGGAACAGGAAGATGCTGATCGACATCGCGAGCCAGGCCCACCCGCCGCCATGGCGTCCGTACCAACACAACATCGCCCTCCACCTCCCGCGCGACACGGGGTGCGGGCCCGGTGCCCGCAGGGGACCTCGGCTCCATGCCCTTCCATGGTCTCTCCATACGGGGCGGGGAGCCATGGGTGCGTCGCGCGACCCGGGACGCCGGGACTTCCGGCGTCCGGGGCGGTCGTCGTTCCGCGGACGGCAGCGCAGGGAAAGCGGGGTCCGAGGGCAAGGCGCCGCCGGCGCCGGCTGCCGTGGGTGCTCGCCGTCACCGCCGGTCTGCGGACCGGCAAGCTCCGCACCGCCATCAACGTCCCGGCTCCTGACGGCAGTTATCCACTCACCTCCGCCAAGCGTCTGACCCGTACGGGCTTCCCGGCCGCTGATCCGGTCGTCAGCGAGCGGAGCCGCCCGGCGCCGGAGGTACCGACTCCTCCGCTTCCTCGTGCTCGACGGCTGCGTTCACTGCCTCGGGGGGCATGGCGAGTCGTACTGCGGTGTAGTGGATGGCCAGGCTGAAGACGATCACGATGACCAGGTCCCACCAGTCGGGGAGTCCGTTGGTGCCGCCGTAGCGGCCGAAGCGGGCGATGAGGATCATGCCGCACAGCCAGGGCCACACCCACAGGGCGGAGCGGGCGCGCAGGCCGCTGCGTTCGGCGGCCGGGATGCCGCGGCGGGTGAGGGCGAGGAAGACGAAGCCGAGGAGGGCGGCGATGCCGAGTTTCCAGTCCGCCTCGAAGCCGGACCAGTAGAAGATCAAGTTGGCGAAGACGAAGCCCAGGGGGGCCATGACCGGTCCGGCGGGCAGTCGGTAGGGGCGGTTGCGGTCGCCGTCCCGGATGCGGAGGGCGTGCAGGGACACGGGGGCGAACGCGTACATGATCGCTGCGGCCGAGGTGACCAGGCCCACCAGGGCCTGCCAGCTGGGGAACGGCAGGAAGGCGAGCTCGCCGACCACGAAGGCGAGGAGGGTCGAGATGACGGGGACCTGGCTGCGGCCGACCTGGGTGAGGGGCCGGGGCAGCACCCGCTCGCGTCCCATGGCGTAGGAGAGGCGCGCGGCGCCCGCCATGTAGACGAGGCCGGTGCCGGCCGGGGAGATGACGGCGTCGACGTAGAGGATGGTCGCCAGCCAGCCGGCGCCGACGGCGGTGGCCAGGGTGGCGTAGGGGCCGAAGTTGCCCGCCCCGACGGGGTTGTCCCAGCTGCGGGCGAGCGCGCTGGGGTCCAGGGCGGCGATGAAGGCGATCTGGAGGAGCAGGTAGAGCGCGGTGCCGACGGCCATGGCCACGACCACCGCCCGGGAGATGTCGCGCTGGGGATTGCGGGCCTCACCGGCCAGCTGGATGGCCTGCTCGAAGCCGAGCAGCGCGAACACCACTCCGGCGGGCAGGGCCGCGAAGACCCCGTGCGCGCCGTGTGGGGCGAAGCCGCCGCCGGCGGTGAAGTTCGCGCTGTGGAAGGACAGCGTCATCAGGACGATGACGGTCAGCAGGGGTACGGCCGTCTTGAACACGGCGGTGACCGAGTTGATCCCGGCCATCAGCCGGACTCCGAGGACGTTGATCAACGTGAAGATCATCATGAAGACGGTGCCGATCACCAGGCCCGGGGTGGTGAGGGTGCCGTTGGGGTGCAGCATCTGCACCCGGTCGTGGATCCAGCCGATGCGGTCCAGGTAGGAGAGCGTGGCCTCGACCTCGATGGGGGAGATCAGCACCGACCGCAGCCAGGACATCCAGCCCGCGGTGAAGCCGGTCAGCGGGCCGAAGGCGAAGAACGGGAACCGGGCGGTGCCGCCCGCGATCGGGTAGGTGGCGCCCAGTTCCGCGTGGGCCAGCGCGAGCACGGCGAGCATCGCGGAGGCGAGCACCCAGGAGATCAGCGAGGCCGGACCGGCGATGACGGCGGTGGTGAGCGCGCCCAGCAGCCAGCCGGAGCCGATGATCGACCCCAGGGAGAGGAACATCAGCCCCCAGAATCCGACCGCCCGGCGCAGATGACGGCCACCGCCCGCGCTCTCGCTCCCCGCTACGGCTGCCTTGCTCACGCGCGCTCCTGGTTCACCGGGCCGGCTTCGTCCTGGGACGCGGGCCCCGCGCTGCCGGCGCGCGGCGCGTCGCCCGTGTACGGAGAGTAAACGCGTAGCGGCGCGTCAGGTTCCGGTTTGGGCGGTGAGTTCCCTCGTCGGGCCGTGTGGGCCGGTGTCGGCGGGCGGGCCCGGTGCCGGGCAGGCGGCCCGCGGTGCCGAGCGGGCGGCCCAGTGCCGAGCGGGCGGCCCGGTGCCGGGCAGGCGTGCGCCTATGGGGCGGTGACGGGCGTACGGGCGCAGTGCGGCGGGGTGGCGACGGGTCCGTACAAGCCCTCGCCCCGTGGAAATCGCGGCCGTGAGCGGGACCCCGGCGGGGTGCCGGCGCGACGCCGCTTTTGGTTACCGCCAGTGACTGCGTGACGGGTGGGCCAGGGGCTGCGGCGAGCCGTTGTGGGGCGGGGGGTGGGCGTGGAACAGGGTGGCGTACAGGCCGTGGCGGGCGAGGAGTTGGGCGTGGGTGCCGGATTCCACCAGGAGTCCCTCGTCCAGGACCAGGATGCGGTCGGCGTCTGTGGCGAGGTCGAGGTCGTGCGTGATCACGATGGTGGTGCGGCCCTCGGCGAGGCGTCGCAGGGGCCCGAGGATGCGCTGGGTGGCGAGGGTGTCCAGGCCGGTGGTGGGCTCGTCGAGGACGAGTACGGGGGCGTCGCGCAGCATGGCCCGCGCGATGGCGACGCGCTGGAGCTGGCCGCCGGAGAGCCGGGAGGTGCCGGGCGCGATGACGGTCTCGTAGCCGTCGGGGAGGGCGTCGATGAACACCTCGGCGTCGGCGGCGCGGGCGGCGCGGACGACATCGCCGTGGGTCACGTCGTCGCGCCCGCAGGCGATGTTCTCCTCCACGGTGTCGTGCAGGACGAGGGTCTCCTGGGGCAGCAGGGTGATGTTGCGGCGGAGCCGGGCCAGCGGCATCCGGTTCACGGGGACGCCGTCGAGCCGGATGCTGCCGGCGTCCGGGTCGTAGAACCGCAGCAGCAGGGCGGCGAGCGTCGACTTGCCCGCGCCGCTGGGCCCGGTGATCACCACCAGTTCCCCGGGCACCGCGCTGAACGAGAAGTCCTGGAGGACCTCCCGTTCGCTGCCGGGGTAGTGGAAGTGCACCCGGCAGGCTTCCACCGCGCCGACCGCGCGGCTCGGCGCCGGGACGACGGTGGCGGGGTCCGGGTCGGTGACGGCGGGGCGGGCGTCGAGGATCTCCAGCAGCCGCTCGGACCCGGCGGTGGCCTCGGTGACCGTCAGCCCCAGTTGGCCGAGGTCGCGGATCGGCGGGTAGAGGTAGCCGACGAAGGCGGCGAAGGCCAGCAGCTCGCCGAGCGTCATCCGGCCCGCGGAGATCTCCCACGCGCCGAGGCCGATGATCGCCAGGACGCAGAGCGTTTCGAGGACCTCGACGATCTGCTCGTACAGCTCGTTGAGGCGGGCGCTGGTCACCGACGCCCGCAGCCAGCTGCGGGCCTCGCGGCGGAGCCGTTCCTGCTCGTCGCGCTGCCGGTTGTAAGCCTGGGTCAGGACGACATTGACCAGCCCTTCCTCGACCACCGAGGTGATGGCGCCGTCGGCCGCGCGCTCCCGTCGGGAGACCTCCTTGACCCGGCCGGTGAAACGGCGGGTGGCGATCCAGAAGAGCGGGGCCAGGGCGAAGGTGACCAGGGCCATGTCCCAGCGCAGCCAGAACGCGGCGCCGGCGTAGAAGATGACGCCGAATACGGCCGTGGCCGCCTGGACCAGCCCGGTGACCACCAGTTGCTCGATGGCGTCCACATCGCCCGTCATCCGCTCGACCAGGTCACCGCGGCGGTTGCGCTGGAAGAAGTGCGGCGGCAGCTTCTGGAGGTGGGCGAAGACGCGGGCCCGCAGCCGCATCACGAAGCGCTCGGCCGTCCATGCGGCGAGCGAGTTGCCCAGATACCCCACCACCCCGCCGGTGACGGCCACGCCCAGCCACAGACCGGCCGGTGCCCAGAAGGCGCTGACCGAGCCCTTCTGAAGGGCGTTGTCGGTGAGGTTGGCGAAGACCAGGATGGCCACGGTCTCCGCGAACGCGGCCAGGATGGCGCTCAGACAGACCAGGAGGATCCAGCGCCGGTCGCCCCGGGTCAGCGGCCAGAAGCGCCGCACGGATTCCTTGAACCCCACCCGTCTGGTGCGGATCGGGGCAGCCGCTACGAGACCGCTTCCCAGGACCCGGTCCGCACCGGGCTCCAGGGGCGGTTGCGCGGCGGTCCGCGGTCCGGCCGCGGAGAGGACGGACGCGTCACCGTCCTCCTTCGACACGGACGCCCCCTGTCCCACAGGCGGTGGCTCCGTGCCGGGTTGAGGCGACGCTGCACGGCGCTCCGGGCGCCGGCGTGAGCTGCGAAGGTGCATGGTCGCTACGTCATATCGTCGCTGCTCGGGCGGTTGACCGGGACCGGAAAGGGGCCCCTCACACCAACGAGGCGGACCCGCGCGGTACGCGAGCCTGCCTCGGACTCAGGTTTTCGAGTCAGTGGTGACGACGCCTGCGCAGATACCTGCGTCCACGCCTCCTGCGGCGCCGACGGCGGCCGTGGTCGTGGTCGTAATCGTCGTCGTGCCTACGCCTTCTCGGGAAGACATTCCGGAAGCTCATTCTCGCCTCCTAGGATTTTGTTCCTTGTTATCGAACCGTTACCAGTTCGACAACTCCCAAGCTACGACGCTCACCTGTCTCCAACAAGCTGATTTGCGTGAAAATTCAGACATAAGCCAAGATTCTTAGTGAACATGGCAAAGCGTGCTGAATCATCACTCTCCGCATACCGTGGAAGGAGAGCGCGACAGGCCGGTCCGGGCGCCCGCGGCAAGGCCCCCGCCGAGCCCGCCCGAGCGCCGCTGACCGGCACCGTCGCCATCGGTCAGGTCGCGCTGAGCGCCACCGTCGGATGCAGCCGGGAGGCCCGTACGGCCGGATAGAGGCCGGCGACGACCCCGATGACGAGAGTGGCGCCCAGACCGCCGGCCAGGGACCAGGGCGGTACGACGGTGGTCCACCCCTGCGCGCGGGCGAAGGTGAAGGTGGCGGCGGCGCCGAGGGCCGCGCCCGCCAGCCCGCCGAGCGCCGACAACAACAGCGACTCGGTGAGGAATTGAATCCGGATCGCGCCGCGCGTCGCGCCCAGGGCCCGGCGCAGCCCGATCTCCTGGCGGCGTTCCAGCACCGAGATCACCATGGTGTTGGCCACGCCCACCCCGCCGACGAGCAGCGCCACCGCGCCCAGGCCGAGCATCAGCGAGGTCAGCCCCTTGTCGGTGGCGGCCTTGGCGGCGAGGGCGTCGGAGGGCCGGGAGACCTTCACCCCGCTCTCGTTGCCCGGAGCGACGGTACGGGCCAGCACCCCCTGGACCGCCTCGACCGAGGCGTCCGTGGAGCGCTCGAAGACCGTGGTCGGATGGCCGTCGAAGCCCAAGTAGCGCTCGGCGGAGGGGTATCCGACCAGGGCGATCCGGTCCAGGGTCGGCACCAGCTCGACCGGGGCGAGGAGGCCGGTGACGACGTACCAGCGGTCGTTCAGCAGGATCTTGGCGCCGGGTGCGGTGACCCCGAGGCGGTCGGCGGCCACCGAGCCCAGCACGACCGTGGGCAGGCGTTCACTGGCGCGGTTCAGCCAGCTGCCTTGGGCGACCCGGGCGTTGAGGGCGTCGAGCAGATCGGGGCGGGCGGCCTGGACGGTGACGCCGGACGCCAGCTCCTCCGGGACGGCGTCGCTGCGCCGCACCCGGGCGTCGACCGCGCCGGTGGCGGTGGCGTGCTGGACCGGGCCGATCCGTTCGACCATCGCCACCGCGCTCTTGGAGAGTTTGATCTCGTCGCCCAGCGCGTCCCGGCCCGCCTCGGCGGTGAGCAGATTGGTGCCGAGCCGGTCCAGCCGGTCCAGCAGATCAGCGCGGCTGGAGGTGGACAGCCCGATCACCGCGACCATCGTGGCGATCCCGATCGCGATGCCCAGGGCGGACAGCACGACCCGGGTACGGCGGCTGCGCAGGCCCTCGGCGCCGACCCGCAGCACATCGGCCGGGGAGAGCCGGGCCGCGCGGAGCGCGGGGCCGGTCATCGGGTCACCTCCTCGGTGGGCTCCGCCGGGGAGCCGGGTGCGGCCGGGGCGGCACCGGAGTCGTCGACGATCTCGCCGTCGCGGAAGCGGATCCGGCGGGGCAGCGAGTCGGCGATCTCGTGGTCGTGGGTGATCACGCAGACCGTCCGGCCGGCCGCGTGCAGCTCGCGGATGAGGCTCATCACCCGCGCGCCGGAGGCGGTGTCCAGCGCGCCGGTCGGTTCGTCCGCGAGCAGCAGATCGGGTTCGCCGACCAGCGCGCGGGCGATCGCCACCCGCTGCTTCTCACCGCCCGAGAGCTGGTGGGCGAGGTGGCCGATACGGTGCCCGAGCCCCACCTCTTCCAGGGCCGTACGGGCGCGCGCCCGGCGCTCGCGCAGGCCCGTGCCGCCGTACAGCAGCCCGTCGGCGACGTTGTCCTGGGCGCTGCGGCCGGGGGCGAGGTGGAAGTGCTGGAAGACGAAGCCGATGTGCCGGGCGCGCAGCGCGGAGAGCTGGGCGTCGGACAGCCGGCTCACGTCGTACCCGGCCACCCGCACCTCGCCCGAGGTGGCCCGGTCGAGGGTGCCCAGGAGGTTGAGCAGGGTGGACTTGCCGGAGCCGGACGGGCCGACGATGGCGGCCAGTTCGCCGCGCGCCACCCGGAGGTCCACGCCGCGCAGGGCGTGCACCCCGCCCGGGTACGTCTTGGTGGCCGCCCGCAGTTCGATCACGGCTGGGGTCATTGCTCGGCCGTCCCGACCTTCATGCCCGCGCGCAGACCGGCACCGCTGACCTCGATCCGGCCGTCGGCCGACAGCCCCGCCTCGACCCGCACCGTGCGCTTCGTGCCGCCCTCGACCAGGTCCAGCCCGTAGCCGCCCTCGCGCAGCGCGACGAGCGCCTCGACCGGAACCGTCAGCACGTCCTTGCGGCTCTCGCTGACGAACTTCACGCTCAGCGTGCCCTGCCGGTCCTTCTCGCGGAGCTCCCCGCCGCCGTCGAGGGTGATCTCGACCTCGACGCCACCGTCGCGGGACGAGCCGCCGGAGGCGGCACCGGCACCCTCGGCGTCCCCGGAGCCCTCGGGGACCGCGGTCCCGCTGACCTTGCCGCGCCGGGTGCCGCCGCTGGGCAACGAGATCTCCACCGCGGTGTCCTTGGCGGCCAGCGCCCGGTCGGCCTCGTCGAGCGAGGCCCGCACGACGGGCTTGGTGGACGCGACCGTCAGGACCGTCTTGTCCGGGGCGATCCCGTCGGCGAGGGCGGCATCGGCGGAGACCACCCGCACGGGGCCGCGCTGGAAGACGACGTCTCCCTTGCCGACCTCTCCGTCGGCCTCGGTCACGCCGAGGGACTTCTGCCACGCCTTGACGGCCGCCTTGGTTGCCGCGTCGAAGCGGATGTCCACATACAGGCCGGAGCCGAAGCCCAGATCGCGCAGGTTGCGCTCCAGTTGGAGGACGTCCGGGCCGCGGTCGCCGGTCTTCATCGTGCGGAACATCGGTGTCGCGCCGTAGAGGAGCACCACCGGGCGGGCGTCGCGCTCGTACAGCCGCCGGCCGAGCGCGACGGTCCGGCCCACCTCGGCGGCCTTGGTGACGGTGCCCGCCACGGGGGACTTCACCGCCCGGCGCTGCGCGTAGTCCAGCCGTCCGTCGACGGTCTTGCTCTGGACGAGGTCGGTCCGGGTGATCTCGGTGGTGCGGGCCGGTGCCTTCGCCTTACGGGCGCCGGCCGCGGTGTCCTTGCCCGGGCCGGTGGCGATCATGACGCCGGCGGTCACGGCGGTCGCGGTGACCGCGGCCGCCACCGCGATCCCCCACCGGCGGCGCTTTCGTGGCTCGCTCACTGCATGCCGTCCAGGCCGTCGAGCAGCTTGTCCTTGCACGCCTGGCGGGCCTGCTTGTAGGCGGGCGAGTCCTGCGAGATCTCCGGCGAGGCGGGGTTGGGGTCACCGCCGGGGATGACATTGCCGTCCTGGAGCTGCGGGTTGGTGAACTTCGATACGCCGTTGGCCCGCATGCACTTGGCGTGCGCGAGCATCGACTCGTATTCCTTCTGGGTGTCGCGGCGCGGCTCCAGCTTCGATGCCTTCATCATGTCGCTCGTGCAGACGCCGCCCGCACCGCCCTTGAAGATCTCGTTCTTGCCGGTCCGCTGCACGAGGTCGTCGATCTTCGCCCAGTCGAGATAGCCGCTCAGCTTGGGATCGGGGAAGTCCTTGTCGACCTCCTTGCGCATGCACTGGACGTACTTCATCTGGGCGTCGTAGAAAGCGCTCTTGCCCTGGGCCCCGCCGCCGGGGGACGCGTCGCCGCCGTCCTTGGAGCGGCTGGTGGCGGGGGCGTCGCTGACGGAGGCGACCCCGTCGTCGGACGGCTCGGTGCCACCGCAGGCGGTGGTCAGGGCGAGGACGGGGACGGCGAGCAGCAGCGCGAGGCGTGCGGCACGGGAGCGGGGGCGGCGCCAGGGGCCGGTCTTCTGCGTCATGCGGCCAATTTCCGGGCCGGAGTTGGTGGCCGCTCCATCGCCGCATGATGAGGACGTAACAATGCCGCCGGATCCGATTTCCGCCCTGTGGATAACTCCTGAGCTGCACAAACCCTCGCCCATAATCGGCTTTATGCCTCATGTGCTGCTGATCGAGGACGACACCTCCGTACGCGACGGAATGGAGCTGGTGCTGCGCCGGCACGGCCATGAGGTCGATGCCGTCGGCACCGGCGAGGCGGGCCTGGAGCTGCTGTCCCGCCCGCGGGCCGGGGGCATCGAGATCGCGGTGGTCGACTTGATGCTGCCCGGTATCGACGGCTTCGAGGTCTGCCGCCGCATCCGCGGCCGGAGCCAGTTGCCGATCATCATGCTCACCTCCCGCGGCGACGATCTGGACGTGGTCAGCGGGCTGGAGGCGGGGGCCGACGACTATGTGGTCAAGCCGATCACCGGCCGGGTGCTGGAGGCCCGTATCCGGGCGGCGCTGCGCCGGGCCGGCCCGGTGGCCCGCACGGACACCGACGACTTCGCCGGACTCGTCATCGACCGGGCCGGCCTGAGCGTCACCAAGCACGGCACCCCGGTCCCCCTTCCGCCCACGGAACTGCGGCTGTTGCTGGAGCTGTCGGCCGCCCCCGGCCGGGTCTTCAGCCGGGAGCAGCTCCTGGCCTCCGTCTGGGAGCACGACTTCCTGGGCGACTCCCGGCTGGTGGACGCGGCGGTCGGGCGGCTGCGCGCCAAGCTGGAGGATCTCCCCGGCAAGCCGCGCTACATCCAGACGGTGCGCGGATTCGGCTACCGCTTCGGGCCGGTGTGAGCGATGCGGATGAGGACGAGGAGCCGGGGGAAGCCCGCCGCGACGGCGGCCGCGGGGGCCGCCGCGCGCGTGCGTTCGCGGCTTCCGCGGCTCGACGGGCTCCGCGGCCGGCTCGTCATCACCGTCGTCGTGGTCGCCCTGATCAGCACGGTCACGGCCACCGGGCGGGCGTACCAGGAATCGCGTGAGGCGGTCCTCAAGCGGGCGCAGAGCGCCGCCGTCGAGGATTTCCGCAGCCGCGTCGACCAGCTCGCGGCGGATCTCGACGTCCCCACCGACCCCCGCACCATGGCCCGGTTCGCCACCGATGTCTCGTCCGGCCTGCGCGGTGCGCTGGTCGTCGCCCAGTACCGCGACTACACCGCCTCCTCCGACCCGTCCGCCGACCACACCCGGATCACCCCCGAGCTGCGGGCGGCCGTGCGCACCCGGTCCCGGATCTCGCTCCAGCGGGTGGAGCACGGCGGGAAGCCCTGGCTGGTGCTCGGCGCCCCGGTCGGCCTGGACTCCGCCGGCCGGCGCGGCGGCTCCGGCCAGCTGTCCGGGGTCGAGATGTTCGCGGTGGTCTCCCTGGCGGAGGAGGAACGCGACACCGCCGATCTGGTGCGCAGTGTGCAGCACGGCCTGGCGCCCGTGGTGCTGCTGTCCGCCCTCCTGGCGCTGCTCGCGGCGCGCACGGTGCTGCGGCCGGTCCGCAAACTGGCGCGGGCCACCCGCAGGCTGGCCACCGGCGAGCTGAGCATCCGGGTCGAGGAGAAGGGCCGCGACGAACTGGCCGAACTCGCCCACACCTTCAACGAAACGGCCGGTGCGCTGGAGCACTCCGTGGGCGAACTGCGCGCGCAGGAGGCCCTGGCCCGCCGGTTCGTCGCCGATGTCTCCCATGAGCTGCGCACCCCGCTGGCGGCCATGACCATGGTCTCCAGCGTCCTGGAGGAGGACGCCGACCAGCTCACCCCCGATGCCGCGCACGCCGCCCGTACGGTCAGCGCGGAGACCGCCAGGCTGGCCCGGCTGGTCGACGACCTCATCGAGATATCCCGCTTCGACGCCCGCGCCGTGGCGCTCACGGTGCACGGGGTGGATCTGGCCGAGGCGGTGCGCGGCACGCTCGCGGCCCGCGGCTGGACCGACCGGGTCGAGGCCGATCTCCCGCCGGGCATACGGGCCCGGCTCGACCGCCGACGGCTCGATGTCATCATCGCCAACCTCGTCGGCAACGCCCTCCGGCACGGTGCCCCGCCGGTGACCGTCACCGTACGGGCGGCGGACGGGCAACTCACCCTCACGGTCGCGGATCACGGCCCGGGGCTGGCCCCCGAGGTCGCCCCGCATGTCTTCGACCGCTTCTACAAGGCCGACAGCGCCCGTACCCGCTCCGAGGGCAGCGGGCTGGGGATGGCCATCGCCCTGGAGAACGCCCGGCTGCACGGCGGCACGATCGAGCTCGCGCCCCCGGCGCCGGATATCGGCGCCGTCTTCGTCCTCCGCCTCCCCCACCGTACGGAATCCGCCTCATGACGCGTGCGCGCTCCGCCCTCATCTGCTGTCTGCTCGCCCTCGCCACCACGGGCTGCGGCATCCGTCCCACCGGCGTCACGGACGGCGGCACCGCCCCTTCGGGGATCTCGCAGGGCATGCGGATCTACTTCGCCTCCGACCGCGGTCCGCGCGGGGTGCCCCGGCCCGATGTGACGGTCGATCAACTCGACGACGCCTTCAAGCTGTTGGCCGACGGCCCGACGCCGGGCGAGCGGGACGAGGGGCTGACCGACGTCCTCCCGGACGGCGAATACCACGCCACCGCCCGCCGGGGCCATGTCACCGTCACCGCCCCGCGCCTCGCCGTCACCTCCCCCCAGGACCAGGGCACCGGCCAGTTGGTCTGCACCCTCGCCCGGGCCGAGGTCCTCCTCCACGGCACCCGTCCGGACAAGGTCCAGGTGAGCATCGTCGGCGAGCAGGGACGCGCCGGGCCGTACCAGTGCCAGCAGTTCCTGGGGCGCTGAGCCCCGGGCCGGAGCTCTGGGCCTCGCTCCGGCTGATCGGCACCTGACGGGCCCCGCCTGCCTCAGGAGCGCATGTCCGCCTCGCTTGTACGCCTCGCTCATGCGCCCCCGGGCCCGCTCGTCCGCCTCACGACCGCTTGGTCCGCATCAGGAACAGGCCCACCCCCGACCCGATCACCACGACCCCGCTGCCGACGCTGACCAGCACCTGCTGCACCCCGTCGAAGGCGAAGCTGGTGGCGACGTTGAAGAGCAGGGCGAGCACGAGCACGCACCAGAGCAGGGCCTTCATGGGAGTTCTTCCTTCCGGAGGGTCACCCGCCGCACCGAGCCGCGGCGGATATCGCTGCGACCCAGACTGCTCGCCGCCGGCCGCCGGTTCGAGGGAGCGCCCTCCCGAATGCGGGGTGTAGCGCGCTACACCCCGGCAGGGGAGCGCACCCGCCCGCGCCCCGGGTGACGGTCCCTTAGCCTGAGCCCCATGGGGGAGACGGTGCGGCGGGCGGGGCGGGCCACGGCCCAGCTGATGACGGCGGGCGGGCTGGCGCTGCTGTCGTATCTCTTCCTCGGGCTGCTGTTGTTCACCGCCGTGGTGACGGTCATCGTGGTCGGCGCGGGTGTGCTGCCCGAGACGGTGCTGCTGCTGCGCAGGATGGCCGGGTTCAAGCGGCGGCGGGTGGCGGCCTGGTCGGGGGTGCCGGTGCCGGAGGCGTATCTGTCGCTCGACGGGCAGCTGTCCACGCGGGTGCGTACCGCGCTCGCGGACCCCGGCACCTATCGGGATCTGCGCTGGCTCGCCGCCCACTTCGGCTACGGCTGGCTGCTGGCGTATCTCGCACTGCCGCTGTGGGCCGTCGGGCTGCTCATCGACGGGGTGTGGTGCGGGCTGCTGCGGCGCCGGGCCGTCGTCCTGCCGCTGATCGGGCGCCTCGCCGACCTCGACGCGGCCTGGTCGCACGCGCTGCTGCGGCCGTCGCCGGACAGCGGGCACCGGGCCCGGCTCGCCGAGCGGGTCGAGGAGCTGACCGTGACCCGGGCCGGCGCCGTCGCCGCGCACGGCGCCGAACTGCGCCGTATCGAACGGGATCTGCACGACGGCACCCAGGCCCGGCTGGTGGCACTCTCCATGCGGGTGGGGCTGGCCCGGCGGGCCTACGACAAGGACCCCGAGGCGGCCCGCACACTCCTCGACGACGCGCAGAACCAGGCCGAGGAGGCGCTCACCGAGCTGCGCCAGGTGGTCCGCGGCATCCATCCGCCGATCCTCACCGACCGGGGCCTGGTGGGGGCGGTACGGGCGCTCGCGGCGAGCAGCGGCCTGGAGGTGACGGTGTGCGAGGAGGAGCTGGCGGAGGGCCCGCGCGCACCGGCGGCGGTCGAGGCGGCCGCGTACTTCGTCGTCGCCGAGGCCCTGACCAACGCCGCCAAACACAGCGGGGCGGACCGGGCCCGGGTGGAACTGGCCCGCGGGCCCGGCGGGTTGACCCTGTCGGTACGGGACGAGGGCCGCGGCGGCGCGGAGACCGGCTCACCGGGGGCCTCGGGCGGCAGTGGGCTGCTCGGCATCCGGCGCCGGGTCGCGGCGCTCGACGGGACCGTGGAAGTGACCAGCCCCGCCGGGGGCCCGACCGTGATCGATGTGGAGCTGCCGTGCGTGTGGTGATCGCCGAGGACAACGCCCTGCTCAGGGAGGGGCTGGTGCTGCTGCTGAGCTCCGCCGGACACGAGGTGGCGGCGGTGGCGGCCAGCGGGCCCGAGGTGCTGCCCGCGCTCCTGGAACACCGCCCGGACGCCGCCGTGTTGGACGTCCGGATGCCGCCCGGCTTCCGCGACGAGGGGCTGCGGGCGGCGCTGGCGGCCCGCCGGGAGATCCCCGGGCTGCCGGTCCTCGTGCTGTCGCAGTACGTGGAGGAGGCGTACGCCGCGGAGTTGCTGGGCGGCGGCGCGAGCGGGGTCGGCTATCTGCTGAAGGACCGGGTCGGCCGGGTCGACGAGTTCCTGGACGCGCTGGAACGCGTCGCGGCGGGCGGCACCGCGCTGGACCCGGAAGTCGTCACGGAGCTGCTCACCCGGCGCCGGGACGACCCGCTCGACACGCTGACACCGCGCGAGCGCGAGGTGCTGCACCTGATGGCGGAGGGCCGGGACAACACCACCATCGCCCGGCTGCTGGTGGTGTCGGACCGGGCGGTCAGCAAGCACATCGGCAATGTCTTCGCGAAGCTGGGCCTGCCGGCCGGCGACAGCGGCCATCGACGGGTGCTGGCGGTGCTGGCGTATTTGAATGGGGGGTAGGGCGGGGGCGGGATGTGCCGTCCGCGGCCGCCCAGCCCACTCACCCGCGGCCACCCGGCCCGCTCACCCGGCGGCCGTCGCCCCCCTCACCCGCCCGTCCCCCCGCTCCCCGGATACCGACCCCGCAGCGCCGCCCGTGCCGGCAGCAGTGTCCCCGTGGCCGTCGTCGCGGCCACCACGGCGACGAGCACGACGGCCGGTGCGGGTGGCAGGTACGGCACCGTACGGGCCACGCCCAGGCTGAACGCCAGCAGCGGCACCGTGGCCACCGCGGCGCCCACGGCCAGGCCGGTCAGCGTCAGGGCCGCCGCCTCCAGCCGCAGCATCCGCCGCAGGGTGCGCCGCCCCGCCCCCGCCAGCCGCAGCAGCCGCAGCTCGGGGCGCCGGCCGAACGCGATCAGCGACAGGGTGCTGAGCACCGCGATCACCGTGAAGCCCCCGATCGCCGACACCGCCGCCACCGTGACCACTTCGGTGAGCGCCTGGTCCTCCGCCGCGACCCGTACCGGTGCGGGTGAGCTCTCCACCCGCGCACCCGGCACCGCCGCCGCCAGCGCCGCCGCGACCGCCGCGCGGTCACCGCCCGGTGCGACCGTGACCAGCACCCGTGCGCCGGCCGGCGGCGACCCGTGCCGCAGCAGCTCGTCCCGGGAGAAGAGGAAGTCCCCCAGGGCCGGCGACCGTTCGTAGACCGCGACGACCCGGAGCCGGGCCGGTGCCCCGTCGCCGAAGCGCAGATGCGCCGTCGCGCCGGGCCGCAGATCGAGCGAGCGCGCCCGGTCGGCACCGACCGCGACCGTGCCGGGCCGTAGTTCCCGTACCGTCCCCTCGCGCACCCCCGGGTCGAGGGTCCGCGTCAGCGCTTGCGGTGTGACGCCGAGGACCGGCAGCCGGTCGAGCCGGGGCTCGCCGGCCTCGCGCCGGGCCAGCACCACCGTGCCGGGCACCACGTCCGTCGCCGCCCGCACCCCCCGTATGCCGCGGATCCGTTCCAGGGCACCGGACGGCAGCCCGCCGTCCGCCCGTACCGCCAGACCGGCCCGCAGCGCCTCGCGGGCCTGCGCCGCCCCCGCGTGGGTGAGGGTCGCCCCCGCCGAGAGCTGGACGCCGATGAACGCGGTGACCAGCACGACGGGCGTCAGCGCGGCGCCCGAACGGCGGGCCGCGGCACGGCAGTTGGCGGCGGCGAGATAACCGGCCGGACCGCCGTACCTCCGCAGCGGCGCCCCCAGCACCCGCATCGCACCGTCCGCGATCCACGGCCCGAGCAGGGCACAGGCGCTCACCATCGTCACCGCCGCCGCCCCGGCCGCGGACCCGGCGGCCGCCCCGCTCTGGAGGGCCGCGGTGCCCGCCGAGCTGACGCCGGCGAACAGCAGCACCAACCCGGTGACCTTGCGGGCCGTGCCGGGCGCCGCCTCACGCAGCGCCTCCGCCGGCCGCAGCTTCGCCGCCCCGGCCCCGGCGAGCACCGCCGCGAGCCGCGCCATCAGGACGGTCACCGCGGCGCTGACCAGCGGCGCGGGCCACGCCCAGGGCGGGAGGGGGAGTTCGAGCCCGGCCGGCAGCGCCCCGCGCGCGTCCAGCACCCCGCGCAGCGCGAGATACGCCGGGACCGCGCCCACGGCCCCCACCAGCGCCGCACCGACCGCGACCCGCCCCACCTCCTTCCCCACCGCCCCGCGCAGCTGCCGCGGCGTCGCCCCGACCGCCCGCAACAGCCCCAGCTCACCGGCGCGTTGCCGCAGCGCCTGCACCACCGTCGACGACACCACCAGCAGGGCGGTCAGCACGACGGTGGCGGCCACCGAGCCGAGCAGCTCCAGGAGTCCCGCACGGGCCGGCCCGGCATCGAGGAACTCGGCGGCGCCGCGCCCGTTCCCGGTCAGCACGCGCAGCCCGGCCGCATCCCCGTCGGCCCGTGGTCCGACGCTCCGGACCCCCGCCGCGTCCAGCGCCGCCCGCACCCGGACGGCCAGCTGCTCCGTCGTCACACCGGGCCGGGCGAGCACCCCGACCGCGTCCAGGGAGCCCGGATGCCCGGCCAGGCGGCGGGCCTCGCCGTCCATGAAGTAGACGACGTCCCGCGGCCCGTCCGTGACACCGACGACGGTGTACGCCGTGTCGACGCCCCGCACCCGCAGCACCGTGCGCGCCCCGGACCGGCCCGCGCCGCCCACCACCACCTCATTCGCACGCCGCGGCGCACGGCCGTCCCGTAGGGCACGGGGCGCCAGCCGCGCGGCCGTCCAGGGCCGTCCGACGGCGGCGTGCCCGGCCCGCCCCACCGGGAACACCGCGTCGGCGACGGCCGCCCGCACCCCGGGCACCGCCCGCACCACACCGAGGGCGGCCGCCGGTACGCGCACCCGCTCGGTGAGCCCGGCCTCGGCGGTCTGGGGCCTGCTGCCCCACGGCGTGGCGGTGAAGCGGGTGTACTGGTCGCCGGCCACGACGAGCGGCGCCGCCACGTAGCGCGCCACCCGCGGATGCCCGAGCCCGGCCGCGGCGAGGGCGAGCGTGAGGGCGCCGAGCAGCAGGGAGGTGACGGCGAGCGCGGCGAAGACGGCGGCCCAGGCCCTGCGGTGCGTACGGGCGGCGCGGACGGCGAGGAACGTGGTCACCCTCATGCCGCCCGGCCCCCGTCCGGCGCCTCGTGCCGCGCGTGTCCGTCCCGCTCGTGCTCCTCGCCCCGCCCGCACCCGTCCCACGCGTGCCCCTCGCCCCGCCCGCACCCGTCCCGCTCGCGTCCCCCGTCCCGCTCCGCGCCCTCCCCCCTCCCCAAGTCCCGCATGATGCGGCCCACTTGTGCCACACCGGGTCGTGTCGCGCTCCCGACGATCCGTCCCCCGGTGAGGAAGACGGCCTCATCCGTCCAGGCCGCCGCGGCCGGATCGTGCGTGACCATGACGACGGTGTGGCCGTCCCGGTCGACGGCCCGGCGCAGCAGGGCGAGCACGTCCTGTGCGGCGGCCGGATCGAGGGACCCCGTGGGCTCGTCGGCGAAGACGATGTCGGGCCCGGTGACCAGCGCGCGGGCGATCGCGACCCGCTGGCACTGCCCGCCGGACAGCTCCGCCGGCGCGGCGTCCCCCCGCTCCCCCAGCCCGACGTCCGCGAGCCCCTGCCGCACCCGCTCCGTCCCGGGGGTACCGCCGAGCAGCAGCGGCAGTGCGACGTTCTCCGCGACGCTCAGCGAGGGCACGAGCTGGTGGGCCTGGAACACGAACCCGACGCGCTCGCGCCGCAGCCGGGTCAGCGCGGCCTCGGGGAGCGAGGACACCTCCGTACCGCCGATGCGCACCGTCCCCGCCGTCGGCCGGTCGAGCCCGGCGGCACATTGCAACAGGGTCGACTTCCCCGAGCCGGAAGGCCCCATGACCGCGAGGAACCGCCCCCGGGCCACCGCGAGATCGACGGGATGCAGGGCGACCGCCCCACGCCGGTACTCCCGGCCGACCCCCTCCAGGGTGAGCGCGTCGGACACCCCCTCCGCCCGCTCTGCGGTAGCCGTCACCACACCGCGCCGCCGCCGGAACATACGCACGCCCTCTCAATGGGTCGGATGGATCACCAGGCCACTGACGACGCTAGAAACGGCGGCGCGCGCGGAGGAGAGAGCACGGTCCCGTCTTCGTGGTGGAGCGCACTCCACCATGGACCGGGAGGGCGGGCGGACTACCCGGCGTACGAGCAACGCGGCGGTCCCGGAAAGGTTCACCGGAGCGGCTCCCAGGTGTCTCACGGCGGGGAGGTGAGAGGAGCCAGCGTGACGGGCCGCACCGCGTCGGCCGCCGCCGAGGCGCGCAGGAGCGCGGTCAGATCGTGGGGCTGTGCCGGCTCCGTCGTGGGAGCTGCCGCGGTGATGCGGTCCAGCCGGAAGCCGCGGCCGGCCTGCCGGGTGCGGCACCAGGCGATGAGGTACCACCTGCCGTTGGCGGTGAGCAGTCCGGCCGGTTCCACCACGCGGTCGCTCTCGTGTCCTGCCGCGTCGGTGTAGGACAGCCGCAGCACCGTGTGGGTGGTGAGGGCCTGTTCCACCGCGGTGCGGACCGTGGAGGGGGCGGGCGGGGGCAACGTGACGATCCGTGCGGCGAGTTCCTGTGCCGCTGCCGAGACGGGGCCGGACAGCGAGGCCGCGATCTTCTGGGCCGCCGTGCGGGCCGCCGCGGCATACGGGGCGGCGGCGTCGGCCGCAGCGAGGGCGACGGCCAGTGCCGAGGCTTCCTCGATGGTGAAGTGGATCGGGGGCAGGGTCATTTCCGGGTCGATCGACCAGCCGCCGCCTCGCCCCGGGGTGGTCCGTACCGGGACACCGGTCTCCATCAGCGCCTGGAGGTCGCGCTGCACCGTGCGCGTGCTCACCTCGCACCGCGCGGCGAGCGCCGCGACCGTCAGCGGCCGCGGCGCCGCCGCACGCAACTCTTCGACCAGCGCATAGAGCCGGGCAGTGCGGTTCATCCGGGTGACGCTACCGCCCCGTGGCGGACAGGAATTCCCGCTCGCGCCGCAGTTCCCGCTCGGTGATGGTCAGCGGGAAGAGGGTGAAGCCGTGCATGGCGCCGGCGACGACACCGAGTCGCACGGGCGCGCCGGCCGCCTGCCACCGCCCGGCCAGGAACAGCGAGTCGTCCAGCAGCGGATCTTCGGTGCCGACGACGATCCGCGCGGGCGGCAGACCGGCGAGGTCGGCGAAGAGCGGTGAGACGTCGGGATCGCGGCGTTGTTCCGGCCCCGTGCCGGGTGTGAACAGCTCGTAGGTCCGCCGCAGCGTGTCGGTGTTGCTCAGCAGCCGCCGTGATCCGAACGAGCGCTGGCTCGGCGTCATGGACAGGTCGTAGGGGCCGAAGAGCAGGTGGGCCGCCCGGAACGCGCCGGTGATGCCGTGCCGATCGCGCAGGCGCAGCAGCGTCACGACGGCGAGGTGGGCACCGGCCGATTCGCCCCCGATCAGCAGCCGTCGGGTGCCGAACTCGGTCGCGGCGTGCCGCACCAGCCACCGGGCGGCCGCTTCGCAGTCGTCGGGCCCGGCGGGGTACGGGTGTTCCGGCGCGAGGCGGTATTCCACGCTGACCACGGCCAGCCGGGCCTGCTCGGCGAGCCGCCACAGCCGCTCGTCCTGTCCGTCCGCGGCACCGAACGCCCAGCCGCCGCCGTGGAAGTGCAGGTACACGCCCGTCAGGTGGTCCGGCACGAAGACCCGTACCTTCACACCGCCCTCAATGACGCGGTCCTGGCCGTGCGGCAGTCTTACCGGTGGCGTGTCACCACCGAGCCGGTTGCGCCGAAGCGTGGCCAGCAGGGCTGCGTCCGGCGTTCCTTCGCGCGCCGGGCGGCTCGCGGCCGCGGTCTCGAATTGCTTGTTGAATGCCAGGGTCTCGGCGAGGCAGTCCTCATCGGTGAGCGTCATGCCGCCCACGCTCGCAGCGGTCCGCGACAACGCCCTGTCACCCTTTTCCGGTGAGGCCCGTCACACTCCTGTCCACGGCGTCAGACGGCAGGCGGCAGCACGGGGTTCAGGTCTCTCCCTCGCCGGTCCCCTCGGGCTGGCAGTCGGGGCACCACACCGTGCCGCGGCCCGCGAGACGCTTCCGGCACAGGGCCGTGCCGCAGCGCGGGCAGCTCGCCCCGGGGTCGTCGCGGTGTCCCGTGAGCCAGGAGCTGCGCGGCGGTACGCGGCCCGCGCGGACCGCCGAGCGCAGGGTGCGGCGCAGTTCCGTGTGCAGCCGGCCGTGTTCGCCGGCGGAGAGCGCACCGGCCCGTCGGGCGGGGTGCAGCCGGGCGCGCCACAGGATCTCGTCGACGAGCAGATTGCCCAGCCCGGCCAGTGCCGACTGGTCCATGAGGACCGACTTGAGGCTGCCGCGCCGCCCGGCGAGCACCGCCGCGAACCCCTTACGGGTCAGCGTCGCCGCGTCCGGCCCCTGGTCGCGCAGCATCCGGTCCAGCCCGGCCTCGTCGACCAGCCACAGGCCCTGGAGTTTGCGCTGGTCGCGGTAGCGCAGCTGGCGTCCGCCGGTCACCGTGAACACCACCCGGTCATGGGCGTGCGCCGGTTCGGCGGGGGTGGCGCACACCAGCTCCCCGGTCATCCCGAAGTGCAGCAGCACGGTGGGGCCGTCGGTGCGCGCGAGCAGCCACTTGCCGCGCCGCTCCGGCTCGGCGAACCGGCGGCCGGTCAGCTCCCGGCGCAGCCGCCCGGCGCTCACCCCGTGCAGCACGCCCGCGTCGTACACCTCGGTCCCCCGGATCCGCCTCCCCTGCGCACAGGAGGCCAGGATCCCCCGGAACGCCTCGACGTCGGGCAGCTCGGGCACGGCGTCACCCGCCGTTCCCCGGGGGCGCGGCGCCGGGCCCGAGGGCGCGCAGGCCCTGGAGGAGCAGCCCCAGCCCGAAGGCGAAGTGGGCCGTGAAATCCGTTCCGGCCACTACGGGCAACGCGGCGGCGAGATGGGGGTATTGCTCAGGGGTCACCGCCGCGCGCAGCCGTTCCGGGTCCGCCGGGCCGGCATCCGTGCCCTGGCGGGCGGCCTGCTCTTCGAGGGTGTGGCCGAGGGTGAAGCGGACGACCGTGAGGGCGGCCCGGCCCGCGTCATCGGCGGCGAAGCCCGCCTCGCGCAGGACGCCGATCAGGGCGTCGGCGAAGCCGAGGGTGTGCGCGCCGGTGGCATGCGTACCGGCGTAGACGCGGGCGCCGTCGCGGTGGCCGAGGAGGGCCGTACGCATCCGGTGGGCCAGTTCGGCCACCCGCTCGCTCCAGTCCGGCGACCGGAGCGGCCGGTCGGCACAGTCGGCCAGCAGCACCTCGGCCATCGCGGTCAGCAGCTCGTGCTTGGTGGCGAAGTAGCGGTAGAGGGCACCGGCCCGTACGTCCATGGCCTCGGCCAGCCGCCGCATGGTGAGCGCGTCCAGCCCCACCTCGTCCAGCAGCGCCAGGGCGACCTCGACGGTCCGCGCCTGGTCGAGCTTCGGGGGCCGGCCCCGCCCCGTGGTGGCGGGCCGGGTGCCGGAAGGGCCGGAAGGGCCGGGCGAGCTGGTCGGGCTGATCGGGCCGGGCGGGCTGGGGGTTGACGCGGCGCTCATGACTCTCAGTATAGTGAACAGCGTTCACGTGAACATTGTTCACTAAATAGCGGGCAGAAATGCGAGGAGGCAGCCGATGGATGCCGCTTTCGACGGCGGGCGGGACGGGCGCGCGGCGGCGGGCGGTCACCGAGAACACCGAGGTCCAGACGCTGCTGCTGGAGCTGACCCTGCTCCCCCGCACCAGCGCCCGGCCGCCGCGCTGCGCACGCTGCTGACCGAACTCCTGGGCATCGAGGAGGTCAATCGCCGTCTGGCCGGGCGGATTTCCGCGCTCGACACGGTGTATCCGCCCACCGCCGCCGATGCCGACCCCCTGATGGGACGGCGGATGCCCGATATCGGCCTGACGGCGGCCGGTTCCGCGGCCATCCGCGTCTACGAGCCCCTCCCGCCCGGCCGCTTCGTCCTGCTGGACCTCGCGGGCGACGAGCAGCACGAGCAGCTACGGCACACCGTCACCGCCGGCTGGGGCTCCCGGGTGACCGCCCTGACCGACTGGGCCGGCGCGCCCGCGCGGGGGTAGCGGGGGCGGGCTCAGGGGGTGCGCCCCTCTCCCAGCACCCGCCCCACGAATGCGGCCAGTTGGGCCCGCATCCCCTCCCGGGTCATCCCGTCCCGGCCGACGAGCTGCTCGATGAGATCGGCCCGGGTGGCGGCCAGCAGCACATGCGCCGCGAAGTCACCACCCGGCGCCGCCGCTCCCTTTCCTGCCCCGCCTGCCCCGCCCTCCGCACCCTCCGTGCCCCACAGCCGCTCCAGTGACTCCCGCAGGATGCCGTGCCACCACGCGTAGTGCGCCCCCTGATACGGGCTGCCGCTGCCGGCCTCCTCCAGGGCGAGCGACAGATGACGGTGGTCCAGCTTGAAGCACAGGACGGCGTCGAGCAGCGCCGGCACCCGCTCGCGCGGTGCGGCGGCGGGACCGAGCGGGGCCGGGCCCTCCGCCACGGCCTGCCGCAGCGGCTCGATCCGCGCCTCGAACACCGCCCGGATCAGCCCCGTGCGATCGCCGAAGCGGCGGAAGAGCGTGCCCTTGCCGACCCCGGCCGCCGCCGCGATCTCGTCCATCGACACGCTGCGGGGGCTGGCACTGCGCGCGAACAGCCGGTCAGCGGCCGCCAGCACGGTCTCGCGGTTCCGGAGCGCGTCCGCACGCGCCTTGCGCTCGGCCATCTGCGGCCCTCTCTTCACAAAGCGGACCGTCGGTCCGTATAGTTTCGGCATCAGCTAAGCGGACTACTGGTCCACATCGCATCCCAGTGTAGAGGCGAGACCTCCCCATGCCCCACGGCGAACACAGCACCCCCTTTGCCCGCAGCGCGACCCCGGCCCCGACCCGGACCCCGACCCGGACGCCAGCAACTACCGGGGCCCTCTCCCCAACGACGCCCACCCCGGCGGATCTCTACCGCCACGGCCTGCGACTGCTCCTGGACAAGGACATGGACGCCTGGGTGGCCCTCTGCGACGAGCAGGTGATCTTCGAGTTCCCCTTCGCCCCGGACGGCTGTCCGAAGCGCCTGGAGGGCCGGCCGGCGCTCGCCGCGTACCTCAAGGACTATCCCGACCACATCGACCTCCAGGCGTTCCCCGCCCTGAAGATCCACCACACCGACGCCCCGGACACCGTCGTCGTCGAAATGCGCGCCACCGGCCGGATCGTGGCCACCGGCGCCCCCTATGAGATGCCCTACATCGCCGTCGTCACGGTCCTAGACGGCCGCATCACGCACTACCGCGACTACTGGAACCCACTAGCCCTCCCGGCCTCCATGGGCACAGCGAAGTCCGCCCCCCTCCAAGCTTCCTGACGGAGCCTCGATGCCCGACCACCACACCCCCGCGAGCAACCAAGCCACCACCCCACCCGGCCACAACACCACCCCGCCGGACCACGCCACCGTCCCACCCAGCCACGCCACCACCCCGCCCGGCCACGACACCATCCTGGTCACCGGAGCCACCGGCACCACCGGCAGCCGCCTCATCCCCCGGCTCCTCGCTCTCGGGCACCAGGTCCGCGCCGCCGGCCGCCGCGGCCCGGAGCCGCCCGGCACCCGGCCCGTCGCCTTCGACTGGCACGACCCCGCCACCCACGACGCGGCCCTGCGGGGAGCGGCCCGGCTCTACCTCGTCCCGCCCACCGCCGCCCCGGACCCGGCCGCCGTCATGCTGCCGTTCCTGGCCCGCGCCCGTACGGCCGGGGTGCACCGCGTCGTCCTCCTCAGCTCCTCCGCCATCCCGGCCGGCGGACCGGGCGTGGGGCAGGTGCATGCCGCGCTCCCCGGCCTCTTCGACGAGTGGGTGGTCCTGCGACCCTCCTGGTTCATGCAGAACTTCACCGGCAGCCATCCGCACGCGGAGGCCCTCCGCACCCACGGCACCCTCATGACCGCGACCGGCACCGGCCGGGTCGGCTTCATCGACGCCGACGACATCGCCGCGGTCGCCGCCCACGCCCTCACCGCGCCCCCGCTCCCCGACCACGACCTGGTACTCACCGGCCCCGAGGCGCTGAGCTACGACGACATCGCCGCCACCCTCACCACGGTCACCGGCCGTCCCGCCCGCCACCACCCCGTCACCCCCGCACAGCTCCGCGACCACCTCGCCTCCACCATGCCCACGGAGTTCGCCACCCTCCTCGCCGACCTGGACCACGCCCTCGCCCACGGCGCCGGAGCCCACCTCACCCCCACCGTCGAACACCTCACCGGCCACCCCCCACGCAGCTTCCGCACCCACGCGGAACGTTGGTGGCAGGGCGGCCGTGGGCGGGGAACGCCGAAGGGAACGCCGGCCGCGTGAGATCCCCGATCTGACGCGGCGTCCGGCCTGCCGGGGCCGGACGCCGGCGTTCCTCCTACGCGATCACCCTTGCGACGCCCCCAGAGGCCCGCCCCCTCAGCCCCACCTCATCCCACCTCAGCCCGCAGCCCCCGGGCGTCCCGGTCGTCCATGGCGTCCCGGGGTCCCCGCGTTGACCGGGTCCACCGGGCTTGCCGAACTGGCGGGCCGGTCACGCCTCTCCGAGCGGTTGGGGGCCTGGGCGTCCCCCGGGTGGTCGGAGTGGTCCAAGTCGTCCGAGGGGTCGGAGCTGCCGGAGGAGTTCGGGGTGTCGGAACGGTCCGGGCGGTCCGCGGGGTCCTGGCCATCGGCCCGGTTCGGACGGTCGGAGCCGGAGGTGTCCCGGTCGCCGGCGGCGGGGTCACGGTCGTCAGTGGCAGGGTCCCGGTCGCCGGTGGCAGGGTCCCGGTCGTTGGCGGCGGGGTCCCGGTCGTCGGAGCGGTCCGGGTCATCCGAGGAATCCGGGCTGTCCGAGCGATCCGGGCTGTCCGACCGGTCCGGGTCATCCGACCGGTCCGGGTCGTCCGGGCGATCCTGATCGTCCGGGCGATCCTGATCGTCGGCGGAGGGAGTCTCCTCCCGGGGGCCGTCCGAGCTCAGTTGGAGGCTGCCGAATCTGGCGGTGAGCCAGCCGCGGGCGCGCACAACGGTCACCACGGAGCCGGTGCAGTCGCGGCCGTTGTACAGGACGAGGTCGGTGGGGGTGTCGTTGTCCACCTCGCCGTAGCCGTCCCCCACTCCGTAGCAGTGGTCGTCGCCGGGGTCGAGGATCTCGTGCGGCCGGTTGTCGGGCCGGGTGTGGTACGTGATGACGCCAGTGACGGCATGCGCGCCGGAGGGAGCGAACGCGACGAGCCCCCCGGTGAGAGCCAGCGCACCAAGGAAAGCGATCTTGCGTCGCACAGTCGGAACTCCTGTCAGCCATGGCGGCGGGCCGGTCCTGGGCCTGGCCCTTACGGGATGTCGCCATGTGGGGTTCCCGACGCCCTCTTGGGATATTCCCACCGAAGGGGAGATTCACCGTGGAGCAGGACATTACGGGCGGCATCGGTGGGGTCGGTGGGGCTGGTGGGACCGACGGGGTCGGCGAGGTCGACAGGGCCGGCAGGGTCCGCGAGGTCGACACGGCCGGGGCCGGCCCCGTCGCTCAGTTCTCCCGCAGCGGCCGGACGCTGCCCAGCCAGAGGACGTCGCGGGCGCGGGTCATGGCGACGTAGAGCTGACTGCGGGCCAGTTCGGCGCGCTCGTGGGCGGTTTCGGCGGGGGTTCGGCCGTCCGGGGTGCCCATGGGCGGCGGGTTGTCGTGCTGCGGCAGATAGACGCGCTTGAATTCCAGGCCCTTGGCCCGGCGGTAGCTGCCGAGTTTGACGGCCTCCACCGGGTGGCCGTCGTAGCGGTCCAGTGAGCAGACCCGCAGGCCGGCCCGGGTGAGGAGGCGCTGATAGTGCTCGATGGCGCGCTTCGCGGGGCAGAGGACGGCGGAACCGGCCAGCTCCTGCGGGGTCAGGCCGCGCAGCGCGGTCAGCAGCGCCTCGTCGTGTGCGGCGGGGGTGGGCAGTACGGCGCGCTGCACCTCGCCGTCGTGGTAGGTCAGGTCGATGTCCCGGCGGCCCGGGGTACGCAGCCCGTCGAGGTCCTCGAAGGCGTCCTCGGCGACGACGGAGAGCGCGGTGTCCACGATCTCCTTGCTGTTGCGGTAGTTGGCCCGCAGCACCTGGCCGCGGTCGCCGCGGATGTCGATGCCCGCGTCCGAAAGGCGGAACCCGCCCGGGTAGACGGCCTGTTGGCCGTCGCCGACCAGAAGGAGGCCATTGGGGGTGTCGCCCACCAGGGCGTGCAGCAGGCGCACCCCGACGAGGGTGAGGTCCTGGACCTCGTCGACGACGACGGCCGCGTAGCCGCCGTGCCCGATCCGGCCGGCCGCCTCGGCGAGCGCGAGGGAGAGCACATCGTTGAAGTCGTGGACGGCACGCTCGGTGCGCTCCGCCTCGTACGCCTCGTACAGGGACCAGACGGCCTGCCGGTGCGGGCGGCGCAGCCCGGCGCGGCGGCGACGGCGCGGCAGCGCGGCGTACTCGTCGAAGGAGGTGATGCCGCGGCCCTTGATGACGTAGTCGATCTCCTCCCGCCAATACGGGTGCAGCGGGTCGATCTCGGTCAGACAGCTGTTCCGGCCGACGTGCTTCCAGGCGAAGCTGAAGGCCGTCTCCGCCTTCTCCTTGTGCAGGTGGACCGGCACGCCGCGGTCGCGCAGATAGTCCTGGGCCCAGGAGTGCAGGCTGCGGAAGTCGATCCGGTCGGCCACCGCCGGGGCCATGGTCTTCAGGAAGGTGGCCTGGACGCGGGGCAGGTTGTTGGCGAACGTGACGTACAGGATGCGGCCGTTGGTGCGCTGGGCGAGGTAGGCGGCGCGGTGCAGGGCGATGACCGTCTTGCCGGTGCCGGCCGGGCCGCTGATCCTGGCCGGACCGGCCCAGTTGCGCCGTACGAGGGCGAGCTGGTCCGGGTCGAGGAAGGTCATCCACTGCTCGATGGGCGCGCGGCGCGCCTCGTCGAGCGCGGCATCCCGCAGCCCGTCGAGGTCGAAGAGGCCGTCGGATGCGGTGTCCGGTATTCGGGCGACGGTGTCCGAAGTGGTGGTGCCCGGAGGGGCGGTGTCCGGTGTGGGGGCGGCCGGCGGGGCCTCGTACTCGGGGAAGACCCGTTCCAGATGCTCGGTGAGGGCGCGGACGGACTGGGCGGACAGCCGGGTGCGCTCCGACAGCAGCGCCGGCCCGATCTCGCGCTCGCCCAGCAGCCGCACCCGGCCCAGCTCCGCGTCGACCTGATGCCCCGCGAAGGCCAGCAGCGGGCGCACCGCCACCGGGGACATCCCCAGGGACGCCACCGCGCTCTCCGCGGCCTTGGTGACCGCGAGCAGCTTGCGGCGGTGCTCGTCACGGGAGAATCCGCCGGCCCGCAGCCGGCCGGCGCAGGTCTCCGGGGCGGCCCGCCAGTTCTTGACGTCGATGACGAAGACTCCGCCGGGGCCGATCAGCAGCATGTCCACATTGGCCGCGCGGGTGCCCGGCCAGCGCCGGTCCACGAGCAGCCGCCAGCCCCGCTCGGCCAGCATCAGCAGCTGGGCGGCGACCCGCCGCTCCCCCTCGCTCGCCGCCTCCCAGCGCTCGGCCCGCGCCCTGGCGGCCTGCCACTGCTCCCGTAACAGCCGCTCCTGCCGACGCGCCTGCTGCGCCCGCCGGGCCGCCGACGCACCCGCCGCCCCGCCCGGTGCACTCCCTGCCGCCATCCTTCGCCCCCTCACCGCTCGCCCCGAAGGCACGGGTCATGCACCGCATGGGCCATGAACCACATGGGTCATGAACCATAGGTCGATGGCACATGACGCGGAAGTGCGCACGGGCGGGGCACGGGCGCATGGCGCGGAGGGTCCGCGGTGCGGCGGATTACGCGTAGGACTTGGCGAACTCCACGAGCCCGGCAAACCCCTGACGGGACAGAGCCAGGCAGGGACCGTCCGGGTGCTTGCTGTCGCGGACCAGGAACTCACCGGTGGCCACCGCGTGTTCCGGAGCCCACTCGATGCACTGTCCGCCGTTTTCGCTGTACGAGGATTTGACCCATCGAAGGGAGTCGGTCACGGGATGTCCTTTCGCAACTGATTGATCAGGGCCACAGATGCCGCCTGAGAGAAAGCTTCGGCCTGTAGCTGATGGTAGGCCGTCAGTATGGGGAGCACCGATGTACTTTCCCGTTCGAGATGACCCCGGTGGGCAGACTCGGCATACGACATGAGCGAGCGATCCGGCAGCGTCAGCACAGTGATCGGCAGGCTGAACGGCCGACGTTCTCCCAGCTCGAACGGCGCTACCTGGAGCACGGTGTTCGGCAGCTCGGCGAACTCGATCAGCCGCGCCAACTGCGCGTCCATGACAGCAGGTCCGCCAATGGGCCGCCGGATACAGCTCTCGTCCAGCACCACGAAGACCAGCGGCGGGCGTGTCCGGACAAGTGTCGCCTGCCGTTCGGCTACGAGCGACACCCGTTCGTCCGCCTGCTCGGGCGTGATCGCTCCTCGCTTGACGGCACTCCCGACGATCACGGATGCGTACTCCGAGGTCTGAAGCAGACCAGGGACAACACCCACTTCGTACAGCCGAATCTCCGCCGCCCGGCCCTCGTGGCCGACGTACTCCGGGAAGCCCTCCAGCAGGCTGCCGTGGCGGATTTCGCGCCACTGGCGCTCGAACGTGTCCACGGTGCCTTCGGTGCCGAAGGTGCGGTCCGCGCTACGCGAAAACCGCAGAGTAGGGGGTTTCCGCGCAGTTTCCACCGCCGAGACATGAGTACTGGAATATCCCATCAGCTCGGCGAGCTCGTCCTGCGTCCAGCCGCGCGCCTCCCGTGAGCTGCGCAAGCGCGCCCCGAAGGCCGCTTGCGGACTACTGTCCGGCGTCAACTCCTTGCGATTCACCGGGCTTTCACCAACGCTTCCCCCTCCTTCGACAGGTTGAGTAGCTCCCGACTCTAGGCCACTCTGGCCGCCCTTGGTAGTGGAATGACTACGGAGAGGAGTGGGCGTTGAGTGGTCCAGAGGATGTAGCGGTGAACACCGGCTTACCGGACGACACGGAACCGGAGTGCCCCGAACTGGCCGATGACAGCGACAGCGACAGCGACAGCGAGACCCTCACGCACCTTCGTGCGCGGGTGCACCAGGACTACGCGCGGCGGCAGCGCCACGGACAGCTGGGGAGGTCGCTGTGAGGTGCACGACGTGCGACACCTTGCGGGCCGTGCTGGCGTTGGCCGAGCGGAACGGTGACCGGTCGAAGGCCGTTGACTGCCGGGTGCTGCTGCGTCGGCACCCGGAGCACGACGACGTACCGGTCGAGAAGAAAACCGAGAGGAAGGCCGAGAGGAAGGCCGAGGGGGAGGCCGAGGGGGAGGGGGAACCGTGACGCCCCCGGACCCGGCGAAGGTCGCCGCAGACCCCTTCGCGGGCACACCGTACGAGGCGAGCCCCGAGGGGTGGTGGACGAAGCACGGTGGAGCACTGGACGTGGAATCCGGCGTGGTCTACATCCCCACCGGTCCTGGCCTGCCGCCGTGCCTCGTCCCGGAATGCCGGTGCTACCCGGCCCGCGCGACCGACCGCCGGAAGAGGCCGGCCGCGGCGGTGCCCAGGCCGGTCGGCGCCCCCAGCCGGCCCGGTGAACCCGTCGGGTGGCGCAGCTCGGAGGGCCGGTAGCGCCGGCAGTCCCGGTGCCAGATGAGGATGCCGGCCATCCAGTGCTCCAGCTCGCGGACATAGCCGTCCACCGCCTCGCGCGTCTCCGGCGGGAGCTGGAAGTCGTCGTAGACGACGGGGAGTTCATGGGCGGCGACATGCTGGAACTCCCGCATGCGCGAGGTCATGAGGTCGTCGATGATGTGCAGCGCGGTCGGGTAGTCGCAGCCGAAGAAGGTCTGGACGACCAGGATGCCGTTGTGGACCTCGCCCTCGTACTCGATCTCCTTCTGGTAGGAGAAGACGTCGTTCATCAGGCCGGCGTAGTCGGCGGCGGCGTTCTCCAGTGAGCGCAGCGGGCCGGAGCGGAGGATTTCCGGCGGGATCCGGCGGCCGTGGGCGAGCCGGCTCAGGCTCATGGTGAGGTCCGCGCCGAAGGTCGCCCGGCGCATCTCGAGGTAGTCGACCGGGTCGGGGATGCGGTGCTGGATCTGGTTGCCGATCTCCCAGAGCCAGCCGGCGGTCATGGTGTCGACGGTTTCGCGGAACGCCCGGCGCGCCTCAGGAGCCATACCGGCCGCCGTACGGGACCACAGGTCCGCCAGCCCGCGTTCGAGGGCGTTGACCGGCTCGGGTGGGGACGTGGTGGCGTCGAGCGGCATGAAGGCCGACAGTCGCTCGGTGCACACCTTGGCCGAGGCGAGGTCGCGGGTGCGGCCGAAGACCGCCGGATAGTAGTCGTCGGCGTAGGTGCCCCAGGCCAGCCAGGCGGCGTCCAGGTCCAGCTGCTCCGGGGTGGCGTCCGGGTGGATTCCCGCCGCGCACAGCGCCAGATCGTGCCGGACCATCGCGGGCTCGTCCCAGATGTCGGAGAGCGGCACACCGGGCTGCGGCTGAAGGAGGCCCATCCGGTGCGCCCAGTCGATGACCCGCAGCCGGGCGCCTTCCAGGTGCGGGCTGAGGGTGGTGGTGAACGGCATGCAGAAGTCGGGGAGTCGGGACGGTCCGACCTTCTGGTGCGGGACGTGGGTGCCGCTGCGGAGGCGGAGCGCACCGGCCGTGGTCAGGGCGGTTTTCAGGTCGGCCGCCGAGGTGCCGAGGCCGCCGAAGGAGAAGGGCGACCAGGGCCGCGGGCTGCCGGCCGCCGCCCCGCCGCCGTTCATGTAGCGGCTGGAGCGCAGATGCCATTCGTGGCCGCCGGACTGCCAGTCCTGGAGCCCCTTGGCATACGCCAGCACCTGCGCGCAGGAGACCGGATCGAGCCCCTTTTCCAGGAAGAGCGCGGGGAGTTCGGCGAGGACGGTGTTCTCGAACTGCTGGAGCCGGCAGGTGATCAGATCGTTGACGGCGTCCGCCGCCTCCTGGGTGGTGCAGTGCAGGAAATTCTCCAGCACCAGGACGCCATTGCTCAGCTCGCCCTCCTCCTCCGTCTCGCGCTGATAGGAGAAGAGGTCGTTGCGCAGATGGACCGCGTCGGAAAAGGTGTCCCGCAGCACCCGCAGCGGCCGGGACGCGGCGACGGACGCGGGCACCTCGGCGCCGGTCGCGTACTCCACCAGCCCCGCCGACCAGGGCGCGCCACCGACCTTGCGGCGCATCTCGATGTATTCAACGGGGTTGGGCACCCGGTGGATGTTGATATTGGACAGTTCCCACAGCGACTCATTGAGCAGATGCTCGGTGCTTTCGGCGAACCGGCGCCGCCAGTCCATGGACATCCGCGGCACCGTGCGCCGCCACAGGTCGGCGAGCCCGGCCTCGACCGGGTTGGCCGGCTCCGGAAGGGGCGCGGTCAGGTCCATCGGCATAAAGGCGGGCAGCCGGTCCAGATATTCCTTGCCGCCCTTCCGGTCCAGCGTCCGCTTGAATTTCTCCAGGAAGTGGTCGTCGAAGAAGAAGACCCAGACATACCAGTCGGTCACCAGTGAAAGCGCGTCGGCGTCGCAGTCCGGGTGGGTGTAGGAACACAGCAGCGCGTAATCGTGGGCGTCGAGGTCCTGCTCTTCCCAGATGCCCGAGCCCGCCAGCATTCCCATGTCGCGGGCCCATTTCCTGGAATGCGTACGCGCCGTCTCCAGATGCGGGTTCAGCCGCGCCGGATGGGGCGTATAGAAGTGGGGCAATTCAAATGGCTGGGTCACCGTTGCTGGCCTCTTCCCCTGCGTACGGAGGGACGGCGCGGTGGATCACGCCCCCCTGACGGGGCTGCGCTACCCCGGGGCCCGGCGCCTTAGACCTTACGGAGGAGGAGCTTCCGCCTCCGCTCTCCTTCGGTCCGGGGTGACGCCAACCGGGTTCATTTCTCGCTGACTTGTGGCACTTTTCTTTCGTCCGCGCCGGCGCCCCGGCCGCGCGCCGCCGCGGTCCGCAGGGCGAGCGCCGCCAGCGCCTCCGGCGCACCGGCCTGGCCGCGGATGCCGGGAAAGGCGTTGATGTCCACGATGAGCGGCGCACCGCCCCCGGCGTCGAGCAGATCCACCCCGTAGACGTCCAGGCCGAAGACCTCGCCCACCCGGAGCGCGGCGGCGGTCCAGCTCGCGGGCAGCTCGCCGACCGGCAGCGGCAGGTTCGGACCGCGGCCGTCCGGGGCCAGCTCCGAGCGGCGCAGCGCGGCGAAGAGCTGCCCGTCGACCACCCACAGCTTGTGGTCCCAGCCGCTGTTCGGGGTGAAGTCCTGGACCACCACCGGCTCCTCGGCCCAGTCGGCGGCCAGTTCCCGCAGCCGTACGGCGCTGTCGGCGCGGGTCACCAGGTCCCGGCGGCGGCTGAACCGGCTCTTGATCACCAGCGGGCCGTCCGGGGCACCGGCCGCGGCCAGCTCCCCCAGGGTGGCCACGGAGCGGGTGGCCGCGAACGGCAGCCCCGCCGCGCGCGCCACCGCGGCCATCGCCACCCGGTCCTGGCACCGGGCGGTCGCCGCGGCCGAGTTGAGCACCGGTGCGCCGTGCTCCTCCAGGAGCGCGGCGAGCGCCAGCGCCCGGGGCGTCCGTGCCTTGAGGAGATAGACATCGGCGAGGGAGGAGAGGCCGGGACCCGGCCCTTCGGCGCCCGGGTCCAGGGTTTCGACCCGGTGATCCGGCGTCAGCAGCTCGGTGACCGCGGCCAGCAGCGGGTGCCCGGGGTCCGCGGTGAGCAGACAGATCCTCACCGGCCGCCGCCGATCGACGCCGCGGGCCGGGTGGGACGGGGAACGGACGGCGCGGTGAACGGGGGCGGCGGGGTCGCCTTCGCGCCCGTCTGCCCGGTGGTGAACGTCTCCCGCCCCCCACGGCGGGCCAGGTCCAGGACCGCGGCGGACACCCGGGCGACCGCGTCCGGCACCTGACGGAAGCTGGGGAAGTCATTGATGTCGACGACCACCGGGCCGTCCGGCCCGAGCAGGATGTCGACCCCGTAGAGATCGAGGCCGAAGACGGCGCCTATCTCGGCGGTGATCCGGGCGACTTCGGGGGTCAGCGGCACCTGCCGTTCACGGACGGCGTGCGCGGGGTGCAGCGGGGAGCACCGCTCGGTCGCGTAGAGCTCACCGGCGACGCTGTAGACCTTCAGATCCGTACCGGAGTTGGGGATATACGGCTGGGCGATGAGCAGCCCGCCGGCCGGTCCGTCCGGGCCGCCCGGCTCCAGCAGCCGGTCCGGCGTCGCCACCAGCCGCACCGCGCGCCCGGAACTGCCGTCCGCGGGCTTCACCACGAGCGGGAACTCCGCCTCGGCTATCTCCGCGAACTCCTCGGGACGGGCCGCCGCATACGTCACGGGGACCGGCAGCCCCTTGCCGCGGGCGATCACCGCGGCCAGCGCCTTGTCCCGTACGCCACGGATGGCCCGGACATCGTTCACCGTGGTCAGCCCGACGGAAGCGGCCGCCTCCAGGAGCGTCAGGCCCGGACCGCCGGAGACGGTCTTGAGGACCCAGGCATCGTGGCTGCCGGCCCGGACCGCCTCGGACATCCGGATCAGCGAGCGGCCGGGCCACAGCACGTCCACCTGGTGGCCCCAGTCGCGGAGTTGGTGGATCACCTCCAGCGGCATGCCGTCATGGCGGTACTGCTCCTCCACCAGGAAGCAGAGTCTCATCGGGCACCCTCGTCATCGCCGCACGTCCACCGACCGTCCGGCAGATCCATGACACACCAGGATCCCATGCGGAGCCCGCCGGGGACGGTGCACCCACGCGCCGGGCCCCGGCCCGTCCAGAGGCGTCTCCGGCGGCCCGCGCCTCCCCCTGCGCCTACGCCAGGAACGCCGAGGTGGCCGCCCGGAAGCGCTCGGGATCGTCGAGCCACGGGAAGTGCCCGGTGCCGGGCTGAACGACGAGCCGGGCGTGCGGAAACAGGCCGGCGAACTCCGCCATCGCAGGCGGCGGGGCGCCCAGGTCGACCTCTCCGGCGAGCAGCAGCACCGGCCGCTCGAATCCGGCGAGCGCCGCCCGGGTGGCCTCCGGTGCGAAGGCGCCGTCGGTGCCGAAGACCGCCGCGGCCGCCGCGTTCCGCTGGCCGTCCTCCGCGGCCCGGTGCGCCTGCGCCGCCGCGTCCCAACGCCCGTAGAAAAATGGCGCGATGACCTCTCGGCAGTCGTCCGCCGGCTTTCCCGCGACGAGCGCCTCCAAGGCCGCGAACGCGGGGGCGAACCACGGCTCCTCATGGCGCGGCCGGGCGGTCTCGCGCCGGAGGTCTCCGGTGATGACGAGCCCGACGGCCATCACGCTGGGCGTGATCAGCGCCATCTTGCCGACCCGGTCCGGGTGGCGGCCCGCGTACCGCACCGCGAGATTCGCGCCGGCACTGTGCGCGAGCAGGTCGGCGCTTTCCAGACCGAGGTGTTCGCGCAGCGCCTCCACATCGTCGACGAGCCGGTCGCAGCGGTAGGAGGCCGCATCCGCCGGTATCGCGGAGCGGCCGGTGCCCCGCAGATCCAGCCGGATCAGCCGGTGGTGCGCGGCAAGGCCGCCGAGGTCGCCGAGGTATGCGGAATCCTGCATCGGTCCCCCCGGCAGGCAGATCACCGGGGGTCCGTCTCCGGACACGTGGTAGGCGAGCGTGGTTCCGTCGTGCGCGGAGAAGGTGGGCATGCCGGCGACCTTGGCAGCGGCGCCCGCGCGGAGCAACTGGTTTCCCGCGCCCCGCCCACCGGACGGCGAGGCGGCCACCCGGCCGCCCGAAGGATCCCGGTCATCCCCCGCCACCCGGCCGCCCCGCTCCGCCCACCGGAGCGGCCGCCTCCGCCTCCGCTCCCGGTGTCGCTACCGTGAGGCGACGCAATGGAGCAGGACCGGCATGGACCGGGAGCAATCGGGAGGCCCAGTGACCCACAAGGCCGTGCCGTTCGACGAACTCGACCGCAAGATCGTCGCGGCGCTGATCGACAACGGCCGGGCGAGCTTCGCGGAGATCGGGGCGGCGATCGGGCTGTCGTCCACCGCGGTGAAGCGGCGGGTGGACCGGATGCGGGAGAACAACGTGATCACGGGGTTCACCGCCACCGTCCGCCCGGCCGCGCTGGGCTGGCTCACCGAGGCATACGTCGAGGTGTACTGCGACAGCGCGGCGCCGCCCCGCCGGCTCGCGGAGGTGGTGCGCAACCACCCGGAGATCGCGGCGGCGATGACGGTCACCGGGGGCGCGGATGCGCTGCTGCACGTCCGGGCGACCGATGTGGAGCACTTCGAGGAGGTGCTCGAACGCATCCGGACCGAGCCGTTCATCCGCAAGACGATCAGTTACATGGTGCTGTCCCATCTGCTGCCGGACAGCCCGGAGGCGGGCGCCCGGCAGTCCTCCGGAGGGACCGTCCGCTGATCCGAAGGGACCGTCCGCTGAGGCGCCCGGTGCGCGCCGCCCGTCACCGCCGCCGCGGTCCCGGCCCACCGGCCGCAGAAGCGGAATCCGGGCCGGGAGTGCGCAGCAAAGCTGCGTGAGAGGTCGCAGACACGCAGCATTACTGCGCCGTTCAGCAGCATTTGTTTCTTGTGGCCCGAATCCTTCGCTCCTTACCTTGGAAGCATTCGGGGTGACGCTCTGTGACCCTGGTCGCCCCGCATTTGCCCGAGGAAGCGAAGGGATCGTCCCGTGCCGATGAGTCGTGTGTCGCGCCCCCGGCGCTATCTGGTCTGCGAGCCCAGACACTTCGCCGTGCATTACGCGATCAACCCATGGATGCGGGCCGACGTGCCCGTGGACACCGCGCTCGCCGGGCGCCAGTGGGAGACGCTGATGGGCACCTACCGCGCCCATGGGCACACCGTGGAGACGGTGCCTCCGGTGCCCGGCCTGCCGGACATGGTGTTCGCGGCGAACTCCGCGCTGGTCGTGGGCGGCCGGGTCTTCGGCTCGCACTTCCACGCGCCGCAGCGGCGGCCGGAGTCCACGGAGTACGAGACCTGGTTCAAGGCGGCCGGCTACGACGTCTACCGGCCGGAGTCACCGTGCGAGGGCGAGGGCGATCTCGTCCCGGCCGGGCGCTTCATCCTGGCCGGCACCGGCTTTCGCACCACCCCGGCGGCGCACCGCGAGGTGCAGGAGTTCTTCGGCGTGCCGACGATCGGCCTCCAGCTGGTGGACCCGTACTTCTACCACCTGGACACCGCGCTCTTCGTCCTCGGCGAATCCCCGGAGACCGGCGAGGCGCATATCGCCTACTACCCCGAGGCGTTCTCGTCCGGCAGCCGTGAGGTGCTGCGGCGGCTGTTCCCCGACGCGGTGCTCGCCACCCGGGAGGACGCCATGGCCTTCGGACTCAACTCCGTCTCCGACGGCCGCCATGTCTTCGTCGCCCCGCAGGCGGCCGGCCTGATCGCTCAGCTCGGCGCGCACGGCTATGTCCCCGTCCCCGTCGACCTGTCGGAGTTCCACAAGGCCGGCGGCGGCATCAAGTGCTGCACCCAGGAGATCCGCTGATGACCGCTCCCACCCGTACCGTCCCGGCTCAGGCTCCCCGTTCGTCCGCGGAGCTCATCCAGGCCGAGAGCCCGGTGCTCGCGCACAACTACCACCCGCTGCCCGTGGTGGTCGCGCGCGCCGAAGGGGTCTGGGTCGAGGACGTCGAGGGGCGCCGCTACCTCGACATGCTGGCCGGCTATTCGGCCCTCAACTTCGGCCATCGCCACCCGGCCCTGATCGAGGCCGCGCACCGCCAGCTGGATCAACTCACCCTCACCTCCCGCGCGTTCCACAACGACCGGCTCGCCGGTTTCGCCGAGGGCCTCGCCGAGCTGACCGGCCTGGACATGGTCCTGCCGATGAACACCGGTGCCGAGGCGGTGGAGAGCGGCATCAAGGTCGCCCGCAAGTGGGCGTACGACGTCAAGGGCGTCCCGGCGGACCGGGCGACGATCGTGGTGGCGGGCGGCAACTTCCACGGCCGGACGACCACCATCGTCGGCTTCTCCGACGACGACTCCGCCCGGGACGGCTTCGGCCCCTTCGCCCCCGGCTTCCGCACCGTCCCCTACAACGACCTCGCCGCGCTGGAGGCGGCCCTGGACGAGACGACGGCCGCCGTGCTGATCGAGCCCATCCAGGGCGAGGCGGGCGTCCTGATTCCCGATGACGGCTACCTCACCGGCGTACGCGAACTGACCCGGCGCAACGGCTGTCTGTTCATCGCCGACGAGATCCAGTCCGGGCTGGGCCGCACCGGCACCACCCTCGCGGTCGAGCACGAGTCCGTGGTGCCGGACATGCTGCTGCTCGGCAAGGCGCTCGGCGGCGGGATCGTCCCGGTCTCCGCGGTCGTCGCCCGCCGCGAGGTGCTCGGTGTGCTCGGCCCCGGCCAGCACGGCTCGACCTTCGGCGGCAACCCGCTGGCCGCGGCGGTGGGTTCGGCCGTGACCGAGCTGCTCGCCACCGGGGAGTTCCAGCGCCGGGCCGCCGAACTCGGCGCCGTACTGCGCGACGGCCTGGCCGCGCTGACCGGCAAGGGCGTGACCGGCTTCCGTGCCCGCGGCCTGTGGGCCGGTGTCGACATCGACCCCGCCCTGGGCACCGGCCGGGAGATCAGCGAACGTCTGCTGAAGGAAGGCGTCCTGGTCAAGGACACCCATGGCTCGACGATCCGGCTGGCCCCGCCGCTGACGATCACCGCCGAGGAACTGACGTCGGCGCTGGGCAGCCTGGAGCGGGCGCTGGGCTGACCCGGTACCCGGCTCACGTTCGGCACGTATGGAGCGGCCGCGGCTCGGACG
>NZ_JBHXFI010000035.1:0-85042 GCF_042724075.1 Streptomyces sp. NPDC127097 | reverse complement strand
TTGTATTTTTTATATAGGAGTGCGGGGTTGTGGGCGGGGTGGGCGGGCGGGGGGGGGCGGTCGTGGGGTGGGTGTTACTTTGGGGGGTTCGGGGGGGGGTGGCCGGGGGGGGGGGCGCGCGCCCCCCCCGGGACCCACAACGCGCACAGCCACTCCCACCGGCAGCGCTGCGCTTCCTGCGGACCGCCTCCGCATCCTTGCCGTCCTCGTTGGCGGCATCCTTCACGGCTTCCTTCGCGGCCGCCACCGACGCCGTCATCGCCGCCGCCCGCCGACGTTCCCGACCGTATGCGGCACCGCCCTTTCTGGACGTGTCCCGCTCCCGCCGGGGAACGGCGCGCCGCTGCCGAGAAAGGGACTGCCCATGAACGCGTCGAGCAGCAACGGTCTGGAGTTCACCCACCCTTACCTCGCCGTGGTGCTCGGCGGTGGCTTCACGGGCATGCTCGCGGCCGCGGCCCTGTCCGGACACGCCGATGTCATCGTCGTCGAACGGGAGCGGCTGCCGCGGACCCCCGCCCACCCCACGGACCTGCCGCAGGCCCGGCACGCACAGTTGTTGACGGCGGACGGCGTCCGGCTGATCGACGCCGTGCTGCCCGGCAGTGCCGCGCGCTGGGTGGCGGAGGGCGCCCGCCGGATGCCGTTACCCGCGGAGTTCGCCGGCCGCTCCCCGAAGGGCCGGCCGGGCCGCCGTACACGCTCGCGGTATCTGCTCGCCTGCTCCCGCGATCTGCTCGACCGGGTCATCCGCCGGCAGGTGCCGGCCCTCCCGGGGGTGACCGTCCTCGACGGAACCGAAGCGACCGAACTGACCGGTACCGCCGAACACATCACCGGGGTGCGCGTCCGGGACACCACCAGCGGCGCCGGCTACCTGCTGGACGCCGATCTCGTCGTCGACGCCACGGGCCGGCACTCCGCCTCCCGGGAGTGGCTGACCGCACTGGGGCTGCCGGCCGCTCATGAGGACGTGACGGACTCCGGGATCGTCTCGGCGACCCGGATCTTCCGTGCCACCGAGGGCGCCGAGAACTGCCCGGTGCTCACCGCCCGTCCGGCGCTAACCGGCCCCGGCGCACGGCACCGTCGCCCGATTCCCGGGAAGACGGCGACGCTGGTCCCGATCGAAGGCGGACGCTGGCTGGTCACGCTCACCGGTACCGGGGACGACCGGCCCTCCGAACACGCGGGCCGGTTCGTGCCGTTCGCCCGCCGTACGGGCCATCCCGCCATCGCCGACCTCATCGCCGACGCCGAGCCGCTGAGCGAGGTACGGCTCACTCGCGACACCTCGGACCGGCGGCGGCGCTATGAGCAACTGCCGTCCTGGCCGACGGGGTTCATCGCCGTCGGCGGTGCCGTGGTCTCGCTCGCCCACGACTGCGGTCAGGGCCTCTCCCTCGCCGCCCACGCTGCCGCCGCGCTGCGCGGGGCACTGCGACGGCACGGCATGGACGAGCCGTCCCTCGCCCGGAGGACGCAGCGGACCATCGGACGCCTCGCCCAGGAACCGTGGTCCGTGGCCACCGGCGACCCGCGCCACTCCGCCACGAGCCGGGCCGTCCGCCGCGCCTACCTCGACGTCCTCGCACCCGCCGCCCCCGCGGTCCCGCTCCTGCGCCCCACCGCCGCACTCGGGCTGCTCCGGGGGACGGCACGGCCCCGGCCCACGGCAGGCAGCGCACCGGCCCGGCAGACGTCGCCCGAGCCGGCCCCGGCACCCCGCACAGCAGCGCCCGGAAGCCCGTCCGCCGCCGGTCCGCACCCTCCGACGGCCGGTGCCGGCGCGGCCCGCTCGGCACGGTCGGCCGCCGCGCTCTCGGCCGCGCCGCCCTCTCCGGGACAGCCCGCGGCCCCGCCCCGCTCTCCCGGCTCCACACCCGCCTCCCCCAGACGCCTCCCCCGCCCGCTCAGCTTCGGGCCGACGGCGCTGCGCCGGATCAACTGGGCGACGCGACGGAAACCGGCTGACGGCTGACGGGGCCGCCCTCGCTCCTTGATGGCGCGGACGCATCGGCCGCGGGCCCGGCGCCTGGGGGCGCGCGGCGGTCGCCGAGGAAACTTCCCGGAACCGTTGCTCTCGCCCCGGGACGGCGGCGTGCCGCTCCCCGCCAACAGGTCACTCCCCGCCGGGCTTTGTGGCGTCGTGGCGTGGTGCCGGGACTCCCAGGAGGCGGTGGGCCAGGGCGAGTGGCGCCCGGTGGTCACGGGTGGGGGCAGGCGCCGTGGCGCGGTGGGTGGGGAGGCGTTCGACGGTCGTGGTGCCGGTGTCGGATTCCAGGGTCGGGGCGTAGCCGGCGGCGCGCAGCGCGTCCAGGGTGGCGGCCGGCGGCCGGGCGCTGACCAGGACGGTCGGGGCGATGGCGCGCAGCCCGAGGGCATGCAGCGCGCGGTGGGCGGCGAGTTCCTTGACCAGGGCCTCGTCGTCCGAGCGGATGCAGCAGGCGGCGGGCAGGACGCGCATCCGGCCGTGGGCGCGGGCGGTGTTCTGGATGAGGTAGTCGAGGGGCTGTGGCAGGGCGCCGGTCGCCGAGGCGCGGGTGAGGTCCGCCAGGAGGGTGTCGGCGGTGTGGCCGGTGTCCAGTGCGCGGCGCACGGAGGCGGGTGTGAAGCGCCAGGTCACGGCGTGGTCCTCGGATTCGCGGTCGGCCGCGGAGGTGAGCAGGGCGGCGAGCGCGGCGGCGGGGCGGCCGGACACGACAGCGGTCAGATCGGCCTGGAAATGGGCCTGTTCGAGGAGCGGCGGCAGCAGATCGGCGAGTGGCCGGTCCAGCGACCGGGGGTCGGTGAGCAGTGCGCGGCCGAGCGGGGTGAGGGTGCCGTGGGCGACCAGGCCCAGGTAGGCGGCTTCGTGGAGGGTGTGAGCGGCGCGTTCCCCGGCCATCGGCTGGTGGGTGACGGCGAGGGGGCGGTGCCAGTCCGCTGCCCGGAGGAGATCGTTCCAGGGGGTGGCGCTGCCGCCCTCCGGCTCCGGGGGTTCGGTGAACGGCAGGGGCGGGAGGGGGACTCCCGCCCCGTAAGGGACGGCGGCCAGGGCGGCGAGGAGGGCGTGCCGGAGGGCGGGCGCGTGCCGGTCGTGGCCGCGGACCAGTGCGGTCGGGGTCTCGCCGAACGGGGTGTGGGTGGGGATGTCCCACAGCTCTGACCAGGCGGCCAGGACGGGGGCGAGGCGGGCGCCGGGCGGCCGGCCGAGCCAGTCGTCGTAGGCGCCGGTGGGGAGCGCGGTGATGCCGGACGGGGTGCGGGTCAGCGCGATCAGGTCGGCGGCGAGCGCCAGGTCGAGGAGGAGGCGGGTGTGCGGTTCGGTGGCGCCGGCCGCCTTGGCCAGCCGTTTGATCTCGCGTACGGCCAGCCCGCCCGACTTGCGCAGCGCGGCGGGCTGCGTCGCCAGAGAGGCCAGCAGGCGGTCCAGGGTGGCGGCGAGGGTTGCCGCGGCGGCCCGGGATTCGTCGTACGGCGAGGTCGGCGGGACGGACGCGGCGGGCGTCGCGGGGCCGGCGGGGTCGTCCGGGGTGGGCCGCGGGGCGTCGGCGAGGAGCGGGCCGGGGTCGTGGGCGGCCAGGAGTTGCGGGGTGCGCGGCGGGACGACGATCGCGCCGTCTTCGGTGGGCGCGGCGAGCCCGTCGTCGTAGAGGGCGTGCAGGGCGGTTTCGGCGGCGGTGCGGGTGCGGCCGGGCGGGGTGGCATCGAGGGCGGCGAAGACGTCTTCGGGCGGGACGGGTTCGGTGGCCAGGTGGGCGAAGGACAGCCGGTGCGCCATCAGGGACTGGTAGTCGGCGCCCGGGGCGGGGGCGGCGGGGCCGGGGGCGGCATTCCGGGCGCGTTCCTGGCTGATGCGGGCGGTGGCGGTGAGCACCTGGAGCCGGGGGTGATCGAGGTGCAGCACCAGTTGGTGGAGGGTTTCGTAGGACCACAAAATGCCGGCCAGGCCGCGTAGTTCGGTGGGGGCGGGCCGGCGGGCGAGCGGCTCGGCATGGCGGGTGAGGAGTGCGGCGAGTTGTTCGGGGGTGCGCCGGGCAAGGGACCGGGTGAGTGCGTCGAGACCTTCCACGGCGTTGAGGTTAGTCATCGCGCGAGCAGGGCGGTGAGGGCGCCCACGGGGTCGGGGTCGGCCGGGCCGGTGGGCCACCAGTCCTCGGCGCCGGGCTCGGATTCGTACGGATACCAGCGGTGGTCGTGGCCGAAGCGGAGCTGGATGCCGCGGTCCGGGTCGGTGAGGTGGTTGTGGCGCGGGCGCAGGGACGGGAGGTCCGCGGCGAGGAGGGCGCTGCGGGCCCGGTCGAAGTCGCCGGCCGGGGGGTTCCAGGTGGTGTCGAGGAGGGCGAGGCCCTCGGGTCCGCCCTGCCGCCAGGCGGCGACGGAGCGGGCCACGTCCGTGGTCGTACGGCCGGTCGCGGCGGCGAGGTCACGGTAGAGGGCCCGGGTGGTGGAGGTCAGGCCGGCGGTGGGGTGGGCGGTGGCCGTCAGGCGGATGGCGTCCTCCCATGGAGGCAGTGACGGGAACGGGCTGTGGACGGCCGGGCGTCCGGAGCCGGGGCCCGGGGGTGCGGCGGCGGTCACGCAGGCGTGGGCGCGGGCGGCGGCGTCGGCTGCCAGGAATTCGAGGGCGGCGGGGTCGAAGGGCAGGCCGTCGCCGTCCGGCAGGGCCGGCGGGCGGCCGGGCCGTGGGGGCGCCGGCAGTGGTGGCGGGAGCGGCGGCCGGGGGCGGTCGGCGAGCGCCACTCTGGCCAGGACGCCGTGAGAAGTGGACGTCTCCGGTGCCGCACGCTCTCCGGGGGCCGCCTCAGCGACCGGTCCCGGAACGGCAGTTGGCGTCGCCGGACGGCCCTCGGGCCCTTGGCCGTGTGGGGGCGGCGAGGTGGTGGCGACGGTGTGGGCGCGGGCTTCGTGGGCGGTGCGGGCGGCGTTGCGGCGGGAGAGGTCGTCGAGGAGTTCGCGTTCGCCGCGGCCACGCATCAGCAGCAGCACGAACGGGTCAGCGTCCAGGAGGCGGGCCACCTGGAAGCAGAGTGCGGCGGCGTGCTTACAGGGCCTGCCGTGGTCGGGGCACGAGCATCGGGGGACGAGGTCGCCCGGCCCGGGGAGGAGCGGCGTCCCGCCGTCGGCCAGCGCCCGGGGCAGCTTCTTGGCCAGCAGGGCGGTCAGTTGGTCGGGCTCGGCGGCGATGGCATCCAGGAGGCGGTCCCACTCCTGGTCGCTGAGGGTCCGGAGGCGGATGTCGGCACTGTAGGGCCGGGGCCTGCTGCCGCGTACGGTGGCGACGATGCGGCCCGGGGTGACGTTGATGGTGTCGACATGGCCGTCGCGGGCGTAGGTGCGGCCACGGGCGAGCCGGGCGCTGTCGAGCGCGGTGGTCTCCAGTGCGTCCAGCCAGGCGCTGCCCCACCAGGATTCGGCGAACAGCCCCCGGGCACCGGGCCGGACCGGCAGGGGCGGGAAGGTACGCGAGCGGTCCGCGCGGGCCTGCCGGTCCGCGGCGGCGGCGCGCCCGGAGGTGCGGCGAGGGTTCATCCGGGCCTCCTGAGGGAGACGAGGTCGGCCAGTTCGGCATCGGAGAGCTCGGTGAGCGCGGTCTCGCCACCGGAGAGCACCGCGTCGGCGAGCGCCCGTTTGGCACTGAGGAGTTGGGCGATGTTGTCCTCGACGGTGCCCTCGGCGATCAGCCGGTGGACCTGGACGGGCTGGGTCTGGCCGATGCGGTAGGCGCGGTCGGTGGCCTGCTCCTCCACCGCCGGGTTCCACCAACGGTCGTAGTGGATCACATGTCCGGCGCGGGTCAGGTTCAGGCCGGTGCCCGCCGCCTTCAGGGACAGCAGGAAGACCGGGGCGTGCCCGGACTGGAAGCGGTCGACCATCCTCTCCCGTTCGGCGACGGGCGTGCCGCCGTGCAGGAGTTGCGCCGGGATGCCGCGGGTGGCCAGGTGCCCTTCGAGCAGCCGCGCCATGCCCACGTACTGGGTGAAGATCAGGGTGGCGCCGCCCTCGGCGAGGATGGTGTCCAGGAGTTCGTCGAGGAGTTCGAGCTTCCCGGAGCGGGCGGCGAGACCGGGCGCGGCCTCCTTCAGGTACTGCGCGGGGTGGTTGCAGATCTGTTTGAGGGCCGTGAGCAGTTTCATGACCAGGCCACGGCGGGCGATGCCTTCGGCGGTCTCGATCCGGGTGAGGGTCTCGCGGACGACGGCCTGATAGAGCGCGGCCTGTTCGCGCCCCAGCGCCACCGGATGGTCCGTCTCGGTCTTGGGCGGCAATTCGGGCGCGATCCCCGGGTCGGACTTCTTACGGCGCAGGATGAACGGGCGCACCAGCCTGGCCAGCCGCTCGGCCGCCGCCGGATCCTCGCCGCCCTCGACCTCCCGGGCGTGCAGTGCGCGGAACGTCTTGAGCGGCCCGAGGAGCCCGGGGGTCGTCCAGTCGAGGAGGGCCCACAGCTCGGAGAGGTTGTTCTCCACGGGCGTGCCGGTGAGGGCGATCCGGGCGGGGGCTTTGATGCTGCGCAGCGCCTTGGCCGTCGAGGAGCGCGCGTTCTTCACGTGCTGGGCCTCATCGGCGACGACCCAGGCCCATGACCTCCCGGCCAGCTGGGTGGCGCTGCTGCGCATCGTCCCGTAGGTCGTCAGCACGAAGCCGCCGTCGAGGCCGTCGAGGCTGCGGCCGGCGCCGTGGAAGCGGCGTACGGGCGTGCCGGGGGCGAAGCGCTCGATCTCGCGCTGCCAGTTGCCCAGCAGGGAGGCCGGGCAGACCACGAGGACCGGTGCGCTCGGCCGCCGGTGCCGATGGAGCGCGATGACGGTGAGGGTCTTGCCCAGGCCCATGTCGTCGGCGAGGCAGCCGCCGAGGCCGAGGGAGGTCATGGTGTCGAGCCAGGCCATGCCCCGTAGTTGGTAGTCACGGAGGGTGGCGCGCAGTCCGGGCGGCTGGGGCAGGGGGCGGGCCTCGCTGGTGAGGCGTCCGCGCAGGGCGGCGAGGGCGCCCTGCGGCACCACCTCGACCTCCTCGCCGTCCACCTCGGCGGTGCCGTTGAGCGTCGCGGCGAGGGCGTCGACCGGCTCCAGATAGCCCAGTTCGCGCTTACGGGCCTTACGGACGAGCCCGGGGTCCACCAGGACCCACTGGTCACGCAGCCGGACGACGGGGCGGTGCGCCTCGGCGAGGGCGTCCATTTCCGCCTCGGTCAGCGGCACTCCGTCCATCGCCAGCTGCCAGCGGAATTGCAGCAGTTCACTGGTGTCGAAGAAGCCGAAGCCGTCCGCGGCCGAGCCCGGCGCCGGGCGCAGCACCGCGGCGGCGGTCAGCCCGCGGGCGATCTCCCTGGGCCAGTGGACGGTGACGCCCGCGGCGCCCAGGCGTGGCGCGGCTTCCCCCAGCAGGTCGTACAACTCGTCCTCGCCGAGCGGCAGTACGTCGGGGACCGGCCGCTCCAAGAGGCGGGCGAGCGGGGCCCAGATGCGGGCCGCGCGGCGCAGCGCGAGGAGAGTGTCCACCCGGGAACGCGGCCCGAGGTGGTCGGGGCCTTCGCCTTCCCACAGTTCCCGGGCGTCGGCGACCAGGGTGGGGTCGGTGAGGCTGTGCACCTGGAGGACGGCGGCAGCCGCGCTGCGCTCTTCGGAGCCGCCCGCCGCGCTCTCCTCCGCCCTGTCGAAGAGCTTGTGCGGGGCGAGGTCGAGACGCAGGGAGAGCCGCACACCGGCGTCGACACCGGCCGCCACCTCGGCGGCCCACTCCCGGGCGCCGGGCAGATGCTGGGGCGCACTCGCGGCGAACGGGGCACCGGCCACCAGTCCGGCGGCGGGCGTGCGGGGCAGCGCATCGACGACCGCGTCCACAAAGAGCCGTACCAGAACCGCGGGATCGGTCACCTGAAGAGGACGGCTGCCCGGGATCGGCACGGCATGGGCCTCGGCGGGCATGGCGGCGGCGATGGCCCGGAGGTGCGCGATGTCCTCGGCGTCGAGCGGGCCGGCGCGCCAGGCATCGGTGTCCTCAAGGGTCAGTCCCGGCAGGATGCGGCCCCGGGCGGCGAGATGCAGCGCATGCAGGGTGGCCGCGCCCCAGCAGGCGGCGGCCGGATGAGCCGTCGGGTCGTGCCGGGCCCGGACCAGCAAGGGGACGACCTCGGCCGCCGGGAGCAGGACGGCGGGGACCGTACGGCTGCGGGCGCCGTTCCCGTGACGGCGGGCGACGGTCAACGTCCCCTGCTCGGCGGCTTTGTGCCCGTCCCCCGCCCCTTCGTCGCTTCCCCGGGCGCCGAGATCCGGGAGCGGCCCGCCCTCGGGACGCCAGAAAGCGATCTTCCCGGCGCGCGGCGGCTGGGCGGGCAGGAAGACCGCGGCACAGCCGGCCAGGGCGGCATCGGCGATTCCGCGGCCCTGCCCATTGCCCTCAGGCAGGGCGGAAGACGAGCCGTCCGGCGACCGGGGCTCCCCCGCTGCCGTCTCCCACCGCCTCGCCATTCCATCCCCTGCTGCCTGGTCGATCGCCTGGTCGTTCCGCCCCGTTCGCGGCAGCCTCGGAGCCTGCCGCGCCCGCCCTACTCCTACGCCCCCGACCTGCGAGTCTACGGTCGTCCCCACGGCGTCTCCCGCCCCCTCTCCCGCGTCTGCTCCGGCCTCCGACAGCGGCGGGCGATGAATCACCGGTCACCCCCTCCCTCGGCTCCGCCCCGCCGCGGCACGCGCCCGGCGCCATGGCGGAGACCGCGGGCGCAGGCCCGCCGCCCTCGGCCGGCCGACGGCCATCGCGCCGCCCCGCCCGCCGACGATCGTCTGACCGCCGCTGCCTGACCCCGATGGAAGCAGACAGCACTGACAACGCTCCCCACCTGCGCTTTCCGCGCACCGGCCAGGGTTATCCACAGCCCACGAAAATCTCCTTGCCCGCACCCCGAAATCCGCTACGGTGAGTGACGTCATCACTCTCAGTGATCATTCAATCGGTATCGGTGAGGAGCTCTCATGCACACCCCCACACACGAACAAACCGCCGCAACGGATGCCTTCCCGACCGGCGCGCATCTCGTGATCCAGGCGGGCGCCGGGACCGGCAAAACGACGACCCTCGCCCTGCTCGCCCGCACCGCCCGGCGACAGGGCCGGCGGGGCCGGTACATCGCCTTCAACAGAGCGGTCGCGCGCCATGCCGCCCGGGCCTTCCCCGCCGAGGTGACCTGCGGGACCGCCCACGCCCTCGCCTACACCGCCGTGGGCAGGCACTACCAGGCACGGCTGAAAGCCCCACGGCAAGCGGGATGGCGCACGGGTGCGGCCCTGGGCATCAACGAGGCGATGTCCTTACGCCTCGGAGCACGCAAGGTCACCAACAGGGCGCTCTCCCACACGATCCTGCGCACCGTCACCCGCTTTTGCCAGTCGGCCGACAAGGAGCTCGCAGCACACCATGTCCCGCCCCTGCGCGGAGCCGAGGCCGAGCCGCTGCGGGCGCAGCTCGCCGAGCTCACTCTCCCCTACGCGCGCAAAGCCTGGGCCGATCTCCAGCACCCCGCTCACGGCGTGGTCCGCTTCGAGCACGACCACTACCTCAAGATGTGGGCACTGCGCGATCCCGTCATCCCGGCGGACTTCCTGCTCCTTGACGAGGCACAGGACACCAACCCCGTGGTCGAGCAGGTCTTCACGGCCCAGCGCGACCACGCTCAGCTGGTCCTGGTCGGGGACTCCGCCCAGGCCATCTACGGCTGGCGCGGCGCACGCGACGTGATGACCGGATTCGACGGCCGACAGCTCAGCCTCTCCCGCTCGTTCCGCTTCGGCCCGCCGCTCGCCGCTGAGGCCAACCGCTGGCTCACGATCATCGGCGCACCGATCCGGCTCACAGGTTCGCCCGGCCTGGAGACGGAGTTGGGCACGGCCCGTGCACCGGACGCGGTCCTGTGCCGGACCAATGTGGGAGCCATGGTGGAGGTGATACGACAGCTGGACGCGGACCGCAGGGTCGCGCTGGCCGGCGGCGGCGAGGCACTCAGCGCCCTTGCCCGCGCCGCCCACGACCTCGAATCCGGGCGCCGCACGGCCCACCCCGAGCTGATGCTCTTCGAGACCTGGGGCGAACTGCGCGAGTACGCGGAGTACGACCCGGCCGGACGGGACCTGTTGCCCCTGGTGGAGCTGGTCGACGAGCACGGCACCGAGGACCTGCTGTACGTCCTGGACCGGCTCTCCCCCGAGGAGTCCGCCGAGGTGACGGTGTCCACGGCCCATCGGGCCAAGGGCCGGGAGTGGGCACGCGTGCGCATCGCAGACGATTTCACCGGCCCCGAAGATCTCGACGACCGCGACGACGACGGCACCCCGGTCCCCGGCCCGATCGACATCGACGAGGCGCGCCTGGCCTACGTCGCCGTGACCCGCGCCCGATCACTGCTCGACATCGGCGGACTCTCGTGGATCAACAGCCACCCCGCCGGCGACCCGCGCCCACCCCCGACAAAGCCGAGGAGCAAAGGGTGAAAAGTAGGGAAAGAGGTGCCAGGGACAGGTGACTGGCTCGTCGACCGGGAGGATCCTGGAGGTGGGAGATGGCTTCCGATGCGTACAGGAAATGAGCCCCTTCACGCACGCAGCCCGCTGAAAATCCGCTGTGGGCTGGCGCTGTGGGGATTGCTGTGGACGATCGCCGGAGCCGTGGCCTTCGTCAATGCCGGCAGGCCGGAATGGGCCGCCGCGTGTGCCGCGCTGGCGATGGTGGCGGCCGCGGACCTGACGATGGTGATCCGCCACATCCGCCAGGGACCGCACTACCAGCCGGGCAAGGACGTACCCCCCTACGCCCCTGACCGAGGCCGGAACGACGCGTTCGGCATACGCAACGGCACAGGCCGGAGACGGGACACCAGGCCGTAGGGGCGGCGGCACAACCGTGCTGGGTCTCCTGTACGGACACATGCCGTACGAGCTGCGGGGCAGCGTTGCCAGGGCCCCGTGCCGCCTACCGCCTACCGCCTACCGCCTACCGCCTACCGCCTATGGAGCGTCGGGCAGGGGGTGGGACGGGGAGGGCCCGGAGGGCCTCACGACCAGCGCTCCCGGGCGCCCCGGGGCTCCACGACCAGCACGCCCGGGCGCCGTGCCTCCACGGCCAGGGCTCCTGAACCCGAGCCTTCACGACCGCACGCACGTACGCCGTCGTGAGCCCGTCCCAGTCCCGGCGGGGAGGCGACATACGACGGAACGGGACCTCCGATAGCCGATTTCCCGGGGCACGGGGCATGCGCGCGCCAGCCGCGGGGGCGGTCTGGACTGACAACGCGGCACGGCTTGGCCGCCCGGCACATGGACACATGGCGTCACGCCCCTGACGGCGAGGGCAACCCATACAGAGGGGAGGGACATTGACGCGAACGCAGGAGGGCCTCCGCGTGACTACTCCTGATCGCCGTTAGGGGAACCAGGATCGCGTTCGCCGTGGCCATCGCCGTCGCCGGTGTCGTGTGCGAAGCGGGCGGCTTCGATGTAATCCGGGCGCGGGTCGAGGGCCGCCGCCAGGCGGAAGTGCCGCAAGGCTTCCTCGGACCGGTCGGCACGCTCCAAGGTGCGGCCTAGGGCGAAGTGCGCGAAGGCATTGTCCGGTTCGCGCTCCAGAACGATCTGGAACTCGAGTTCCGCAGGACGCAGTTGAGCTGCGAGAAAGAAAGCACGGGCGCGCAGCAGTCGGGCCGCGGTGTTCTCGGGGTGCGCGGTGATGACCGAGTCCAGCAGCCGGATCGCCCCGCGCGGATCGCGGGCCGCCAACAGCTGCTCCGCGGCGCGGAAATCGATGACATGCGTCTCGGGGCTGCTCTCGGGCACGGGCTGCTCCTCTCGGTCGCCGTCGGGAGTTCCCTTACCTGCGGACCGTACGGCGTTGCCTGCGGCACAACAATCCCATCGGTCCGGGCATTCCCTCACCGGCCCGGCCTCAACCGGCCCTACCTGCGCCCCCGCATGAGGCTCTCCCCATGTGCCGGGAGAAGGGACGGCGTAGGGCAATGATCCATCCTCGCCCCCAGCCTGGGAGGTTCCAGAAACAGACCGCGGGGCGGCGCGAGAGAAAGCAGAAGGGCAAGGAGCGGAGGTGCCGGCAGCGCGGAGGCACCAGCCTCGGAGGCAGGGCAGAGGAGCCGGAGGAAACGGAGGCGGCGGAGGTGGCGGAGGAGGCGGAGGAGGGTGGGAGGGGAGGGGAGGGGGGGAGGCCCCCAGAGCCACGCCACCTCCATCCCCTGTCCCCCTCACCCCTCCCGCCTCCTACCTCCCAGGCGCCAGGCGCCCGCCTCCCGCGCCCGCCTCCGCCTCCACCTCCTGCGCCAGGCGCTCGCAGCCGCAGCCCACACCCCGCAGCCCCACAGCCCGCAGCGCGCACGCCCCGCAGCCCACAGCCCGCAGCCCGCAGCCCGCAGCCCGCAACGCCCTGCCGCTACAAGCTGATGTGGTACGCCTTGCGCAGGGTCTCGTGCACGGTCCACCGGGTGCGGTCGCCCTCGCGCAGGACGCAGGCGTCACCGGGGCCGACCTCCAGTACCGGGCCGCCCTCGACCTCGATGGTGGCGCGCCCGCTGACGACCACGAACAGCTCATTGGCCTCGGTGTCCGTCACCACGCCCGGAGTGATCTGCCAGATGCCCCGGATCTGCCGGCCGTCGGGGGCCTCCCACAGCACCTTGCCCGTGACCACCGGCTCTCCGGAGACGATTTGGGACGGGTCCAGGGGATCGGGCTCAAGATCGTCGTCCGCGATGCCGGGGATGTTGACCACGAACGATGCCGGCGCCGCGTCCCCGGCGGTGGGGGACTCGGCGGCGGTGCCGGAGCCGGGCTCCGCGGCGAGGTCGGACTCGATGTCAGGGGTCTTGGCGTCAACGCCGGAAGCAGCAGTCATGGCGGCGAGGGTACCGTCCGGCCTCAGGAGGTCCGCAGGCGCTCCCATACTGCGCGGACCTGCGGTTCCAGGGCCTCCAGCGGTCCGTCATTGTCAATGACCAGATCCGCGACCGCCAGCCGCTGTTCGCGGGTCGCCTGGGCCGCCATCCTCGACTTCGCCTCGTCCTCCGCCATGCCGCGCAGCCGTACCAAGCGGTCCAGCTGGGTCTGTGAGGCGGCGTCGACGACCACCACCAGGTCGTACAGCGGAGCCAGCCCGTTCTCCGTCAGCAGCGGCACGTCGTGCACCACTACCGCGTCCGGGCCCGCCGAGGCTTCGAGTTCGGCCGAGCGGGCCCCGACCAGCGGGTGCACGATCGCGTTCAGCGCCTTGAGCTTGCCGGGGTCGGAGAACACGATGCCGCCCAGCTTCGGCCGGTCCAGCGTGCCGTCCGGCGTGAGGATGTCGGCCCCGAACTCCTCGACCACCGCCGCCAGTCCGGGCGTACCCGGCTCGACGACCTCGCGTGCGATCTTGTCCGCGTCCACGATCACCGCGCCGTACGACGCCAGCAGTCGCGAAACCTCACTCTTGCCCGCGCCGATTCCGCCGGTCAGCCCCACCTTCACCATGGGCCCACGCTATACGCTGCGCCCGGACGGCAGGAGACTCCCACTGATTCAGGCGCCGCCCGGCTCAGACACCGAAGCACAAGAGCCCCCGCCAATTCAGACACCGGCCGGTTCCAGCACCAACCGGACCAAGCACCCGCCGATTCCAGCCGGCCGGCTCAGACACCGGCCGACCCACGCACCAGCCAGCTCAAGCGCCGGCACCGGCACCGGCGTCCGCTCAAGCGCCCCCCGGCATCAAGCCCCGGCCGCCCCGCCATCGCCTTCCCGCTCCGCCAGGAAGCGTTCGAATTCGCGGCCGATCTCGTCGGCCGTGGGCAGTTCTGCCGGTTCGGCGACGAGGCTCCCGCGGGTTTCCGCGCCGGCCACCGCGTCGTACTGATGCTCCAGCCCGCTGACCAGTGCGACCAGCTCCTCGTCGCCCTCCGAGATCTGCCGCTCGATCTCCTCCTGCGTCCGCAGCGCCTCCGTGCGCAGCGAATGCGCGGCGCCCGGCAGCACCAGGCCGGTCGCCGCCGTCACCGCCTCCAGAGCGGTCAGTGCGGCGTCCGGGTAGGCGGAGCGGGCGATGTAGTGCGGTACGTGCGCCGCCACTCCCAGGACATCGTGTCCCGCTTCCGCCAGCCGGAATTCGATCAGCGCCTCCGCGCTGCCGGGCACCTGCGCCTCGTCGAAGAAGCCGCCGTGCCCCGGCATCAGATCGGTGCGGTTGCCGTGCGGGGTGAGGCCCACGGGGCGGGTGTGCGGGACGCCCATGGGGATGCCGTGGAAGTTCACCGAGAGGCGCACGCCGAGCCGCTCCACGATCTCCTTCACGGCGCTCGCGAAGCGCTCCCACTCGACGTCCGGTTCGGGGCCGGACAGCAGCAGGAACGGCGCGTCGGTGGTGTCCCGTACGAGCCTCAGCTCGATGCTCGGGGTCTCGTAGGCGGTCCAGCGGCTGCGCTCGAAGGTGAGCAGGGGCCGGCGGGCGCGGTAGTCGACGAGGCGGTCGTGGTCGAAGCGGGCGACGAGCTCGTTCGGCAGGCCGTCCAGCAGCCGCTCGACGATCTGGTCGCCGGTCTCACCGGCGTCGATGTACCCGTCGAAGTGGTACAGCAGCACCAGTCCGGCGGAGTCCCTGGAGGCAAGCGCCTCCACCTCCGCGAGCCCGCTCGGCTCCCATTCGTACAAACCCTGGGGATCCAACACAGTGACCGCTCCTCCTCGTTCTCATGAGCGGCAACGCACGACCTGGCGCAGGCATTCCCGGCAACGGAGATGACCCGGCCCACCGTGCGCACCGCCCGGCCCCACATCAGAGCCAGTCCCCCCACACACCGGTGCCACACACCGCCCCCGCCCCACCCATCCGAAACCGGCTGTTTCCGGCCCCACGCGAGCCCTCGCAGCCGCACACGCCCCGCGCCACCCCGCCCGGCCCGCCGGGCTCCCGGGCTCCCGCGCTCTCGGGCCCACGGACGCCGCGCCCCCCACGGGGCGCCCCCACACCCCCACCCCCAACGCACGCCTCCGCGCCCAGCCCCTGCCCCAACCCCCTCCCCCTCAGAACCATCAACTCCCCCACAAAGGCGGCAAGTTCCCCCTCTCTCCCCACCTCCGGACCGAGCCGCCCCCAGCCCCCACGTTCCGTCCGGTTCTCGCCACCCCCGCAGACAGCCCCACCCCCACCCCCACCCGCTGCACACCACCGGCCCGGCCCCGTACACGACCCGCCCCGTACACACCCACCCCGGCCACCGCCCACCACCAAACACGACGAAGGCCCGCTCCCCCCAAGGGGAACGGGCCTTCGTCTATCGGCTAGTGCCTATCGGCGAGAGCTCAGCTCTGGCCGCCGGCCAGCTTCTCGCGGAGCGCGGCGAGGGCCTCGTCCGACGCCAGGGCGCCGGAGTTGTCCGCCGACTCCGAGGAGTAGGAGCCGCCGCCACCGGCGTTGCCGCCGCCGGCCTGGCCGCCACCCTGCGCCGCCGGCGCCGCAGCGCCCTCGGCCGCAGCCTGCTCGTCGGCCTCGCGGGACTTGATGACCTGAGCCTGGTGCTGCTCGAAGCGCTGCTGCGCCTCGGCGTACTGGTTCTCCCACGCCTCGCGCTGGGTCTCGTAGCCCTCGAGCCAGTCGTTGGTCTCGGGGTCGAAGCCCTCGGGGTAGATGTAGTTGCCCTGGTCGTCGTAGGACGCGGCCATGCCGTACAGGGTCGGGTCGAACTCGACCGCCGACGGGTCGGCACCGAAGGACTCGTTGGCCTGCTTCAGCGAGAGGCTGATGCGGCGGCGCTCGAGGTCGATGTCGATGACCTTGACGAAGATCTCGTCGTTGACCTGGACAACCTGCTCCGGGATCTCGACGTGGCGCTCGGCCAGCTCGGAGATGTGGACCAGGCCCTCGATGCCCTCGTCGACGCGCACGAACGCACCGAAGGGAACGAGCTTGGTGACCTTACCCGGGACGACCTGACCGATCTGGTGGGTCCGGGCGAACTGCTGCCACGGGTCTTCCTGGGTCGCCTTGAGCGACAGGGAGACGCGCTCGCGGTCCATGTCGACGTCCAGGACCTCGACCGTGACCTCCTGGCCGACCTCGACGACCTCGGACGGGTGGTCGATGTGCTTCCAGGACAGCTCGGAGACGTGGACGAGACCGTCGACGCCACCCAGGTCCACGAAGGCACCGAAGTTGACGATGGAGGAGACGACGCCGGAGCGCACCTGACCCTTCTGGAGGGTGGTGAGGAAGGTCTGGCGGACCTCGCTCTGGGTCTGCTCCAGCCAGGCACGGCGGGACAGGACCACGTTGTTGCGGTTCTTGTCCAGCTCGATGATCTTGGCCTCGAGCTCCTTGCCCACGTAGGGCTGAAGGTCGCGGACGCGGCGCATCTCGACCAGGGAGGCCGGGAGGAAGCCACGGAGGCCGATGTCGAGGATGAGTCCACCCTTGACGACCTCGATGACGGTACCGGTGACGATCCCGTCCTCTTCCTTGATCTTCTCGATGGTGCCCCAGGCGCGCTCGTACTGGGCACGCTTCTTCGAGAGGATCAGGCGGCCTTCCTTGTCCTCCTTCTGGAGGACCAGGGCCTCGATCTCGTCACCGACGGCAACGACCTCGTTGGGGTCGACGTCGTGCTTGATCGAGAGCTCACGGCTCGGGATGACGCCTTCGGTCTTGTAACCGATGTCGAGCAGGACCTCGTCCCGGTCGACCTTCACGATGACGCCGTCGACGATGTCGCCGTCGTTGAAGTACTTGATCGTCTCGTCGATCGCGGCGAGGAAAGCTTCCTCGTTACCGATGTCGTTGACCGCAACCTGCGGGGTGGTGGCGGTGGTCTCGGTGCTGCTCGTCATGTGGGAAAGGGCTCCGGTACGGACATTGAAGTCGTAGGTACTGCTACGCCGAGAGCCCGTATCGCCTCTGCATAAGCCGGACAGTGTGAAGGGCGAATCTTGGGGGAGCTCACAAATGCAAAGCATCCGGAACGACCCGAATCGCCTCAAACCGAGGGGACATACATACAGATGCGAGCGCGGCCTGCTCCGTCTGAGGCGCGCAAGCCCGCAGCGCAACTTGTAGCATACGGGGGCAGCCGGACCCGGTCAATGCGCGAACGCGCACACCGGGGGCGGAAAACCCCATAACCGGCACACGCGATGTTCCGCGAGGTCGAACGGCCTCACAGTCCCTGCAGCGACAAGCAGAGCAAAGACTACGACGACGGGCGCGATGAACCAAGACCACGAGCCCGAGGCGACCCGCCGTGACGCCTCGGACACCGAAAGCAGCCGGGCCAGCCGTGGGTGGTGGGACCGCAACGCGGACGAGTACCAGAGCGAGCACGGTGCCTTCCTCGGGGACGACCGGTTCATCTGGGGGCCCGAGGGGCTGGACGAGGCGGAGGCCGCGCTGCTGGGTCCTGCCGCCGAGCTGAAGGGGCGGCGGATCCTGGAGATCGGGGCCGGCGCGGCGCAGTGCTCCCGCTGGCTGGCGGCGCAGGGCGCGCTCCCGGTGGCGCTGGACCTCTCCCACCGGCAACTCCAGCACGCGCTGCGGATCGCGGACGGCGCGGCGGACGACGCCGTCGGGCTGGTGGAGGCGGACGCCGGGGCGCTGCCGTTCCGCGACCACAGTTTCGATCTCGCCTGCTCCGCCTATGGGGCGCTGCCGTTCGTCGCCGATCCGGTGCGGGTGCTGCGGGAGGTGCGCAGGGTGCTGCGGCCGGGGGGCCGGTTCGTCTTCTCCGTCTCCCACCCGATCCGGTGGGCCTTCCCCGACGAGCCGGGGCCGGAGGGGCTGTCGGTGGGGGCGTCCTATTTCGACCGCACGCCGTATGTGGAACAGGACGAGGCGGGCCGGGCCGTGTATGTCGAGCACCACCGGACGCTGGGTGACCGGGTACGGGACGTGGTGGCCGCCGGGTTCCGGCTGGAGGATCTCGTGGAACCGGAATGGCCCGAGTGGAACACCCAGGAGTGGGGCGGCTGGTCCCCGCTGCGCGGGCATCTGATCCCGGGGACGGCGATCTTCGTGTGTACGGCGGAGTCTTAGGGCTGTCCTTAGGGGCCGCAGCCGGCTCGGAGGCCCGGGGCAGCGGGCCGGGGTGCGGGGCCGGGGCGGCAGACTGGGGGCGTGATCCGCCGTGACGCCCTTGCCCAGCTGCCCGTCCGTACCGCGTTGCCCGCACTGCGCGCCGCCCTCGACGGGCCCGGGAGCGCGGTGCTGTGTGCCCCGCCGGGTACCGGCAAGACGACGCTGGTGCCGCTGGATCTGGCGGGGCTGACCGGCGTGGGGCCGGTGCGGCGGGTGCTGGTCGCCGAGCCGCGCCGGATGGCGGCCCGTGCGGCCGCGCGGCGGATGGCCTGGCTCCTGGGCGAGGAGGTCGGCACGGGGGCTCCTCCGGCGCAGGGCTGGGGGCCGGTGGGGTTCACGGTGCGCGGTGAGCGCCGGGCCGGGCCCCGTACCACCGTGGAAGTGGTGACCACCGGCGTGCTGCTTCAGCGGCTTCAGCGCGATCCGGAGCTGGCCGGGGTCGATGTGGTGGTGCTCGACGAGTGTCATGAGCGGCATCTGGATGCGGATACCGCCGCGGCCTTCCTCCTGGACGTACGGGAGACCCTGCGGCCCGAGCTGCGGCTGGTGGCGGCGTCCGCCACGACGGACGCGGAGGGGTGGGCGCGGCTGCTGGGCGGTGCGCAGGGCGCGGCGCCGGTGGTCGAGGCGGCGGGCGTGTCGCATCCCGTGGAGGTGGTGTGGGCGGCGCCGGAGCGGGCGGTGCGGCCGGCGCACGGGACGCGGGTGGATCCGGCGCTGCTGACGCACGTGGCGGGAGTGGTGCGGCGGGCGCTGCGCGAGCGGTCGGGGGATGTGCTGTGTTTCCTTCCCGGTGTCGGGGAGATCGGGCGGGTCGCCGGGGAGCTGGCCGGGGTGGACGCCGAGGTGCTTCAGGTGCACGGGCGGGCGCCGGCCGCGGTGCAGGACGCCGTATTGGCGGGCGGGAACGGTGCACGGCGGGTGGTGCTGGCGACGTCGGTGGCGGAGTCCAGCCTGACCGTGCCGGGCGTACGGGTGGTGGTGGACAGCGGGCTGGCGCGGGTGCCGCGGACGGATCACGCACGGGGGCTCAGCGCGCTCACCACCGTGCGGGCCTCCCGGGCGGCGGCCCGGCAGCGGGCCGGCCGGGCGGGGCGGGAGGCGCCGGGCGCGGTGTACCGCTGCTGGCCGGAGGGTGAGGACGGGCGGCTGCCGGCGTTCCCCGATCCGGAGATCAGGGTCGCCGATCTGACGGCGTTCGCCCTTCAGGCGGCCTGCTGGGGTGATCCGGCGGCGGACGGGCTGGCCCTGCTCGACGCGCCGCCGGCCGGTGCGCTGGCCGCGGCCCAGGAGGTGCTCACGGCGATCGGTGCGGTGGACGGGGCCGGCCGGGCCACGGAGCGGGGCGCGCGGATGGCGCGGCTCGGACTGCATCCGCGGCTGGCGCGGGCCCTGCTGGACGGGGCGCCGCAGGCCGGGGTGCGACGGGCGGCGGAGGTGGTCGCCCTGCTGAGCGAGGAGCCGCCGCGCGCCTATGGGGACGATCTGGCGGCGGCGTGGCGCACCGCGCGGCGGGGCGGCGATGCGTACGGAGCCAGGTGGCGGCAGGAGGCACGGCGGCTGGCGTCGGCGGCCGGAGAGCGTACCGGCTCGGGCGGGGACGGCGGCCGGGGTGCCGGCGCGGCGCTCACGGACGATGCGGTGGCCGGTCTCGTCGCCGCGCTGGCGTTCCCGGAGCGGGTCGCGCGGGCCCGTGGTGGCGGGAGTTTCCTCATGGCATCCGGGACGGGGGCCGAGACGGCGGGGGCGGGGACGCAGGCCGGATGGGGGCAGCGGCCGGGGTCCCCGGGCGCGGCGGGTGGTTCGGGGCTGCGGGATGCGGAGTGGCTGGCGGTGGCGGTGGCGGACCGGCCGGTGGCGGCCGCGTCGGCGCGGGTGCGGCTGGCGGCGGTGATCGACGAGGAGACGGCGCGTGCGGCGGCGCCGGCGTTGTACGCGTCCGGTGAGGAGGTGCGCTGGGCGGACGGGGACGTGGTGGCCCGGCGGGTGACCCGGCTGGGGGCGATCGAGCTGGCGGCCCGGCCGCTGACCGCGCCCGACCCCGGGCTGCTGCGGGACGCGGTGGTGGCGGGCCTGCGACGGGAGGGGCTCGGGCTGCTGCGGTGGTCGGCCGCCGCGGTGTCGTCGCGGCAGCGGATGGCGTTCCTGCACCGGGAGTTGGGCGCGCCCTGGCCGGAGGTCTCGGATGCGGCGCTGCTGGAGTGCGTCGAGGAGTGGCTGGGGGTGGAGCTCGGGCGGGCGCGACGGCGGGCGGATCTGGAGCGGATCGATGCGGGGCAGGCGCTGGCCCGGCTGCTGCCGTGGGCGTCCGGCGAGGCGGCCCGCTTCGACGAGCTGGCGCCGGAGCGTCTCGAGGTGCCGAGCGGTTCCCGGGTGCGGGTGGATTACGAGGGTGCGCAGCCGGTGCTGGCGGTCAAGCTCCAGGAGCTGTTCGGCTGGCAGGAGTCGCCGCGGGTGGCCGGCGGGCGGGTGCCGGTGCTGGTGCATCTGCTCTCCCCCGCGGGGCGTCCGGCCGCCGTCACGGCCGATCTCGCCTCGTTCTGGCGGGACGGATACCGGTCCGTGCGCGCGGAGTTGCGCGGCCGCTACCCGAAGCATCCCTGGCCGGAGGATCCGTCGACGGCGGAGCCGACGCGGCACACGTCGGCGCGGCTCAGGCGGGGCTGAGCGGCGTCACGGGCCGCCGGCTGTCGCCGCGGGGACGGGCGGCCGGGCCGGTGCGGGGGCGGGGCGGCGGCCGCGGGCTTCGAGGTACAGGCTCAGGGCGAGCAGCGCGGCGCCGAGGAGCAGGAAGCCCCAGGGGAGGTAGCGGGTGAGCAGCAGGACGAGGGTGCGTTGCGAGGTCACCAGGGACACCGTGGAGTCGACGTAGTCGGCACGCATCTTCACATGGCCGGCGAAGGCGGTGACCTTGCCGCCGCCGGGCAGCAGATCGCCGCCGCGCAGCTCTTCCTTGTGGATCTCCTGGCCGTTGACCGGGGCGCCGGTGACGGGCTCGACCCAGAACATCCGCTTGGTGCTGTACCAGCGGGTGGTGCCCATCTTCGCGACGGACTGCGGGGTGATGCCCTCGACCGGCATCTTCTTGGGGAGGGCGACCTTGGTCCAGGGGATGGTCTGCTCGAAGTAGTAGACCTCCAGGCCGCGGAAGGTGCGGGTCCCCTTGTAGTGGATGGGGGCCGAGGTGCGGGTCTGGGCGTCGAAGTAGGAGTAGTCGCGCCGCTCGGTGAGGAACGGCCACTTGAACTCGATGCCCTCGCGGCGCACCGGGTCGCCGTCGACCATCTCGCCGGTGGCGTGCACGGGTTCCTGGGAGTGCGCGTCGAAGAGATAGCGCTCGGGGATCGCGGAGACCATCTTGCCGTCGGGTCCGGCGACGTAGGACAGCGCGTCCCAGACGACGATGTCCCGGCCCGCGGACTTCTCGATCCGGTCGGAGGCCGCCACATCGCCCTTGAGAGTCTGCACGATGGTGACCTTCGGGACGCGCTCGGCCTTCATCGTCCCGTAGTTGAGGAGGGTGGCGGGCCGGGCCTCCAGGACCATGTCCTGGTACTGGCCGGGCGGGATCTTGGCGAGCCGGGGGAAGGCGTACCACCGCATCAGCGGGGACAGCGCGGTGAAGAAGACGGCGCAGGCGAGCAGCACCAGGCTCGACCGGCGGCGCATGCCGCGGGGCGGGCGGCGCCGTCCGGGGCCGGGCGGCGGCGCGTCGGGGGTCCTCGGGGTGGGAGCGGTACGGCGCATGGCGGTCGTCCCTCCCTCAGGGGTGCTTGGGGACGGTGGTCAGCAGCGGCTTGGGCGAGGTCGTGCCGCCGGGTGCGCCGGTCGCCGTGAGGGTGAGGACGAGGGCGAACGCCGCGGCCAGTCCGACCGCGGCTGCTGTCAGGGCGCGCATGGTCGGCCTCCCGGAATCTGATACGGCGTCAGGGCGGGGGCACCGTAGCAACGGGCGGCAGAGATGAGAACACGTGACACCGCCGTCCTGCCCGGGACGGCGGGCAGGACGGCGGAGACGGTGCCGGGCGCGGAGGCGGCCCGGGGTGCGGAACCGGCTGTACAGAGGGGCCGGTTGGCGTGGTCAGGAACCGGCCGCGGGGGCGACCTTCAGCTTGACGGTGAGGACGGCGCCGTCGGCGGTGGTCAGCCTCAGCAGGAACGTTCCCGAGTGCGCATCGGTGTAGATCTTCGGGAGCTTCAGCAGGCCGTCGGCGTCCGTGGTGAGCCCGGTGAGGGTGCGGACCGGCTTGTTCCTGGCGTCGCCGGTGGCCTCGGGGTCCTTGAAGTAGGGGCCCTTGTCGTTCTCGACGGGCCGGTCCGGATCGTCGGTGACCATGGTGGCGGTGACCGCCACCCCCGCCGCGCTCTTGCCCTGGTAGGTCGCCTTGATCTCGACCGCGTCCTCCGCGAAAGCCTTTCCGGCGGTCGCCGTCAGCTCCTTGTCCGAGGTACGGGCGAGCTTGTCGGCCTTCGGGGCGGGCTTGGCCTTGACGGTGGCGCCGACCTCGACGGCGGGCGCGGTGTGCGGCACGGTCGTCACGCGGATGCGGAAGTCACCGGCCCGGTCGCCCGCGCGCAGGGTGGGGGCGGTGGCCAGGCCGTCCTTGTCCGTCTTGACGGTGACGGCGGTCGCGTCACCGGGGAAGCGGGCGTCGGTGGCCGGGGGAAGGGTGAAGCGGACGGGGACGCCGGCGACGGGCTCGCCCTGGGCGTCCTGGGCGCGGACCTGGGGCGGGGTGGCGAACTCGGTGCCCGCGGTGGTGCTCAGGTCCTTGTCACCGACCCGGACGAGGGTCTTGGGGTGCGCGGGCTCGGGGTTGGGGGTGGGCTTCTGGGAGGGGGGCTCGGTGCCGCCCGGTGTGGGGCGATTGCCGTCCGGGCGCCCCGTCCCCGGCTTGCCGGGGTGGTCCTGCCCCTTGCCGGGCTTGTTGGGCTTGTTGGTCTTGTCTGGCTTGCCGGATCCGCCGGGGCGCGGGCCCTTGTCCGGCGTGCCGTCGGAGCCGCGGCCGTGGTGCGGACGGCTTTCGGGCCGGCCGCCGTTGCCGTCGCCGTGTCGTCCGGTGTCGCGGTGCACCGGCAGCACGCCCCTGCCGTCCGGCACCTCATGGGTGCCGTTGCGGTAGAACGCGTACCAGGACAGCACCGTGCGCAGATACTCCTCGGAGTGGTTGTAGCCGAGGATCGCCCGGTCCAGGTCGTCCTGGGCCGTCAGATCGCGGCCGCCGGCGCAGAGATAGCGGCCCGCGGCGAGCGCCGCGTCGAAGACGTTGTTCGGGTCCTTCTTGCCGTCACTGTTGCCGTCGGCGCCCCAACCGCTGCCGTCGGGGCCGCCGTTGGCCCAGGTGGACGGGATGAACTGCATCGGGCCCACGGCGCGGTCATGGGTGAGATCGCCGTCGTAGCGGCCGCCGTCGGTGTCGGTGATCCGCGCGAAGCCGCGGCCGTTGAGCTGCGGGCCGAGTATTGGCTGGAGGGTGGTGCCCTCGGCGTCGACCGCGCCGCCGCGCGCCTGGCCGGACTCGACCTTGCCGATGCCGGCGAGCAGCTGCCAGGGCAGCCGGCAGCCCGGGTCGGAGCCGTCGATCGTGGACGCGGCCTTCTTGTAGGCGGCCAGTACGGTGGCGGGGAGACCGGCCTCGGCGGGTCCCCGGCCGGCGGCGGGGTCCTTACCCGTGTGCGGGGAACCGTGCGGCGGTACCGGGCTCTTGAGGGGCGGCAGGTCGGTGTAGTACGCGGCGCCGCCGTCGATGGGAACATCGGCCGGGGGCGGGGCCGGCCGCCGTTTGGCGGCCGCGGCACCGGCGGCTCCCGGCGCCTGAGAGGCGGTCAGTGCGGCAAGCACCAGGGCTGCCACGGCCGTCGAGGCCGCTCCCCTGTGGAGCCGCCGTCGGAAAGTGGCTGCCATACGTGGTTCCCCTCCGCATTGCCGTACCGCGCTCCTGACGCGGTATCGCGCTCCCCCAGCGCTCCAACTCAGGCGAGACTACGACAACTCGGGCCCGGCATCTACCACCCCATCACCACACATAATGATCTGAATCGATCGAGGAGAGGTAAATGCCGTTCACACTCAGCCATGCCGCCGCGGTGCTCCCGGCGGTCCGGCGGACCGGTGCGGCCCGCGGCCCGCTGGTCGCCTCGGCGCTCGTGGCAGGGTCGTTCGCACCTGATATGACGTACTACGCGGACACTCTGGTTCCGGGCGGCATGACTTTCGGCGCGGTGACCCACTCGGCGACCGGGGTGCTGACGGTGGATGTGCTGGTCACGGCGGCGCTCGTCGGCGGCTGGCTGTTGGTGCGCGAGCCGTTGACCGCGCTGCTGCCCCGGGCGTGGCAGGGCCCGGTCCACGGCTTCCTGCGCGGCCGGCCCTGGCGGCCCGACGGACCGCGTGAACTCGCCGCCCTGGTGGGCTGGTTCGTGGTCTCGGCGGTACTAGGGGCGACGACCCATGTGGTCTGGGACGCCTTCACCCACCCGGGCCGCTGGGGCACCCGGCTGGTGCCCGGACTGGACCAGGTGGTGGGCGGCCTGCCGGTCTACACCTACGTCCAGTACGGCACCTCGGCGCTCGCACTCGCCGCGATGGGCGCGTTCCTGTGGCCGGTCCTCCGGGGCGGCGGTACCGCGGCGGCCGGGCTGCCGGCGCCGGCCTCGGTACCGGAACTGTCCGTACGGCTCCGGCTGCTGCTGACCGGCCCGCTCGCGCTGTGCGTGGCGGCCGGCACCGTGCACCGTGTCCTGCGGGCGCGCGCCGAGTACGGGCCCGCGGCGAGCGCGCTCAACTACCTCCCGACCGCGCTCTTCGGCGCCGGGGCCGGCCTCGTCCTCGGGCTGCCGCTCTTCGCGGGGGCCGTACGGCTGCTGCACCGCCGCGTACTCCGCACCCGGGCGGCCGGCGCCCCGGACCGCCCGCCGATGCCCGCGAGCCGGACCGCGAGCCGGACCGCGAGCCGGGCGGCGGCGCCGTCGGGTGCCGGGGCCGCCTCGCCGGACAGGCCGGCCGGCGGCGCATGACAGCGCCGATGCGCCTGTTGAGCGCCTGCCGCTTCCGTCGGGCTACTCGACCAGCGCCGGGTCGGCCGGCGGCAGCGGGGCCGTGGCGGCGGGGCGGGCGGTCCGCAGCAGGAGGGCGCCGCAGACGAAGCCGATGGCGGCCGCCAGCAGATGTCCGATGGTGGTGAAGTCGGGCAGCACCCCGCTCCAGTCGCCGCCGAGCACCGGCCAGGCGACGACTCCGGCCGCCGCGAGCCGGCGCGCCCGGGGCAGCAGGAGCGCCGCCGCCGCGAGCACCGTCTCGGCCCCGTAGCTGATGCCGAAGTCGGGGGCGTGCCGGACGCTGTCCGGATACCAGCCGTGGGCGAGGGCCACCTGGATCACCGGCACGGTGAGCAGCGTCGCGGCGAGATGCCCCAGGAGGAAGAGGCCGTAGGCGCGCCCCCGTCCGTAGCGCCGTTCCAGCCATGCGAGACACCCGGCGACGCCGAGGCCGAGCGTGATCAGCGTGCCGGCGAAAGCCTCCGAGGTGACCTCGGTCAGGGTGCCGTCGAAGAACAGCAGGCTGCCCGCCAGCGCCCGGAGCGGTCGGTCGTGAAGATTGTCCAGGTGGGTGCTGACGCCGAGCAGCACCCGCTGGGCCTCCGCGGTGGACAGCACCGCGGTGCACCACAGATGGGTCGACAGCAGAAGGACGACATAGCCGGCCGTGACCGGGCTGCGGGAGAGGTAGGTGCCCAGGGCGCGGGCGGCACGACGCATCACGGCGTGATCAAAGCAGAGCGCTCTCCCGCTGAACAAGATCCATGACGCGTCGGGCGACGACCGGTTTCCGGCCACCGCCGGACGGGGCGGAACCGGCCGCACCGGCCGCAACTCGGTGCGGTGCGGGCCGGGTTGGGGCGGGGCCGGGACGGCGCGGCGCGGGGCTCCCGCGCCGTCACCGGCCCGCTGCCCGGCTCAGTGCGCCGCCGACTCCCAGTCCTTGCCGAAGCCGACCGAGACGTCCAGCGGGGCGCTCAGCTCGGCCGCGGCGGCCATTTCGCGGCGGACCAGTTCCTCGACCTGCTTGCGTTCGCCGGGGGCCACCTCGACGACGATTTCGTCATGGACCTGGAGCAGCAGCCGGGACGCCAGCTCCGCGGTCCGCAGCGCCGCGTCGACCCGCAGCATCGCGATCTTGACGATATCGGCGGCGGTGCCCTGGATGGGGGCGTTGAGCGCCATCCGCTCGGCCGTTTCGCGGCGCTGGCGGTTGTCGCTGTTGAGGTCGGGGAGATAGCGGCGGCGGCCGAGCATCGTCTCCGTGTAGCCGGTGGCGCGGGCCTCCTCCACGACGCGCTGGAGGTAGTCGCGCACCCCGCCGAACCGCTCGAAGAAGTTGTCCATCAGCTTGCGGGCCTCATCGGGCTGGATGCCCAGCTGCTGGGAGAGGCCGAAGGCCGACAGCCCGTACGCCAGGCCGTAGGACATCGCCTTGATCTTGCGGCGCATCTCCGGGTCGACCTTGGTCTTGTCGACCGAGAAGACATGCGAGGCGACGGTGGTGTGCAGGTCCTCACCGGAGGTGAACGCCTCGATCAGGCCCTCGTCCTCGGAGAGATGGGCCATCACGCGCAGCTCGATCTGGCTGTAGTCGGCGGTCAGCAGCGAATCGAAGCCCTCGCCGACGACGAAGCCACGGCGGATCGCCCGACCCTCGTCCGTGCGCACCGGGATGTTCTGGAGATTGGGGTCGGTGGAGGACAGCCGGCCGGTGGCCGCCACGGTCTGGTTGAAGGTGGTGTGGATCCGGCCGTCCGCGGCGATGGTCTTGATCAGGCCCTCGACGGTCGTGCGCAGCTTGGCCTGCTCACGGTGCCGGAGCATGATCACCGGGAGCTCGTTGTCGGTCTGCGCGGCCAGCCAGGCGAGCGCATCGGCGTCGGTGGTGTAACCCGTCTTGGTCTTCTTGGTCTTGGGCAGGCCCAGCTCGCCGAAGAGGACCTCCTGGAGCTGCTTGGGCGAGCCCAGGTTGAACTCATGGCCCGCGGCGGCGTGCGCCTCCTTGACGGCCTGCTGCACCGCGCCGGCGAACTGCTGCTCCATCCGCTCCAGCCAGCCCCGGTCCGCGGCGATACCGGCCCGCTCCATCCGGGCCAGCAGCACGCTGGTCGGCAGCTCCACATCACGCAGCAGCTCGGCCGCGCCGACCTCCGCCAGCTTCGCCTCGAACGCCGTCCCCAGATCGAGGACCGTACGGGCCTGCCCCATCAGGGCGTCCGCCTCGGCCTCCTCGTCCGCGCCGAACGCCAGCTGGCCGTCACCGGCCGCCGCCGGGGCGAGATCGCGGCCCAGGTATTCGACGGACAGCGCGTCCAGCGCGAAGGAGCGGCGGCCCGGCTTGACCAGATAGGCGGCCAGGGCGGTGTCCATGGTGACGCCGTCGATGCGCCAGCCGTGCTCGCCGAAGACCCGCATCAGGCCCTTGGCGTTGTGCATCACCTTGGGGCGGGCGGCGTCCGCGCTCCAGGCGGCGAAGGCCCGCTCGTCGGCCTCGTCGAGCTGCGACGGGTCGAACCAGGCGGCCGGGCCGTCGGCGGCGGCCAGCGCCACCTCGGCGACGCTGCCGCTGCCCAGCGTCCACACGTCGACCGTGGCCACACCCAGGGGTCCGGTGCCGTGCTCGGCCAGCCACGGAGCGAGTTCACCCGCGCCGATGACGGTGCCGTCCACCTCGACGCCGGGGGCGGGGGCGGCCTCCTCGGCGGCCTCCGCGGCGCCCGGGTCGACGGCGTGCAGCCGGTCCCGCAGGCCCTGGTTGCGGATCTCCAGGGCGTTGAGGAACACCGAGAGCGCGTCCCGGTCGTACGCCTCGCGGGTCAGCTCCGCCGGGCCGCAGGGCAGCTCGACATCGCGCACCATCTCCGTCAGCCGGCGGTTGAGCTTCACCGCCTCCAGGTGCTCGCGGAGATTGGCACCCGCCTTGCCCTTGACCTCGTCGACGCGCTCCACCAGCTCCGCGAACGAACCGAACTGGTTGATCCACTTCGTGGCGGTCTTCTCGCCGACGCCCGGGATGCCGGGGAGGTTGTCGGAGGGGTCGCCGCGCAGCGCGGCGAAGTCCGGGTACTGGGCGGGGGTCAGGCCGTACTTCTCGAAGACCTTCTCCGGGGTGAAGCGGGTCAGCTCCGAGACGCCCTTGGTGGGGTAGAGGACCGTGACGTCGTCGGAGACCAGCTGGAAGGAGTCGCGGTCGCCGGTGACGATCGAGACCTGGAAGCCCTGTGCGGTGGCCTGCTCGGTGAGGGTGGCGATGACGTCGTCGGCCTCGAAGCCCTCGATCGCGAACCGCTTCACCCGCATCGCGTCGAGCAGCTCACCGATCAGCTCGACCTGGCCCTTGAACTCGTCGGGCGTCTTGGAACGGTTCGCCTTGTAGTCCGCGAATTCCTCGGACCGCCAGGTCTTGCGGGAGACGTCGAACGCCACCGCGAAATGCGTGGGCGCCTCGTCGCGCAGGGTGTTCGCGAGCATCGACGCGAAGCCGTAGATCGCATTGGTCGGTTGTCCCGTGACGGTGGTGAAATTCTCCACGGGCAGGGCGAAGAACGCCCGGTATGCCATGGAATGCCCGTCCATCAGGAGCAGGCGGGGACGACCGCCCGCCGCCGCTTCGGTCCCGGTCGCTTCGCTCTTCTTCGCTGCCTTTGCTGCCACGCCCCCGATCCTGCCACGCCCCACTGACAATCCCCGCCGCGGCGGCCCCGGCCCCGCGCCGTACACCGCTCCGGCACGTCGCCGTACGCAGCTCCGGCCCCTCGCATACGCCGCTCCGGCACCCGCCCGCACGCCCGCTCCGGACCGCGCCGCACGCCCGGCCGCCGCCCCGGCCCGCGCCTGCGGCGGTCACCTCTACACCGCCCCGCACGTCCGTGACAGGATCTGATGTCTACCGCAACGATCCGCCGGTGCCGGCGGACGCAGCTCACGGCTCAAGGGAGAGCGCCATGGCAGGCAAGCCGCCCGCGTCGGACCCCGTCCAGGACGCGCCCCAGGTCAGCGCACCCCAGCACGCCGCCGTCGGGCTGCCGGCGATCACCCACGCGCTGCGCATCTCCCAGCAGCAGATGGGCGTGCGCCGTACCGCCCTCACCCTCCTGCGGGTCAACCAGCCGGACGGGTTCGACTGCCCCGGCTGCGCCTGGCCCGAGCCCGACAAGCCGCACACCGCCGAATTCTGCGAGAACGGCGCCAAGGCCGTCGCCGAAGAGGCCACCCTGCGCCGGGTCACCCCGGACTTCTTCGCCGAGCACTCCGTCGCCGACCTCGGGAACCGCAGCGGCTACTGGCTCGGCCAGCAGGGCCGCCTCACCCACCCCATGTACCTCGCCGAGGGCGCCGACCACTACGAGCCGGTGACCTGGGAGCGGGCCTTCGACATCATCGGCGAGGAGCTGACCGCCCTCGACTCCCCCGACGAGGCCGTCTTCTACACCTCCGGCCGCACCAGCAACGAGGCCGCCTTCCTCTACCAGCTCTTCGCCCGCGAATTCGGCACCAACAACCTCCCCGACTGCTCCAACATGTGCCATGAGTCGTCGGGCTCCGCCCTGACGGAGACCATCGGCATCGGCAAGGGCAGCGTCCTCCTGGAGGACCTCTACAAGGCCGACCTGATCATCGTCGCCGGCCAGAACCCGGGCACCAACCACCCGCGGATGCTCACCGCCCTGGAGAAGGCCAAGGCCGGCGGCACGAAGATCATCTCGATCAACCCGCTGCCCGAGGCCGGCCTGGAGCGCTTCAAGAACCCGCAGACGCCACGCGGTCTGGCGGGCGGCGGCACCGCGCTCACCGACCTCTTCCTCCAGGTACGCCTCGGCGGCGACCAGGCGCTCTTCCGCGCCCTCAACCGCCTCCTGCTCGACACCGAGGGAGCCCTCGACGAGGACTTCATCCGTGAACACACCCACGGCTTCGAGGAGTTCGCGCGCACGGCCCGCGCCGATGACGACTGGGACGAGACGCTGCGCGCCACCGGCCTGACCCGTGCGGAGATCGACCGCACGCTGGCCATGGTCCTCGCGTCGAAGCGCACCATCGTGTGCTGGGCCATGGGCCTGACCCAGCACAAGCACTCCGTCCCCACCATCCAGGAAGTCGTCAACTTCCTCCTGCTGCGCGGCAACATCGGCCGCCCGGGCGCCGGCGTCTGCCCCGTACGCGGCCACAGCAACGTCCAGGGCGACCGCACCATGGGCATCTTCGAGCGGCCGGCGCCCGCCTTCCTCGACGCCCTGGAGAAGGAGTTCGGCTTCGCCCCGCCCCGGGAGCACGGCCTCGATGTCGTCCGCGCCATCCGCGCGCTGCGCGACGGGCAGGCCAAGGTGTTCTTCGCGATGGGCGGCAACTTCGTCTCCGCCACCCCCGACACCGACGTCACCGAGGCCGCCATGCGCCGCGCCCGGCTGACCGTCCACGTCTCCACCAAGCTCAACCGCTCGCATGTGATCACGGGTGCCCGCGCACTGATCCTGCCGACGCTGGGCCGTACGGAACGCGATGTGCGGACCGGCCACGACGGCGCGCCCGCCGAACAGTTCGTGACGGTCGAGGACTCCATGGGCATGGTGCACGCCTCCCGCGGCCGCCTGGCGCCCGCCGGCCCCCAGCTGCTGTCCGAGCCGGCCATCGTCGCCCGGCTGGCCCGCCGCGTCCTGGGCACCGGAAGCCGCACCCCCTGGGAGGAGTTCGCGCGCGACTACGCGACGATCCGCGACCGTATCGCCCGCGTCATCCCGGGCTTCGAGGACTTCAACACCAGGGTCGCCCGCCCCGGAGGCTTCGCCCTTCCGCACGCCCCCCGGGACAGCCGCAGCTTCCCCACCGCCACCGGGAAGGCCAACTTCACCGCCGCGCCCGTCGAATACCCCACCGCCCCCGAAGGGCGGCTGCTGCTCCAGACGCTGCGCTCCCACGACCAGTACAACACCACCGTCTACGGCCTCGACGACCGCTACCGCGGCATCAAGAACGGTCGCCGGGTGGTGCTCGTCCACCCCGACGACGCCCGCGAACGGGGCCTGGCCGACGGCGCGTACACCGACCTGGTCAGCGAATGGACGGACGGCAGCGAGCGGCGCGCGCCCGGCTTCCGCGTGGTGCACTACCCGACGGCCCGCGGCTGCGCGGCCGCCTACTACCCCGAGACCAATGTCCTCATCCCGCTCGACCACACCGCCGACACCAGCAACACCCCCGCCGCCAAGTCGATCGTGATCCGCCTGGAGAGCCCCCGGGAGGACTGACCGCCCACGGGGCGGCCGGCAGGAACAACGACCCCGCGCTGAGCGCTTGCTCAGGGCCCTGATAGGAACAGGCACGGATCGACGACGATCACGGGCGAGCGAACGGAGCCGTAGGCATGGGTGAGCGCAGTACCACCAAATTTCCGCAGGAGATCCTCGACCAGTGGGCCGGCCTCGGCCTCGACCTGCCCTCGCTCTTCTCGGCCGGCCACCTCGGCGAGCGGATGAGCGTGCAGGTCACCGAAGCCGCCCCCGAGCGCATCGTCGGCACCATGCCCGTCGAGGGCAACACCCAGCCCTACGGACTGCTGCACGGCGGCGCCTCGGCCGTCCTCGCCGAGACCCTCGGCTCCGTCGGCGCCATGCTGCACGGCGGCCCCACCAAGCTCGCCGTCGGCGTCGACCTGAACTGCACCCACCACCGCGGCGTCCGCTCCGGACTCGTCACCGGTGTCGCCGCCCCCGTACACCGTGGCCGCTCCACCGCCACCTACGAGATCGTGATCACCGACGAACAGGACAAGCGGGTCTGCACCGCCCGGCTGACCTGCATGCTGCGCGAGGTGGACACCGACGCCTACCGCGCCTGAGCCACCCCGTCCGGCGCTCCGCCGGCCGCCGTCACGGCCCCGCCCCCGGTCCCGGGAGCGGGGCCGTCCGCGTATCCGTAACTCTGAGTAACCCGCCTGCCGTGCGGCGCCCGGCGCAACTCCCGTACCCCCCACGGGCATCGGCACCACCCTGACCGGCGCATCCGCTATCCGGACGCCGTTCCGTCACCACGCGCCCCATCCCCCCGTGGAAGTGCGCGTTCACCCTCCGCACCGCGTTCGCCCTGCGGTGTAAGGACCATAACGGCATAACACTCATCGAAGGTCATAACAAGAGCGTCACATCCTGGTCTGCGCCTCTGCCGGTCCGACGAACACCGGCTTAGAGTCACCGCCAGTCACCGCGCCGCCGGGCCCGCTGACGGCGCACGCACCCTCGCGCTCCCGCTCGCCCGGCCAGCGGAACGGCCATGCGACAGCCGTGGCCGCGCCAGGGAAAGGACTGATCGTGCGTCACCGTTCCTTGCTTCTCCTCACCACCGCAGTCACCGCCGGCGCCCTCACGCTCTCCGCGTGCGGCTCCCGCGGCGACGACAAGAGCGGCGACGGCTCCAAGACCTCCGTCGTCATCGGCCTCGACGCCCCCACCACCGGCGAGCTCTCCGCCCTGGGCCTGGGCATCCGCAACTCCGCCCAGCTCGCCATCGACACCGCCAACAAAACCGGCGAGGTCAAGGGCGTCACCTTCAAGCTCGAATCCCTCGACGACAAGGCCCTCCCCAACGTCGGCCAGCAGAACGCCACCAAACTCGCCGGCGACAAGGACGTACTCGGCGTCGTCGGCCCGCTCAACTCCGGCGTCGCCCAGTCCATGCAGCAGGTCTCCAAGCAGAACAACCTCACCCTGATCTCGCCGGCGAACACCACGCCCGACCTGACCCAGGGCAAGGACTGGAAGCAGAACAAGCGCGTCCGCCCCTTCCCCACCTACTTCCGCACCGCCACCACCGACGAGGTGCAGGGCGCCTTCGACGGCCAGTACGCGTGGGAGAAGATGAAGGTCAAGAAGGCGTATGTGATCGACGACCAGAAGACCTACGGCGTCGGCCTCGCCTCCTCCTTCAAGGACCAGTTCGTCAAGCTCGGCGGAAAGATCGCCGGCACCGAACACGTCAGCCCCGACGACCGTGACTTCAAGGCCGTCGTCTCCAAGGTCAAGTCCGCCAAGCCCGACCTGGTCTTCTACGGCGGCGAATACCCCGCCTCCGGCCCGCTCAGCCAGCAGCTCAAGGACGGCGGCGTCACCGTTCCCCTCATGGGCGGCGACGGCATGTACAGCGGCGACTACATCAAGCTCAACAAGAAGGCGCAGGGCGACTACGCCTCCTCCGTCGGCAAGCCCGTCGAGGAGCTCCCCTCCGCCAAGAAGTTCATCGCCGACTACAAGGCAGCCGGCTTCAAGGAGTCCTACGAGGCTTACGGCGGCTCCACCTACGACTCGACCTGGGCCATCATCCAGGCCGTGAAGAAGGTCGTCGAGGACAACGACGGCAAGCTCCCCGACGACGCCCGCAAGAAGGTCGTCGACGCGATGAACAAGGTCACCTTCGACGGTGTCACCGGCCCCATCGCCTTCGACAAATACGGCGACACCACCAACACCATGATCACCGCCTACCAGGTGGACAAGGGGAAGTGGGCCTCCCGCTTCAGCGCCGAATTCAAGAAGTTCGACAAGAGCTGACCGACCGCACCACTCCTCATCACCACGGGCCGCGCCAGGACGCACCAACGACCCTGGCGCGGCCCGTGGCACACCGGGACACCCCGGCTTCTCCTCACTCCCACGCAACGGAGGCCCTGCGGTGAGCGAACTGCCGCAACAGCTGGCCAACGGACTCATCCTCGGCGCGATGTACGGTCTCATCGCGATCGGCTACACGATGGTCTATGGAATCGTCCAGCTCATCAACTTCGCCCATGGCGAGATCTTCATGGTCGGCGGCTTCGGAGCGCTCAGCGTCTACCTGGCGCTGCCGTCCGGTACCTCGCTGATCCTCGCCCTGCCGGCCATGCTCCTCGGCGGTATCGCCGTATCCGTCCTCGTCGGTATCGCAGCGGAACGATTCGCCTATCGCCCGCTGCGCGGCGCCCCACGCCTCGCCCCCCTCATCACCGCCATCGGCCTGTCCATCGCCCTCCAGCAAGCCATCTGGAAGTGGTACCCCGACGGCAAACAGGCCCGCGTCTTCCCTCAGTTCAAGGGCCACGCCTTCGAGATCCTCGGCGCCACGGTCCAGCGCGGCGACATCTTCGTCCTCGTCGCCGCCCCGGCCTGCATGATCGCTCTCGGCTTCTTCGTCGCCAAGACCCGCAGCGGCCGCGCCATGCAGGCCACCGCGCAGGACCCCGACACCGCCAAGCTCATGGGCATCAACACCGACCGCATCATCGTCCTGGCCTTCGCCATCGGCGCCGCCTTCGCCGGTGTCGCCGCCGTCGCCTACGGACTGCGCACCGGCGAGGTCCAGTTCCGCATGGGCTTCATCATGGGCCTCAAGGCATTCACCGCGGCCGTGCTCGGCGGCATCGGCAACATCTACGGCGCCATGCTCGGCGGTGTCGTCCTCGGCGTCGCCGAAGCCCTCGCCACCGCCTACATCGAGGAAATACCCGGCATGGAGCAATTCGGCGGCGGAGCCTGGAAGGACGTCTGGGCCTTCGTTCTCCTCATCCTCGTACTCCTCCTGAGACCACAAGGTCTGCTGGGCGAACGCGTCGCGGATCGGGCGTGATACCGATGACCACCCACACCACCACCCCGGCCCGCGGCCTGATCCCGCTCCCCGAGCGCACCGCGCGCCTCATCACCGCCGCAGGCGCCCTGGCCACCACCGCCAGCACCGCCCTCGCCTGGACCTGGAGCAGCGACTTCCCCGGCGACCTCACCTACTACCTCTCCCCCGCCGGCCTCCAGATCGTCACCCTCGTCGGCGGACTCCTCACCCTGCTCCTCGCCTGCTCCGCGCTCGGCGTCCGCGGCCTGCAATGGCTCACCCCGGCGGGCCGCCACGCCCCCACGCTCCTCGCGGCGCTCGCCACCTTCGCCGCCACGTGGTTCACCCTGCTCTCCATCTCCGTCGAGCTGGGCGGCCTGATCAACCTCGAACCCGGCGGCGCCCTCGCCGGAATCGCCTCCCTGATCACCGTCGCCGGCGCCCTCGCGCTGCCACCCGACCAGGTCCCCGACACCCCGCCGGGCCACCCCTGGCAGCGCTTCACCGCGAGCCTGGCCGCCTCCCCCCTACGGCGCCGCACCCGCGAACTCCCCTCCTGGGCCGAGATCCTGATCATCGCGGCCGCCTTCGCCGCCGGGCTGCTCGTCTTCACCTACGGGATCGACACCGACGACGGCGCCCCCTTCGTCGGCTACCTGATCTTCATGGTGCTGGCCATCCCCGCCCTCAACCGGGCCGGACTCGTCGCGCGGCTCACCGCCCTCACCCACACCCACCGCGGCGTCGCCCTCGGCGCGGCCTTCATCGCCGCCGCCTGCTTCCCCCTCACCCAGGACACCGACCAGTACACGATCATCGGGGCCAACATCCTGATCTTCGCGACCGTCGCCCTGGGCCTCAATGTCGTCGTCGGCCTCGCCGGTCTGCTCGACCTCGGCTACGTCGCCTTCCTCGGCGTCGGCGCCTACGCGGCCGCCCTCGTCTCCGGCTCCCCCGAATCCGCCCTCGGGCTCCACTTCCCCTTCTGGGCGGCCCTGCTGACCGGCGCCGTGGCCTCCCTCATCTTCGGCGTCCTCATCGGCGCCCCCACCCTGCGCCTGCGCGGCGACTATCTCGCCATCGTCACGCTCGGCTTTGGTGAGATCTTCCGCATCGCCATGCTCAACCTCAACGGCACCACCGGCCCCGACGTCACCAACGGCGCCATGGGCATCCCCAACATCCCCAACCTCGAAATCTTCGGCTTCAACTTCGGCGAACCCCACACCATCCTCGGCATCCCCATCGCCACCTACGGCAACTACTACCTGCTGATGATCCTCGTGACGGCCTTCGTCGTCCTCGTCTTCCGGCGCGCCGCGGCCTCCCGTATCGGCCGCGCCTGGATCGCCATCCGCGAGGACGAGACCGCCGCCATCGCCATGGGCATCAACAGCTTCCGCCTCCGGCTCCTGGCCTTCGCGCTCGGCGCCGCGCTCGCCGGCCTCGCCGGGACCGTGCACGCCCACGTCGTCACCACGGCCACCCCCGAACAGTTCCAGTTCGCCGGGCCCCAGCCGCCCAACTCCGCCTTCCTCCTCGCCGCCGTCATCCTCGGCGGCATGGGAACCCTCAGCGGACCCCTCGTCGGCGCCGCGCTGCTCTTCCTCATCCCGGCCAAGCTCGACTTCATCCAGGACTACCAACTCCTGCTCTTCGGCATCGCCCTCGTCCTCCTGATGCGCTACCGCCCCGAGGGCCTCATCCCCGACCGCAGGAAGCAGCTGGAATTCCACGAGACCGGCCAACTCGACGTGCCCGACCAGCGCCTCCCGGACGCAGACGCCACCCTCGGCGCCACCAAGGCAAAGGCGTGACGACCATGACCACAGCACCCAGCCTCGCACCCGCCACTGACACCGTCCTCAAGGCCGACGGCGTCACCATGCGCTTCGGCGGGCTCACCGCCGTACGCGGCGTCGACCTCACCGTCGGCGCCGGCGAGATCGTCGGCCTCATCGGCCCCAACGGCGCCGGCAAAACCACCTTCTTCAACTGCCTCACCGGCCTCTACGTGCCCACCGAAGGCACCGTCAGCTACCGGGGCACCCGCCTCTCCCGCAAACCCCACCTCGTCACCCAGGCAGGCGTCGCCCGCACCTTCCAGAACATCCGCCTCTTCGCCAACATGACCGTCCTCGAAAACACCCTCGTCGGACGGCACACCCGCACCAAAGAAGGACTGTGGTCCGCGCTCCTCCGCAGCCCCGGCTTCAAAAAGGCCGAACGCACCAGCGAGGAACGCGCCATGGAACTCCTGGAGTTCACCGGCCTCGCCCACAAACGCGACCACCTCGCCCGCAACCTCCCCTACGGCGAGCAACGCAAGCTCGAAATCGCCCGCGCCCTCGCCAGCGAACCCGGACTGCTGCTGCTGGACGAACCGACCGCCGGCATGAACCCCCAGGAAACCCGCGCCACCCAGGACCTCGTCCTCGCCATCCGCGCCCAGGGCATCGCCGTCCTCGTCATCGAGCACGACATGCGCTTCATCTTCAACATGTGCGACCGCGTCGCCGTCCTCGTCCAGGGCCAGAAACTCGTCGAAGGCACCGCGGACGTCGTCCAGGCCGACGAACGCGTCATCGCCGCCTACCTGGGCACCCCCGTCGAGGACGTCGCACCACCGGACCGGCCCGCCGACACCACGGCCGCGCCCGACCCGGCCGCAGCCGAGACCCCGGACCCGGCGCCGGCCCCGGACCCGGCCGCAGAAACCGACGCAGCAGACGGGACGGACCCCGCAGACCGGCCGGCCCAGGGACAGACCGGAGACACCCCATGACCGCACTGCTCGAGGTCGAGGACCTCCGCGTCGCCTACGGCAAGATCGAAGCCGTCAAAGGCATCTCGTTCTCCGTCGAAGAAGGCCAGGCCGTCACCCTCATCGGCACCAACGGCGCCGGAAAAACCACCACCCTGCGCACCCTCTCCGGCCTCCTCAAGCCGCTGGCCGGCAAGATCACCTTCGATGGCGAACCGCTCAACGGCGTCCCCGCCCACAAGATCGTCGAACGCGGCCTCGCCCACTCCCCCGAAGGCCGCCGCCTCTTCCCCCGCCTCACCATCGCCGAAAACCTCAAGCTCGGCGCCTTCCTCCGCAAGGACGCCGACGGCATCGAGAAAGACATCCAGCGCGTCTACGACCTCTTCCCCATCCTCGGCGAACGCAGCAAACAAGCCTCCGGCACCCTCTCCGGCGGCGAACAGCAAATGCTCGCCATGGGCCGCGCCCTGATGTCCCGCCCCAAACTGCTCATGCTCGACGAGCCCTCCATGGGCCTCTCCCCGATCATGATGCAGAAGATCATGGAGACCATCCGCGAACTCCGCTCCCAAGGCACCACCATCCTCCTCGTCGAACAGAACGCCCAGGCCGCGCTCTCCCTCGCCGACCAAGGACACGTCATGGAAATCGGCCGCATCGTCCACTCCGGCAGCGGCGAATCACTCCTCCACGACGACTCCGTCCGCAAGGCATACCTCGGCGAGGACTGACCCCACAGCGCCACAACACGAGCGGCCCCGCACCGGTCAACACCGGTACGGGGCCGCTCACACACTCGGCAGCGCCTACTGGTCCTTCTGCTGCTTCTTCTCCTCGGCGTCCTCGATGACCGCCTCGGCGACCTGCTGCATCGACAGCCGCCGGTCCATCGACGTCTTCTGGATCCACCGGAACGCGGCCGGCTCCGTCAGCCCGTACTGCGTCTGGAGAATGCTCTTCGCCCGGTCCACCAGCTTCCGGGTCTCCAGCCGCTGGGTGAGGTCCGCGACCTCCTTCTCCAGCGTCCGCAGCTCGGTGAACCGGCTCACCGCCATCTCGATCGCCGGAACCACATCGCTCTTCGAGAACGGCTTCACCAGATACGCCATCGCACCCGCGTCCCGCGCCCGCTCCACCAGCTCACGCTGCGAGAACGCGGTCAGCATCAGCACCGGCGCGATGCTCTCCTCGGCGATCTTCTCGGCCGCCGAGATACCGTCCAGCACCGGCATCTTCACATCCAGGATCACCAGGTCGGGACGGTGCTCCCGGGCCAGCTCCACAGCGGTCTGCCCGTCCCCGGCCTCGCCGACGACGGTGTAGCCCTCCTCCTCCAGCATCTCTTTGAGATCGAGACGGATGAGGGCCTCGTCCTCGGCGATCACGACGCGCGTGGTCAGCGGCGGGACATGCGACTGATCGTCATCGGCGACGGGCTGCTCGGGCTCGGCGGCGCTCACGGGACTCCTCATTCCAGGCAGGTGGTGCTCCATGAGCCTACCCATCTCCTGTAAGGTGGTCCCACAGCAGGTAGGCATTAACCTTGGATTCCGTTGGCCCCGGTAGCCCAATTGGCAGCAGGCAATGGATTCAAAACCCATACAGTGTCGGTTCGAGTCCGACCCGGGGCACTTTGCCTTCGATTCCAAGGTCACCTGACTTTTGAGGAAGTTCGCTCAATGGAGCGAACATCGACTCGGTCAGGACTGCGGAGGCCGCACCCACTCCAAGCTCGTATATATGTACGACCGCAGCGTGCGCGAGCAGACCCTCGCCCTCGTCGCCCAGGGCCGCAGTCTCCATTCCGTGAGCAAGCAGACCGGGATATCCCGCTTCGCCATCCGATCCTGGCAGACCAGGATCGAGCCCCTTTCGCGCACGTCGGAATGCCCGCGATGCGAGCGTGTGCCGCGACCACCCGAAGCGGCCAGGGCATACGCCTACTTACTCGGCCTCTACCTCGGCGACGGCTGCATCAGCAAGCAGCCCCACCGACGTGGATTCGCGCTGCGCATCGCGTGTGCGGACGCCTGGCCGGGGCTGATCGTGGCATGCCGCGAAGCCATGAAGGCGGTCCGCCCCATGAACAGCGTGTGCGTCATCCAGCGCCAGGGCTGCGTCATGGTGACCAGTTACAGCCACCATTGGCCTTGCCTGTTCCCTCAACACGGCCCCGGCAAGAAACACGAGCGGCCGATCGCTTTGGAGGCGTGGCAGCAACGCCTCGTCGACGAGCACCCCTGGGAGTTCCTGCGGGGTCTCATCCACTCCGACGGCTGCCGGATCACCAATTGGACGACGCGGACGGTCGGCGGCGCGCGTAAGCGCTACGAGTACCCGCGGTATTTCTTCACCAACATGTCCGTCGACATCCTGCGGCTCTATACGGACACCCTTGACAGGGTCGGCGTCGAGTGGAAGCCGGCACGGCAATCCCGCGGAGCGGAGAACATCTCCGTCGCCCGGAAAGCCTCCGTCGCCCTCATGGACCAACACATCGGGCCGAAGTACTGACAGGGACGGCAGTCAGGTACCTCGGCCCAGCGGGAGCGCGGTGCGGGTGGGGCTACTTCGAGGAGTCGTCCTCGCCGATGTGGTGGACGCGGACGAGGTTGGTGGAGCCGGGGACGCCGGGCGGGGAGCCGGCCGTGATGATGACGACATCGCCCTTCTGGCAGCGGCCGAGCCGCAGGAGCTGCTCGTCGACCTGGGCGACCATCTCGTCGGTGGAGTTGACGGTCGGGCCGAGGAAGGTCTCCACGCCCCAGCTGACGTTGAGCTGGGAGCGGGTGGCCGGGTCGGGGGTGAAGGCCAGGAGCGGGATGGGTGAGCGGTAGCGCGAGAGGCGGCGGACGGTGTCGCCGGACTGGGTGAAGGCGACGAGGAACTTCGCGCCGAGGAAGTCGCCCATGTCGGCGGCGGCGCGGGCGACGGCGCCGCCCTGGGTGCGGGGCTTGTTGGCCTCGGTGAGCGGCGGGAGGCCCTTGGCGAGGAGGTCTTCCTCGGCGGCCTCGACGATGCGGCTCATGGTCTTGACGGTCTCGGTGGGGTGCTTCCCGACGCTGGTCTCGCCGGAGAGCATCACGGCGTCGGTGCCGTCGATGACGGCGTTGGCGACGTCGGAGGCTTCGGCGCGGGTGGGGCGGGAGTTGTCGATCATCGAGTCGAGCATCTGGGTGGCGACGATGACCGGTTTGGCGTTGCGCTTGGCGAGTTTGATGGCGCGCTTCTGGACGATCGGGACGGTTTCGAGGGGCATTTCGACGCCGAGGTCGCCGCGGGCGACCATGATGCCGTCGAAGGCGGCGACGATGTCGTCGATGTTGTCGACCGCCTGCGGCTTTTCGACCTTGGCGATGACGGGCAGGAAGCGGTTTTCCTCGCGCATGATGCGGTGGACGTCTTCGATGTCGCGGCCGCTGCGGACGAAGGAGAGGGCGATGATGTCGGCGCCGTAGCGCAGGGCCCAGCGGAGGTCGTCCCGGTCCTTCTCGGAGAGGGCGGGGACGGAGACGGCGACGCCGGGGAGGTTGAGGCCCTTGTGGTCGGAGACCATGCCGCCTTCGATGACCTTGGTGCGGACGCGGGGTCCGTCGACGCCGGTGACTTCGAGGGAGACCTTGCCGTCGTCGACGAGGATGCGTTCGCCGGTGGTGACGTCGGCGGCGAGGCCGTCGTAGGTGGTGCCACAGATCTGGCGGTCGCCTTCCACGGACGGTTCGACGGTGATGGTGAACTCGTCGTCGCGTTCGAGAAGTACAGGGCCTTCGCGGAATCGGCCGAGGCGGATCTTCGGGCCTTGAAGATCGGCGAGGATGCCGACGCTGCGACGGGTTTCTTCGGATGCTTTGCGGACCCGGTCGAATCGTGCCTCGTGTTCGGCGTAGGTGCCATGACTGAGGTTGAAGCGGGCGATGTCCATTCCGGCGTCAACGAGGGCTTTGATCTGCTCGTACGAGTCGGTGGCGGGTCCCAGAGTGCAGACGATCTTTGCTCGGCGCATGTTTCGACTCTATGACTTACCGAGCGGTAGGGAACTGTAAGAAAGTGACTGCCCAACGAGCGCTTGATGAAAGGCTGTTGACAACTAATGAAATGCGCGCGAAGGCGCTCCGATGAGCGGAATATAGCCCTCGCGGCGGGTGGTCTCACAGTACGGGACGGGTCATCGTAAAGCGCGCGTTGACATGGGCGTAGACGGCCTGGCGCTGGGGTTCGAGATCGAGGGCGGGGGCGGATTCCTGGGTGGCGCCGCCGTAGCCGGCGACGGAGCGCATGGCGGGGGCGGCCATGGGGGCGGCGTTATCGGCGCCGAGGTCGGCGATCTCGAGCAGGGCATCGAGGCGGGCGCCGACGGCTTCGGCGTATTCGCGGGCGCGCTGGACCGCTTCGCGGACGGCTTGGGTGCGGGCGGCGCGGTGGGCGGGTGAGTCGGGGCGCAGGGCCCACCAGGGGCCGTCGACGCGGGTGAGGTCGAGGTCGGCGAGGCGGGTGGTGAGTTCGCCGAGGAGGGTGAAGTCGTTGAGGGTGGCGGTGTGGGTGACGCGTCCGTGGTAGGCGCGGATGCGTTCGTGGCGGCCCTTGTCGGTGAGCTGGGGGGTGAGGCTGAAGGTGCCGGTTTCGAGTTTTTCGATGGCGTCGCCGTAGCTCTTGATGAGGGTGAGGGCGGCTTCGTTGCGGCGGGTGAGGTCGGTGAGGGCGGTGTTGCGGTCGGTGCCGCGGGCGCTGACGGTGACGGCGAGGCGGGCGATTTCGGGGTCGACTTCGAGGCGGGCTTCGCCGCGTACGGCGAGGCGGGGGGTGTCGGGGGTGCCGTAGGGAAGGGCGGTGGGGGTGGTGCCGGTGGTGGGGACGGCGGGGGTGTCGTCGGCGTCGGTCATGGGTGGCTCCCGGGTGCGGGGGTGTGGGTGGTGAAGGGTCGCATACCGGGGCCGCCGGTGGCGGGTCATCAGGCCGCCGGGTGTGCGGGGTGTTCCGGGCGGGGTGGCTGCGCCAGAACCTACGCGCGTCGTCCACCGGTGTGGCGGTGTTCGCCCGCATGGTTCCGCGTTCGTCCGAGGGAGTTGGCATGTCGCTCGACCGTAGGAAGTTCTTGGGGAGTTCCGTGGTGACGGGAGCGGGGGTGGCCCTCGGGGGCGGTGCGCCGGCGGCGGAGGCGGCGGCCCGGGAGCCGGACGGCCACGGGCACGGCGGCCGGGAGCGGTATGCGTTCACGGTCATGGGCACGACGGATCTGCACGGCAATGTCTTCAACTGGGACTACGCCACGGACGCGGAATTCGACGACGCGGCGCACAACGATGTGGGGCTGGCGAAGATTTCCACCCTGGTGCATCAGGTGCGGCGGGAGAAGGGCCGGCGGAACACCCTGCTGATCGACGCGGGTGACACCATTCAGGGGACGCAGCTGGCGTATTACTACGCCAAGGTGGATCCCATCACGGATCCGGACGGTCCGGTGCATCCGATGGCGCGGGCGATGAATGCGATCGGCTATGACGCGGCGGCGCTGGGGAACCATGAGTTCAATTACGGGATTCCGGTGCTGCGGAAGTTCGAGGAGAGCTGTGATTTTCCGCTGCTGGGGGCGAATGCGGTGGATGCGAAATCCCTGCGCCCGGCTTTCCGGCCGTATGTTCTGAAGCGTTTGCGGTCACCGCGGGGGCGGGTGGTGACCGTGGCCGTGCTGGGTCTGACGAATCCCGGGATCGCGATCTGGGACAAGGCGCATGTGCAGGGGAAGCTGGCGTTTCCCGGGCTGGTGGAGCAGGCGGCGAAGTGGGTGCCGAAGCTGCGGTCGATGGGCGCGGATGTGGTGGTCGTCGCGGCGCATTCCGGGACGAGCGGTACGTCGTCGTACGGATCAGCTGCCGTATGTGGAGAATGCGGCGGCCTTGGTGGCGGAGCGGGTGCCGGGGGTGTTGACGGGCGCTCAGCTGCGCGCGTATCTGGAGTTCTCGGCGCGGTATTACGTGCAGACGCCCGGCGGGGGTCCGGTGGATCCGTCGAAGCTGACGAACGCGGACGGTATTCCGGATTACCACTACGACGTGGTGCGCGGGGTGTCGTACGAGGTCGATATCGCGAAGCCGGCGGGGCAGCGGATCGGGAAGCTGCTGTTCGACGGGAGGCCGTTGGATGATGCGGCGCGGTTCGTGCTGGCGGTGAACAATTACCGGGCGAGTGGTGGCGGCAATTTCCCGCATGTGGCGGCTGCCGAGCAGGTGTGGTCGACGTCGGACGAGATGCGGAATCTGATGATCGGGTGGATGCAGGGGACCGGGGAGATCGATCCGGCGCAATGGGCCTCGGTGGACTGGAAGTTGACCCGGGACGGGGTGCCGGTGTTCTGAGTCCGGGCGGGGGCCGGGAGGTCGCCCCCGTGCGGGCGGCGGGTGCGGGTCAGCGGCGGGGCACGAGGGTGGAGCCCTGGCGGGGGACCATGCCCGCGCGGCCCGTGGTGGGCTGCGGGAGGCCGAAGGTGGTGAAGGCGGTGCGGGTGGGGAGCGGGTAAGGGGTGTCGCCGGTGAGGGAGTTGAGGATGGTGGCGCTGCGCCAGGCGGCGAGGCCGAGGTCGGGGGCGCCCACGCCGTGGGTGTGGGTTTCGGCGTTCTGGACGTAGACCGAGCCGGTGATGGCGGGGTCGAGGATCAGCCGGTGGTGGGCGTCGATGCGGGGGCGGGCGCCGGAGTCGCGGCGTACGTAGGGGTCGAGGGCGGCGAGCAGGGTGTCCATACGGCGTTCGCGGTAGCCGGTGGCGAGGACGACGGCGTCGGTGGTGAGGCGGGAGCGGGTGCCTTGCTGGATGTGGTCGAGGTGGAGTTCGACCTTGGTGGTGCCGACGCGGCCCGCGGTGCGGACGAAGACGCCTGGGGTGAGGGTGGCGTCGGGCCAGCCGCCGTCGAGGGTACGGCGGTAGAGCTCGTCGTGGAGGGCGGCGAGGGTGGTGTGGTCGATGCCTTTGTGGAGCTGCCACTGGCCGGGGACGAGGTCGTCGCGGACGCGTTCGGGGAGGGCGTGGAAGTAGCGGGTGTAGTCGGGGGTGAAGTGTTCGAGGCCGAGCTTGCTGTATTCCATGGGGGCGAAGGCAGGGGTGCGGGCGAGCCAGTGCAGGCGTTCGCGGCCGGCGGGGCGGGCGCGGAGCTGGTCGAGGAAGATTTCGGCGCCCGACTGGCCGGCGCCGATGACGGTGACATGGTCGGCGGCGAGCAGGCGTTCGCGGTGGTCGAGGTAGTCGGCGGAGTGGATGACGGGGACGGCGGGGGCGTCGGCGAGGGGGCGGAGCGGGACGGGGATGTGGGGGGTGGTGCCGATGCCGAGGACGAGGTTGCGGGCGTAGGTGCGGCCGAGGGCTTCGGCTTCGCCGTCGGGGTCGAGTTGGGTGAAGTCGACTTCGAAGAGTTCGCGTTCGGGGTTCCAGCGGATGGCGTCGATCTGGTGGCCGAAGCGGAGGGTGGGGAGTTTTTCGCTGACCCAGCGGCAGTAGGCGTCGTATTCGGCGCGGTGGATGTGGAAGCGCTCGGAGAAGTAGAAGGGGAAGAGGCGTTCGCGGGTCTTGAGGTAGTTGAGGAACGTCCAGGGGCTGGCGGGGTCGACGAGGGTGACGAGGTCGGCGAGGAAGGGGACTTGGAGGGTGGCGCCGTCGATGAGGAGGCCGGGGTGCCAGTGGAAGGCGGGGCGCTGGTCGTAGAAGGCGGTGCGGAGGCCGGTGAGGGGGTGGGCTAGGGCGGCGAGGGAGAGGTTGAAGGGGCCGATGCCGATGCCGGCGAGGTCGAGGGGTTCGTCGGGGCTCGTGGTGTCGGTGGCGAGGGGGCCTTCGGGGGGTGGCGTGCTGCTCATCTGGGGGTGTGGCCTTCCACGAGTTTGAGGAGGGTGGTGAGGTCTCCGGGTTGGGTGTGGGGGTTGAGGAGGGTGGCCTTGAGCCAGAGCCCGGTGGGGGTGGTGGCGCGGCCGAGGACGGCCTGTCCGTCGGTGAGGAGGGTGCGGCGGATGGTGGCGAGGGTGGTGTGGTCGGCGCCGGTGGGGCGGAAGAGGACGGTGCTGAGGGTGGGGCGGGAGTGGAGTTCGTAGCGGGGGTGGGCCTCGATGAGGTCGGCGAGGGTCCGGGCGGCGGCGAGGGTGCGGTCGACGAGTTCGCCGAGGCCGTGGCGGCCGAGGGCCTTGAGGGTGACCGCGATCTTGAGGATGTCGGGGCGGCGGGTGGTGCGCAGTGAGCGGCTGAGCAGGTCGGGGAGGCCGGCTTCGGTGTCGTCGTCAGCGTTGAGGTAGTCGGCCTGGTGGGCGAGGGGGGCCAGGGTGGCGGGCCCAGGGACGGCGAGGAGACCGGCCGCGACGGGTTGCCAGCCGAGTTTGTGCAGGTCGAGGGCGACGGTGTGGGCGCGGGCGAGGCCGTGCAGGGCGGCGCGGTGGGTGTCGCTGAAGAGGAGGGCGCCGCCGTAGGCCGCGTCGACGTGGAAGCGGGCGCCGTGCTGTTCGGCGACGTCGGCGAGGGCGGGCAGCGGGTCGATGGCGCCGGAGTCGGTGGTGCCGGCGGTGGCGGTGAGGAGGACGGGGCCGGTGCGTCCGGCGAGGTTGGCCAGGCAGCTGTGGACGGTGTCGGGGGTGAGGATGCCGTCGGGGGTGGGGAGGGTGAGGGGTTCGGGGAGGCCCAGGAGCCAGGCGGCGCGGTGGATGCTGTGGTGGGCGTTGGCGCCGCAGACGATCCGGAGGGGGCGGGCGGGGCGGTGCGGGTCGGTCGCGGTGCCGTCGGGGGTGCCGGCTTCGCGGGCGAGGAGCAGGGCGAGCTGGTTGGATTCGGTCCCGCCGGTGGTGATCAGCGCGTCGGGGTCGGTGGCCTGGGGATAGACCAGCGCGGCGAGGGCGCGGCTGGTGAGGGCTTCGAGGGTGGAGGCGGCGGGGGCCTGGTCCCAGGAGTCCATGGAGGGGTTGAGGGCGGCGGCGGCGAGATCGGCGGCGGCGGCGAGGGCCAGCGGCGGGCAGTGCAGATGGGCGGCGCAGTGCGGGTCGGCGGGGTCGGCGGCGCCGGCGGCGAGGGTGTGGACGAGGGTGCGCAGGGCGGCGAGCGGGCCGCTGCCGTGGTCGGGCAGCAGGGGGTGGCAGGCGTCGCGTACGGTGCGGGCGACCGCCTCGGGGCCGCCGGGGGGCAGGGGGCCGGCGCGGTCCTCGGCGCCTGTGGTGAGGGCGTCGAGGACGGTGTCGAGGAAGGGGCGGAGTGCGCGGGGGCCGTTGGTGCCGCCTGCGAGGGCGGTGCCGGCAGGGGGCACAGGCATCAATGTGCTCTTCTGTCAGGGGAGTTCGGGCCGTGGTCCGGTGCGGACGAGCCCTGAGGCGGCCCTAAGTTACTTTCCCCGTACGGTACGTATCCACTGGTCGGGCGGTCATACCACCCGTAAGTGGTACGGGTGTACCGCAGGTGTTCGGGTGCCGCCGGCTGCCGGTCCGGCGGCGCCCGGTGCGTTCCGCCGGCGGTCAGGCGCCGCCGGCCGCGGCGCGTACCCGCAAGGCCCGCCGCAGGTCGTCGAGCTGGTCGAGGAGCTTACGGCGCAGGGCGGGGGTCGGGTCGCCGTCGGTGAGGCACGCCTCGCCGAGCCGGAGGGTGTGGTCCTCGACGAAGGGGGCGGGGAAGGCGTAGCGGCCGGCGGCCGTGGCGAGGGCCGGGCCGCGGGCGGCGGCGAGGGCGGGGACCTCGGTGAAGTAGCGGTCGACGTAGGGGCGGAGCAGGTCGAGCTGTTCGGGGGCCCAGAAGCCGGTGGCGGTGGCGGTGAAGAGGTAGTTGGAGAGGGCGGCCTCGCCGTCGGTGGTGAACAGGGCGTCCCAGGCGGCCTGTTTGGCGGCCGGGTCGGGGAGCGCGGCGTGGCAGCGGGCGGCGCCCTCGCGGCCGGTGGCGCTGGGGTCGCGGGCGAGTTCGGCGTCGATGGCGTCCGGGGTGGTGGCGCCGAGGGTGGCGAGCCGGCCGAGGATGCGCCAGCGCAGTTCGGGGTCGAGGCGGGGGCCGCCGGGGACGCTGCCGTCGTCGAGCCAGTCCTGGATGCCCGCGGGGGTGGTGGCGCTGTCGATGAAGGCGCGTACGGCGGTGAGCCGGAGTCCCGCTTCGGTGCCGTGTTCGGGGCCTTCGGTGCGGCGGAGTATGTCGCGGCTGAGGGCGGTGAGGGTGGTGAGCGCGGCGTGGCGTTCGGGGAGAGGGAGGTAGTGGTCGGCGATCTGGGTGCGGGCGAAGGCGAGGACGCCCTGGACGAGGGCGAGGTCGGTCTCGTGCGGGAGGTGGGCGCGGGCGGCGTCCAGGTAGGCGGTGGGGGCGAGTTCGCCGTCGCGGACCATGTCGCGGGCGGCGTTCCACACGACGGCGCGGGTCAGCGGGTCGGGCAGGCCGGACAGCGCGCCGAGGGCGGTGTCCCAGGAGACGGGGTCGAGCCGGACCTTGGCGTAGGTGAGGTCCTGGTCGTTGAGGAGGAGCAGGGCCGGGCGGCCGCCGGTGGCCCTGTGGGGGCCGTCGTCGGGCAGGTCCCAGGACAGCGGTTCGCGCGGCACGAGGCGGCCCGGCGTGGCGCGGTCGTGGTCGTAGAGCCCGATGGTGAGCCGGTGCGGGCGGGTGCCGTCCCCGCTTCCGGTCTGCTCGACGGACACGCTCCAGGTGCCGTCCGCGGCCTCCTGCACGACCGGGGTGAGGGTGTCGACTCCGGTGGTGCGCAGCCAGCGGGCGGCCCAGGCGTGGACATCGCGGTCGGTGGCGCGGGCGAGGGAGTCGAGGAAGTCGGCGAGGGTGGCGTTGCCGAAGCGGTGCCGGGCGAAGTGCTCGTTGATGCCGGTGAGGAAGTCCTTCTCCCCCATCCAGGCGACGAGTTGGCGCAGCGCGGAGGCGCCCTTGGCGTACGAGATGCCGTCGAAGTTGAGCAGCGCGGAGGCGGTGTCGGGGACGTCCGCGGGGGTGGGGGCGACGGGGTGGGTGGAGGGCCGCTGGTCGGCGTCGTAGCCCCAGCCCTTACGGGCGACGGCGAAGTCGGTCCAGGTGTCGGTGCCCCACTTCCTGGGGGGAGTCCCCCCGGACCCCCCGCGGGTGGCTTCGGCCAGGACCTGGTAGCCCATGTATTCGGCGAAGGACTCGTTCAGCCAGATGTCGTCCCACCACTGGAGGGTGACCAGGTCGCCGAACCACATGTGGGCCATCTCGTGGGCGATCACCACGCCGCGGGTCTGGCGTTCGGTGTCGGTGACGGCGGAGCGGTAGACGAACTCGTCGCGGAAGGTGACCAGGCCGGGGTTCTCCATGGCGCCGGCGTTGAACTCGGGGACGAAAGCCTGGTCGTAGGAGTCGAACGGGTACGGCTCCGCGAAGATCTCGTGATAGCGGTCGAAGCAGCGGCGGGTGAGGTCGAGGATCTCCTCGGCGTCGGCGTCCAGGTAGGGCGCGAGCGACCGGCGGCAGTGGATGCCGAAGGGCAGTCCGGCGTGCTCGGTACGGACCGAGTGCCAGGGGCCGGCGGCGACGGCGACGAGGTAGGTCGAGATGAGCGGGGTGGGGGCGGCCTGCCAGCGGCCCTCCCCCAGGTGCTCGGTGCGGCCGTTGGCGAGCACCGTCCAGTCTTCCGGGGCCTGGACGGAGAGCGCGAAAACGGCCTTGAGGTCGGGCTGGTCGAAGGCGGCGAAGACGCGCTGGACGTCCTCCATGAACAGCTGGGTGTAGACGTAGCTCTCGCCGTCGGCCGGGTCGGTGAAACGGTGCATGCCCTCGCCGGTGCGGGAGTAGTGCATGGCGGCGTCCAGCCGCAGCTCATGGGCGCCGGGGGCGAGGCCGGTCAGCGGGAGGCGGTTGTCGTCGAGGGCGGCGGGGTCGAGCGGCCGGCCGTCGAGGGTGACGGAGTGCAGCTCGGCGGGCCTGATCTCGACGAAGGTGTCGCCGCCGGTGCGCGCGGTGAAGTGGATGACCGTCCGGGAGCCGAACCGCTCCGCGCCTCGGGTGAGGTCGAGGTCGACCTCGTAGCGGTGGACGTCGATGAGTCGGGCTCGGGTCTGCGCCTCGTCGCGCGTCAGTTGGGGCATGGGGCCATGCTGCCGTACCGCCTGCGGCGGGTGCAGGTGGGTTTGGGGGCCCTTGTTTGTCTGCGCGCGCGTTGTGGCTGGGCGCGCAGTTCCCCGCGCCCCTGTTTGGGTGCCGTGCGTTGTTTGGTGCGGCGCCGTGGTGGCTGGTGCCGTTGCGGCTGGCGCCGTTGCGGGGTCTGTGGTTGCCGCGGGGGTCGGAGGGGACGCACCGGGGCCCGTCCTCGGCGCGGGCGACGCGGGTCCATGGGATTGAGTACCCCGGTGTTTGCTCCGGTCCTGCGGGCGGGCCCCGGTACATCCCCTCCGACCGTTCCCCGTTGCCGGCTGCCGGACGGTGGCACCGTCCGTCACAGACCAGCTCGGCCCGCGCCCAAGCTGCTGGGGACGGCCCGGCCAGGTGCCTGCCAAGGGGTGCCGCTGGCTTGCCGTAACGGTCATCGGTACGGCGGGACGGCCGCGTACGGGGAGGTCGGAGGGGATGCCCGGTGCCCCGCCCGCAGGACCGGAGCAAACGCCGGGGTGCGTACCGGGCGTCCCCTCCGACCCACCACCCACCCGCCGTAGGCGAACAGCGAACAGCCCACGGCAAACCCGCTCAACCGCTCCAGCCGCTGACCAAGGGGGGATCGTTCGGGTCCGGGATCTGGGTGGACCAGCCGCCGGGCACGTTGTGCACCTGGCGGTCGCGGAAGCGGATGGGGGCGGTGCCGACGCGGCGGGTGAACAGGCGGCTGAAGTAGGCGGGGTCGTCGTAGCCGACGCGGCGGGCGACGGCGGCGACCGGGAGTTCGGTGCCCACCAGGAGTTCCTTGGCGCGGCCCAGTCGTATGCCGAGGAGGTAGTCCTTGGGGCTACAGCCGGCGCCGCGGCGGACGGCGGTGCGGAGTTCGGCGGGGGTCATACCGTGCCGGGCGGCGTGTTCGGCGACCGAGAGGGGGAGGAAGGCGTCGCGGGCCAGGGCCTGGAGGACGGGGTCGCCGTCGGCGTCGGTGTCGGCGCGGGCGCGGCGCAGGGCGACCAGGAGTTCGTGGACGGCGGCGGAGGTCTCGACTTCGAGCAGGGGGTTGCCGCGGCGCGCGGCCCGTGCGATGCGCCCGACCGCGGCCCGTGCGGGTCCGGTGTCCGCGAGCGGTACGACGGGCCGGTCCGGCTCGATGTAGCCGAGTTCGGTGTAGGTGGCGGCGGCCGGGCCGGTGAAGTCGACGAAGCTTTCGTCCCAGCCGGTCTCGGGGTCGGCCCCGTAGTGGTGCACCACGCCCGGCGTGATCCACAGCAGGGCGGGGGCGGTGACCGGGTGGCGGCGGCCGTCGGGGGTGGTGCACCAGCCGCGGCCGGCGCTGATGACGATGGCGACGTGGTGGTCGAGGGTGCGCGGGCCGACCGTGGGCAGGGCGCCGTGCTGGAGGCCGACGCCCAGGCACACCAGGCCGAGCCGGTGGTGGACCGGGTTCGGCGTGAAGTACCGCATCCAGGTGTGGTACACGCCCGGCCTCCCGTCGCTCCGTATCTCTCCGTGCCGCTCCGTCGAACCGTCCAAGCAGGGTCGATCTTTGTCCATGGACCGGCGCACCGCCAGAGGGCGAGGGTGACCGATGACGTATCGGTGACCGTGCCCGCCCGGCCCGTCGGCGCCCAGGCGGCCACGGCGCGGTGCCGGCGGCACGGGACGACACAGGGGCGGGGCGACGTGGCGCGGTGTGTGGTGGGCGAGCGGGACTTCACGGTGGACGGGCGGCCGGTGCGGCTGCTGTCCGGTGCGATGCACTACTTCCGGGTGCACGAGGCGCAGTGGGGCCACCGGCTGGCGATGCTGCGGGCGATGGGCCTGAACTGCGTGGAGACGTATGTGCCGTGGAATCTGCACGAGCCGCGGCCGGGTGCGTTCCGGGATCCGGAGGCGCTGGGGCGGTTCCTGGACGCGGCCGGGGCGGCGGGGCTGTGGGCGATCGTCCGCCCGGGGCCGTACATCTGCGCGGAGTGGGAGAACGGCGGGCTGCCGGAGTGGCTGACCGGGCCGCTGGGGCGGCGGGTGCGGACCCGGGACGCGGAGTATCTGCGGGCCGTGGACGCGTGGTTCGGGCGGCTGCTGCCACAGGTCGTGGCCCGTCAGTGTGACAGCGACGGCCCGGTGATCATGGTGCAGGCGGAGAACGAGTACGGCTCGTACGGGAGCGATGCCGGCTATCTGGCGTGGCTGGTGGAGCGGCTGCGGGCGCTGGGGGTGCGGGTGCCGTTGTGCACGTCGGACGGGCCCGAGGACCACATGCTGAGCGGTGGTTCGGTGCCCGGTGTGCCGGCCACCGTCAACTTCGGGTCCGGGGCGCGGGAGGCGTTCGCGGCGCTGCGCCGCCATCGGGCGGACGGGCCGCTGATGTGTATGGAGTTCTGGTGCGGCTGGTTCACGCACTGGGGGCGCGGCGAGGAGCCGCGCACCGCGGAGGACGCGGCGGCGGCGCTGCGGGAGATCCTGGAGTGCGGCGCCTCGGTCAACGTCTACATGGCGCACGGCGGGACGAGCTTCGGCGGCTGGGCGGGCGCGAACCGCGCGGGTGAGCTCCAGGACGGGGAGCTGCGGTCGACGGTCACCTCGTACGACTACCAGGCGCCGGTCGATGAACGCGGGCGGCCGACCGAGAAGTTCTGGCGGTTCCGGGAGGTGCTCGCCGAGTACGCGGAGGGGCCGCTGCCCCCGCTGCCGGAGCCGCTGCCCGTATTGGCGGCTCCGGTGCGTGCGGTGGTCGGGGAGTGGGCGCCGCCCGGGGAGGTGCTGGCGGCGCTCGGCGGTGCGGAGGTCGAGGCGGCCGGTCCGGCGACGTTCGAGGAGCTGGGGGTGGACCGGGGGCTGGTCCGCTATCAGGTGACGGTTCCGGGGCCGCGGGGGCGGTACCCGCTGCGGGTGCGCGGGCTGCGGGACCGGGCGGTGGTGTACGTCGACGGGGAGCTGCGGGCCGTGGTGGACGGCGAGGACGTGGTGCTCGGGGAGGTGGCGGGGCCGGCGTCGGTGGAGCTGTGGGTGGGGTCGCTGGGGCGGGTCAACTACGGGCCGCGGCTGGGCGAGTCGAAGGGGATCGTGGGCGGGCTGCTGCACGAGCGGCAATATCTGCACGGGGTGCGGTCGCGGGGGCTGCGGCTGGACGCGCTGGAGGAGGCGGGGGCGATGGCCCGGGTGCCGTTCCGGGCGGTGGAGGGGGCCGGTGGCGGTGCGGGGCTGTACCGGGGGACGCTGACGGTGGCCGGGCGGCCCGGTGATGCGGATCTCGCGCTGCCGGGCTGGCGCCACGGGTTCGCCTGGATCAACGGGTTCTGTCTGGGCCGCTATCGGGCCGAGGGGCCGCAGCGCAGGCTGTATGTGCCGGGTCCGGTGCTGCGTGCGGGCGACAACGCGCTGCTGCTGTGGGAGTGGGAGGGCGCCCCGGCCCTGGTGGGAAGAGGGGCGGGGGCGCCCGGTCTGTATCCCTGCACGGCAGGGAGCTGAGCGCGGCCGTGGGGGCGCGGCGGCCCCGCCCCCACGGCCCGGTTACACCTCGCGCACCTCGAACGTGTCCAGGACGAACTCCGCCGTCCCGTCGTCGCCCACCTTGCGCAGTCCCACCCATGCCGTGCCGTTGGCCGGGGCGGTGAACTCATAGGTCCAGCTGGTGGGCCGGGTCGCCACCGGGAGCGGGCGGCGGCTCAGCTCGCGGGGCGCCGGTTCGTCGACGGCGGTGACCCAGGCGTACTGGCCGGCTTTTTCGTTCTCGTAGCGGAAGGTGACCCGGTAGCGGCGGCCGGCGGTGAAGCGGACGGTGTGCGGGACGGTCCGGTAGACCAGCCCGGTGTTCTCGCCGCGTGACTTGAGCGAGGAGCCGCCGTCGATGACGTCGTCGATCGCCTTGCCGTTCCAGCCGCGCTGGGTGAACGGGGCGTGCCGCTGGGCGATATGGGTGCGCGGGTCGGTGCTGCCGCCCGCGTCGCCCTTGACGAAGACGCCCCAGCCCTGGGGGACGTGCTCGAAGTCCTCGTAGGCCAGGGCGCCCTTCTTGGTGGCGGCCTCGGCGGGGACGACGCGGACGTTGTCGAAGCGGACCCGGGCCCGGCCGGCCGCCGCGGTCAGGGCGAGGGTGACCGGGCCGCCGCCCTCGGGGACGGTGAAGTGGGTGAACAGGCGCTGGAAGCGGGTGCCGGATTTGCGGTCCGCCGCCACGTAGTTGCCCGCGGTGGAGGTGTCCGTCCAGTTGGTGGCGGTGACGCCGTCGGCGGTACGGATCTCCAGGCCGGCCCGGCGCCGCTCGCCCGCCGTGGCCCCGACCTCGATCTGGACGGAGGCGGCGTAGCTGCCGGGGGTCAGCCGGGCGAGCTTCCGGGCGACGGTGGCGGCGCCGCCCGCGCCGATGACCAGCTCGTAGTCGCCCGTCTTGCTGAGCCGTACGGCAGCCGGGCCGGTGGTCCGCCAGCCGTCCAGGGTTCCGGAGTGGAATCCGGGGTCGGTGACGGGGGTGCCCTCGCCCCAGTGGGGGTCGCCCTGGGCGGGGGCCTTGGTGCGGTGGAGGACGTAGGCCACCCCGGGCTTGGCGGTGAGGGTGATCCTGCCGTCGCTGACGGGGATCCGGGTCTCCTGGGTGCGGCCCTGGTCGGTGAGGCGGTAGGCGTAGACGGCGCGGGCGGCCGACCAGCCCCGGGGCAGCTTCCAACTCGTGGTGCCACCACGGGGGTTGTAGTGGTAGAGCTTGTCGGGGTCGGTGGCCCGGCGGGGCTCCCAGGGGAGCAGATAGGTGCCGCCGTCGTAGACGAGCCGGCCGTCGGTGGTGATCCGGCGGGGGCCTTCGGTGTCGCTGACCGAGGTCCTGGTGGGGCCCTCGAAGGTGATCTCGTGCGCGTCCCAGGTCTTGATCGGGTACGCCTGGAGGTATTTGGCGGGCAGCGCGTCGGTCCAGATGATCGTGTGGAACGCGTGCCAGTCGGTCTTGCCCACCCAGCCCTCGAAGTTGCCCATCCGGCCGTGGCCGAGCAGGGTCGGCCACTTGTCGGCGAAGACGTCCTTGTGGTGGTGGTGCAGGAAGCGGATCAGCTGGGAGTTGATTCCGCGTGAGGTGTCGGGGCCGTAGTCGGTCTCGTTCGCCCAGTGCGACCACAGGGCGGAGCGTTCCAGGCCGTGGCCCCATTCGGTGGTGATCTGCCAGCCCTGGTCGCGCAGATGGCGCTGGAGCCGGTCGGAGTTCCAGCCGGACTCGCGGAAGACGTCGAGGTAGAGGGTGTTCAGCGCGGGATCGGTCTCCTCGCGGAGCTGGGCGAAGCGGCGGGCGATGTCGCCGGAGACCAGATCGCGGCGGGCGTCGATGCGGTAGGACTGGTCGAGCCAGTCCCACTGCTTGTCGTCCTTGTCGACGAGCGTTTCGGAGAAGGCGTGCGCGACCGGGTAGGACTCGGTGGCGTTGACGTGCACCGCGAAGTCGCTGTTCCACTTCTTGCCGGCGCGCAGCAGGGTGTTGAGGTCGGCGAGGCCGCCCGCCCGCTGGTTGTAGTTGCCGCCGTAGTCGGGGTGGGCGGAGTCGTGGCCCTCGGACTGGTAGCCCTTGAGGAGGGTGAACTGCCGCAGCCCGTCGGTGGCCAGCGCGATGCGCTTGACGGTGTCGAGGGTGGCGAGAAAGGGGTTGGTGGCCTGGCTGGCGAAGTTGAACGGGATGTGCGGGACGACCCGCAGATGCTGTTCGTCGGCGCCCAGCGGCCGCTCCAGGAGGTCGCGCAGCGCGATCGCGCCGTCCTGCCAGTCGGCGATGCCGTCGCCGTTGCGGTCGCGGGTGACGACGACGGTCGCGTACGGCAGGGGGTCGGTGGCGATGGGGGCACCTCCCGCTCGAGCGGAGTCGAGAGCGGGGGATGGCTGGCCGGCCGCCCGGTGGGTCCACTGGCCGCAGCCGAGCTGGGCCGTGACGAAGCCGTCGCCGTGCACGGTCTGCCGCCACAGCCGTCCGTTCTCCCAGGTGGTGGCGCCGGTGGGCCGGTCGTAGCAGGTGTTGGTGTCGATGCCGGCGGCCAGTTGGCCGGTGGCGAGGACGGCGTAGGCGCATCCGGTGGGGGTGGCCTCGGCGGGGGTGTCGTCGGTGACCCTTACCAGGGTGTCGCCGCTGGTGGCCTTGTCGAGGGCGATCCGGGCGGCGAGCAGGGTGGGGTCGGGCTGGTCGCTGCGGACGCCGAGCAGGGCGAGGCCGGGGATCTCCAGGGTGCCGACGCGCAGTGCCGGGGTGTCGGCGATGCCGGTGACCCGCCAGGTGGTCCGCCGGCCGTGGACGGCGATCTCGACGGTGAGGGTGGTGCCGCCGTCGAAGCCGAGGGTGTAGGTGGCCCGGCCGGCGCGGGCGCGGTGGGTGACCCGGGGGGTGTGGGCGGTGCCGTCGATGAGGACCCGGGTGACCGGGGTGTGCCCGCCGTACAGGACGGCGCCGGTGCCGCGGTCGGTGTAGGACACGATGCGCGGGAAGGCGGTGTCGACGCGGACCTCCAGCGCGTCGGACCGCAGCACCGCCTCCGCCGCGCGGGGTGCGGCCGTCGCGGGCCGACCGGCGAGCGGGAGGGCGCCGGCGACCCCGGCGAGCGCGGTGGCGGCGACGACCTTTCGGCGGCTGGGCCCGGCCGGGGCTCCGGTCTGTTCGTTCACGCGCGCGGCCTCCTTCGTACCTGCACTGCCTGTCGGCGGACAGCGTGCTGCCGGTGTGGGGCGTGCGCCTATGGACAAAGGAGGGGCAGGTGTTGGACAGATGTGCGGCGGGCGGGGAGGGGCGGGGCAGGCGGGCCCCGTCGTCGAGGGCCGGGGCCGGTCGTGGGGGCCCCGCCGTCCGGACCGCGGCGAGATCGCGCAGCCGCTGGACGTCCTGCCGGCGCAGGGTCAGCGAGTAGGCGGCGACGACCACGGTGAGCACCGCCTGGACCACGGTGAAGAGGCCCGGCCGGAGGTCCCGCAGCGGGATGAGGACGCAGGCCGGGCCCAGGAGCGGGCCGAGGACGGCGGCGGTGCGGCCGGGCGCCCGGCGGACCACGGCGGCGAGCAGCAGGAGCAGGGCGAGCCCCTCGCCCCCCACACGTGCGGGGGGGGCGAGGTCCGGCGATCAGCAGCGCGGACCCGGTCAGCGAGATCACGGCCGCGGCGGCGGCCCGGGCGGTCAGCGGGATGCGGGTGCTGGGCACCGTGCACAGGCAGACCGCGAGGGCGGTCGCCCCCATGACGGCGTGCGGCCGGGCGGGCTGGTGGGCCATCGCCACGGTCTCCAGCCCCGCGAGGCGCAGCAGGAGCACCGCCGGGCCGGCCGCGGCCGCGACGCGGTGCGGTGCGGTGGCCTGCGCGCCGGCCGCCCCGGCAGGGGGCTCATCCGCGGAGCCCGCCGGGTGCGCTCCGGGGCCGGCAGCGGGAACCGCCGCCGGGGGTGGGGGTCCGGTTCACCCCCAAGCCGCCGTCGAGGGGGCATCGTCCGGCGTCTCAAGGGGATCGTGATGACCGCCGAGCAGGACATAGGCGAGGGTCGCGGCGGAGGCGGCGAGGAGCAGTGCGGCGAAGACCGTGGTACGGCGGTCGCGGTCGGGCGCCGGGGGCCGGCGGCGGGGCTCGGGGGGCATGCCGTTCACGCTAGGGAGCCGGTGCGGGGCCGCCCAGAGGCCGTCCGGCCCTCCATGACGGCACAGGACCCGGCCGGGAAACCGTATTTGGTCCCGGGGCGGACGGACCAAGGGCCGTGGTGCGGCGGGACCAAGGGCCGGGACGGAGGTCCGGGACTTCCGGCCCGGCGAAGGGCCCGGGGAGCGGCTCCCCGGGCCCCGGAAGGTGCGGGGCCGGTCAGCCCAGTTCGCCCGCGGCCTTCTTGATGTCGGCGGCGAAGGCGCTCACCTCGCTGTAGACACCGGGCTTGCCGGGCCGTGCGCAGCCCTCGCCCCAGGAGACGATGCCGACCTGGAGCCACTTGCCGGCATCGTCCTTGCGGAACATCGGGCCACCGGAGTCGCCCTGGCAGGTGTCGGTGCCGCCGGTGTCCAGCTTGCCGGCGCAGATCTCGTCACCGGGGGTCAGCTGGTCACCGTATGCCTTCTGGCAGGCGGCGTCGTCGACGAACGGCACGGTCGCCTTGAGGAGGTAGCGCTGCTGCTCGCCGCCTTCCTTGTCGGCGCCCCAGCCGGCGATGGTGAAGTCGCCGCTGTTGAGCTTGTCGTCCTCGGCGATCTTCAGGGTGGGCTGGTCTATCGGCTTGGCGAGCTTGATCAGGGCCCAGTCCTTGCCCTTGCCGTTGTAGCCGGGGGCCTGGAGGACCTTGGTGGAGTTGACCTTGACGGCGGCGGAGTCCTCCAGGTCGACCACGCCGGCGGTGGCGGTGATGGAGGTGTTGTCGCCGCTGCCGTCGACGCAGTGCGCCGCGGTGAGCACGATGTCCTTGGCGTAGAGGGCGCCGCCGCAGCCCATCGACAGCCGGACCATGAAGGGGAATTCACCCTGGTCGGCCTTGGTGCCGCCGACGACCTTGGTGGACGGTTCGGGGGCGGGCGCGGCCGAGGCCGAGCCGGGCTGGAGGCTGAAGGCGGCCAGGGCGACCGCGCCGACGGCGAGGGTTCTCTTGAGGGGCTTCCGGTAGCTGCGCAACGGGCTTCCTTTCGTGGGGGGTTGCACGTCGATGACGAGCCCATGCCAACACCGGAGCCGGACGTGACCGCCGCACACAGCACGTGGAGGACGGCAGCACACCGTGAGGCGTCCGGACCCAGTGGGGGATGAGTCCGTACAGCGCTCTGCGATTATGTGGAGTGGGCGATCAGAGTGACAAGGGTGCGCATCCGGCCAACTCCCGTACGCGCCACGCCCGTACACCTCATTCCGGACTTTCCCGGCCCCCCGTACAGTGGCCGGGTGACCACCGGCGGCAGAGCGATCGAGCACGGCTACCCCCACCTCGACACGGTGCGTGCGGCCGTCCACGCCCTGTTCAAGCGCCTGTCGTACGACACGGTGCGCACCTTCGACACCAGCGTGCTGCCGGTCGACGTGGCCTTCGACGAGGACGAGGATCTGCATCTGGGCGCGCAGCGGGTGGCCGGCGCCCTGGTCCGGCAACTGCATCTGCCGGACGCCCGGGCGGTGATCACCTTCCGCGGGATGGAGCATGCCGCGAATGTCGAACTCACCGCGGGTCCGGAGTACTTCATCGAGCTCAACGACCGCTTCCGGACGCACCGCAAGGACATCGGCGCGGCCCTGGCCCATGAGGTGACGCATGTCGCGCTGCACCGTCTGGATCTGGCGTTCCCCGGCACCCGCGACAACGAGATCCTCACCGACACCGCCGCCGCCTACCTCGGCGCGGGCTGGCTGCTGCTGGACGCCTACCGCGAGCACGGCCCGTTCTCGCAGAAGCTGGGCTATCTGACGCCGGAGGAGTTCGGCTATGTCCTCGCCAAGCGCGCCCGGTTCTTCGGGGAGGACCCGGCGCCGTGGTTCACCAGCCCGCAGGCGTACGACGCGTACACGGCGGGCGCCGCACGGGCCCGGCAGGACCTGCGCCGGCCACCGCTGGCCGGCGCGGGGTGGGCCGCGCGGCTGCGCTACGCCAAGGACCGCCGGGCGGCGCAGGACCCGCGGCGCACGGGCCGGCTGCCCGCCGCCGACGAGGGCTATGCCTTCGAGGGCCCGTCGCCGCTACGGGTGTCGTTCCCCTGCCCCGCCTGCCATCAGCGGATCCGGGTCCCGGTCCGCGGCCGGCTCCAGGCGCGCTGCGGACTGTGCAAGACGCTGCTGGACTGCGACACCTGACGGGGTACCGGCCGTGGCGCGGGGCGGCCGGCTCCCGGGCCGTGCCTAGACCCACCCCTCCAGGCCCGCCATGAAGCCGTCGAAGTCGTCGCGGTGGATGGTGTGGCCCGTGCGGGGCACCGTACGGACCTCGAAGCCCCGCCCGGTCAGATCTGCCGCCGCCTGTTCGGAGAAAAGGAACCCCTCCCCCGCGAACTGCACCAGGGACGGCACGACCGGCTTCTCGGGCGTGTGGTCCTGGAGATGGACGGCGGACAGCGCGAGGGCGGTCCCGGTGTCCCAGTCCGCGACCGTGGCCAGTTCGAGGTCGACATCGGCGTCGCACCAGCGCGGGTTGAAGGTCCGCACCATCTCCCGGTCGGCCCGCTTGAACGCGACGAACAGGGCCGGGTCGACGGGCTGTCCGACCCTGGCGAGCGACCAGGCCGGATCGCAGTACACCGCCCGCCGCGGCTGGAGCCGCTCCACCGCCAGGGACAGCGCCAGCCCGCCCAGGGAATGCCCGATGGCGACCTCGGGGGCGGCGGGCAGGGTCTCCACGAGGTCCTCGGCGAACAGCTCGGTGCCGTACGCGCCGCGCGGGCTGCGGCCGTGGCCGCGCAGATCGACGGCGAGCACCCGGTAGCCCCGGTCGGCGAGCGCCGGACCGACCCGGTGCCAGGTGCGGTGATCGGACATCAGGCCGTGGACCAGCACCGCGACGCGCTCGCCGGTGCCCCATTCGTGGGTGTGCAGCTGCATGCCCTGCCTCTCTTCGGTTCCCGCGCGCTCCGGCGCCCGGGGGCCGGTCCCGTGCGCCGGGCGGGCGCCCGGCCCGACGTTACACGTGCCGGCGGCGACCGCCCGTGCGCCGCCCGGACCACCGTCGGCCGCGTCCGCCGTCGGGCCGATGCGCCCGCCCGGCCCGGCGGACCGCCGCTACAGCTCCTTGCGCATCAGCGTGCACATCGTCTCGTGACGGCGCACCGCCCCGTCCGGCCCCTGCTCGTCCCACGCCTCGGGCCGCCGTCCGTACGCCCGGTACCCCAGCCGCTCGTAGAGGGCGCGTGCCCGCGGATTGCCCACCTCCACGGCGAGTTCGGCGCGGTGCACCCCGCGGTCGCGGATGCGGTCCTCCGCCGCGGCGATCAGGACGCTGCCGATTCCGCAGCATCGGAGGGCGGGCAGCACGGCGAGCTGCCACAGCAGGCCGGCGTCCGGGCGGGCGAGATGGTCGACCCCGCCGATCGCGACCGGCTCCCCGGAGGGCGGGCAGACCGCGAGGTAGTCCACCTCACCGCGCCGAGCCCGCGCCAACTGCCGTTCCACCTCGGTCAGATGGAGCGGTGAACCGGACCAGCCGCAGCCCGGCAGATCGGCGGGGGTCAGCTCGCGCACGGTCAGCGGCACGGTGACGGCGCGGTCGCCGGGCGGGGCGCCCCGGCCGGGCGGGGCGTTCACAGCCAGTCCTTCTCGGGGGTGGCCGCGGCCAGGATGTCGCGGGTGCCGGTGCGGAGCGGGACGCCGTGCGGGACGCACACCGTGTCGACCGCGTCGAGGGTGGCGAGCCGCCGGAAGGAGGCGATGGCCTGCTCGCGTGCGACGTTGCCGGGGCCGAGGACCGCCCGGCTGCCGTCGGGGGTGGTGCCGATGATGTCGCCGGGGAAGAGCAGCCGGCTCCCGGGGAGGTGCAGCGCGATCCCGCCGGGGGTGTGGCCGGGGACGTGCAGCACCCGCACCGGCTCCGGCCAGCCGTCGAGGGTGTCCCCGTCGTGGAGTTCGACATCGACCTCGACGGGGCGCAGCGGTGGGACCCCGGCGGCCGCGAAATCGGCCATGACCCCTTCGAACAGCGAACGCTCCGCGGGGGTGAGCACCGGGGCGGGTTCGGGTGCGGTGCCGCGGATGTACGGGGCGTCCAGCGCGCCGGCCAGTACCCGGGCGCCGGTGGCGGCGACCAGGTCGGCGGCGGAGCCCATGTGGTCGATGTGGGAGTGGGTGAGCACGATCTGCCGCAGCTGGTCCGGCCGGCCGCCGAGCCGGGCCAGCGCATCGAGGACGGCGGGGGCCGAGCCGGGGATGCCGGTGTCGATGACGGCGTATCCGTCGTCGGGGAGGGCGACGAGGTACACATGGCCGACGGGGAAGGCGAGTTGCCGGACGGTGGGGGTGATTTCGGTGAGTGCGTCCATGGCCGGGACGCTAGCCGGACCGCGCCGGTGACCATCGGTCTTTGCGCCGTGGGCGGATTGAGCGCAGAGCGGAAGCCCCGGCCGGCACGGCCGAATGCGGCCGGAACCTGTCTTGCCTTCGGTACGTCTCAGCGCCGAACACCAAGGAGGCAAGTCATGCGAGGATCCCACCTCTCCCGCACCCGTACCCTCACCACCGTGCTCGCGCTGGCGGTGTCCGGCACCGCCGTGCTGTCCGGCTGCGGCCAGAAGCAGCAGACCGTGGGCAGCGCGCCGCCGCCGAAGAAGCCGGACGCCTTCGAGCAGCGGGCGGACCAGATCGTGCGGCACTGGCCGAAGGTCTCCCCGGTCACCGGGCGGCAGCAGGCGCTGCTGCCGCTGGCCGGCGCGGAACGCCCCAAGGACGAGGGGGCACGGGAGATCACCGTCACCGTCGGGCACAGCGCCTGCGATGTGGACTTCGGTGCCCGCGGCCATGAGTCGAAGGACCTGGTGGTAATCACCGGCTGGGGCAAGCGGAAGAGCTCCAAGGGGATGTGCACCGAGCAGCTGGCCACCGACAAGGTGAAGGTGCGGCTCAAGAGCGCGCTGGGCGACCGCAAGGTCGTGGACGCGGCCACCGGCAAGGAGCTCTTCAAGAGCTGACCGGGGCGGCGTGGCGGTGGGTCGGCTCCGCGGTCCGGCTTCGAGGGCGCCCCACGCCCTAGGCTCACCGCATGAGCCCTTCCACCGCCACCAACACCCGTGTCGACCTGCCCGAGCTGCTGGAGTTCGTCCGCCCCCGCCACCGCGCGATCCTGCTCACCCGCCGCTCCGACGGCACCCCGCAGGGCTCGCCGCTGACGTGCGGGGTGGACGACTCCGGGCGGCTGGTGATGGCGACGTATCCGGAGCGCGCCAAGGTCCGTAACGCCCGCCGGGTCTCCTCGGTCAGTGTCATCGTGCTGTCCGACGAGTGGAACGGCCCGTGGGTGCAGATCGACGGTGAGGCCGAGGTCATCGACACCCCGGACGCCATCGAGCCGCTGGTCGAGTACTACCGCAACGTCGCCGGTGAGCACCCGGACTGGGACCAGTACCGGGAGGCCATGCGCAAGCAGGGCAAGTCGCTGATCCGGGTGACGCCGCTGCGCTGGGGTCCGGTCGCCACCGGCGGCTTCCCGGCCCGGCTCACGGAGGGCGGCGGCGCCTAGCGCACGTCGGCACCGCCGCCCGAACCGGCCGGCCGGGCGTCAACGGGTGCTGCGGGTACCGCCGTTGACGTTCAGGACCTGGCCGGTGATGTGCCGGGCGGCCGGTGACGCCAGGAACGCCACCGTCCCCGCGATGTCTTCCGGGGATCCGGCGCGGCCCACCGCCGCGGCGGCCACCAGCCGGTAGCGGCGCTCGTCGGTGAGCCGGTCGCGGAAGAAATCGGTGTCGGCGATATAGCCCGGCGAGACGACATTGGCGGTGATGTCGCGGGGGCCGAGGTTCCGGGACAGTTCGACGTTCCAGGAGGCGAGGCCGGCCTTGGCCGCCCCGTAGGAGCCGGCGCCCTGGTCGGCGGCGATCGACCCGAGGTGGACGACCGCGCCGCCGGCCGCCAGCCGGCCGTCCAGCGCCCTGGTGGTCAGTGCGGCGCTGACCAGGTTCGCATCGAGGTTGGCGCGGAAGTCCCGGGCGTAGGACGCCAGATCGGTGGGCTCGTCGGTGTCGAGGTCGGTGTTGCCGCCGGCGTTGTTGACCAGGACGTCGATCCGTTCGGGGAGCCGGGCGAGCAGCGCGGTGAGCGACTGCGGGTCGGTGTGGTCGCACACCAGCGGCCGGACGGTCGCCCGGCCGGCCGCGGTCTCCTCCAGGGGCGCGAGGCGTCGGCCGGTGACGAGGACCTCGTCGCCGCGGTCCGCGAAGTGGTGGGCGACGGCGCGTCCGATGCCGGTTCCGCCGCCGGTGACCAGGATGGTGCGTGACATATGCTGAGCTCCGTCCATCACGTTCAGACCTAAATTTAGACCTGAACATAACATCGGCGGGAGGGCCCGTGGCAAGGGAATCCGAGACGCAGGACGGCCACGACCGGGCGGCGGGCGACGCCTCCGGGTACCCCGTGGAGGAGATCGCGGCCGCCTGGGAGCGCGAGCGCCCCGGCACACCGGTCTCCTCGATCGGGATCGTGACGCCGATCTGGCAGCTGGCGAAGCTGCTGGGTGACGACCGCCGCCGGGTGCTGGCCCGCGCCGGAGTGGACCCGGCCACCCTCGATCTGCTGAGCGTGCTGCGCCGCGGCGGCCCGCCGTACACCCTGACGACCCGTGAGCTCGGTCGTCGCTCCATGGTGACCGCGGGGGCGGTCTCCCAGCGGGTGGCCCGTGCCGAGCGCGAGGGGCTGGTGACCCGTCGGCCCGGCGCGGGCCGCCCGCGGACGGTCCTGGTGGAGCTGACCCCGGCCGGCCACGAACTCGTCGAGGCCACCGTCGACCAAGTGCTCCACCGCGAGGCGGAGTTGATCGACGGCCTGACACCCGGGCAGCAGACGCAGCTCGCCGGCCTGCTGCGGATCCTGCTCCAGGACACCCAGCGCAAGCTCGGCGACGACCGGCTCAGCCAGGTCGGTGACGTCTGAGGGGCGCCCGGGCGGTCAGCCGCGGGGCGGCTGGAGCGTGAGGGACGGGAAGAGCACCTCGTCGGGCAGCCCGAGCTGCCCGCGGAAGGCGGCCCGGCCCGCCGCGGTGACGGTGAGGATGCGGGTGGCGACGGCCTTGACGACCCAGGCGCGCTCCACGGCGTGCCGGTAGAGGGCGGCGCCGACCGCGCCGGAGAGATGCTGCCGGCGCACCGTCCAGTCGAGGCAGGTGCGGACATGGGCCCGGTGGGCGTCCGGCGGCGCGGCGTCGGGGAGGCCGAGCGCGGTGAGCCAGTCGGCGCCGGCGGCGGTCAGCACCAGGCCGTAGTCCCGGGCCAGCAGGCCGCGTTCGGTCATCGCGTCGGCGATGGCGACGCCGAGGGCGCCGGCGATGTGGTCGTAGCACGTGCGGGCGTGGTGCAGCGCCCGGCGGTGGTTGGCCTCGGCCAGCGAGCGGACCGGGACACGGCGGTAGGGGGCGAGTCCGGCGAGGTTCTCCAGGGTCTCCGCGGCCTCCGGACCGGCGAGCCGGACGTAACGCCGCCGGCCCCGGCGCTCCTCGGCGAGCAGTCCGCCGGCGACCAGGAGGTTGAGGTGCTCGGTGGTGGTGGACGGCGCCACCGCGGCGTACTCGGCCAGTTCGCCCGCGGTCCAGGCGCCGCCGTCGAGCAGGGCCATACAGATCGCGGCACGGGTGCGGTCCGCGAGCAGCGCCGCGAGGGCGGCCAGATCGGGGGTCTCCGCGACGCTTTCCTGATCGGCGTCCCATCGTTTCATGTACACAGAGTAACCTCTGATAACATTTCGGTGAGCACCGAATCATCCGGCTTCTATCCTCGGCAGCATGAAAGGCGCCCTGGAGAAAAGCAGTTCGGTCGCCCCGGCGCTGCTGTCCACGGAGAACGACGACGGAACCTTCGTCCTGGTCGAGCTGCGCATCCGGTGGGAGCTCGGACCGGTCGTCAGCGTCTGGCTGCCGGCCCGCGGCCGGACCGCGCGCAATCTCGCGGTACGCCCGGACGTGGTCTTCAATCTCCCGCCGGACGGGACCGGGGCAGAGGAGGGGGCGAGCGCCACGCCGTCCACGGACGCGCCGTGGACGGAGCCTTCCGAGCTGGTGCGGCCGCCCCGACTGGCGTACTGCCCGGTGCAGTTGGAGGCCCGCCGGGTCGGCGAGCGGACGGTCACCGACGGCGCGTGGACACAGCTCGAGGCGCAGGTGCTGCGGGTGCATGCCGATCCGCGGTGGGTGCTGCCGCCGGGCGACCGGCGGATCGACCTGGGGGCGTGGCGGGCGCCGGTGCACGACTTCCGTTCGCCGGGCACTCCCCCGCCGCAGCCGGTGCCGGCGTCCGCACCGGAGATGGCACGGCAGTTGGGGCGGCGCTATCCGGCCGCCCGGGGCGGTTCGTAGGGCGACCCCGGTGCGGAAAAGGCCGCGGCGCCTGTCCTCCGGTCGGGGGAGGAGGCAGGCGCCGCGATTGTTCCGCACGACGTTGTACGGGACATCGGAGGACGGTCGGTCACACGGTGAGTGCCCGGTCCGTCGGCTTGATGGGAGCCGGCAGGGCGCTGGCTCCGGTCAGGAAGCGGTCCACGCCCTTGGCCGCGGAACGGCCCTCGGCGATGGCCCACACGATCAGGGACTGGCCGCGGCCCGCGTCACCGGCGACGAACACACCGGGGACGTTGGTGGCGAAGTCACCGTCACGGGCGACGTTGCCGCGCTGGTCGAGCTCCAGGCCGAACTGCTCGACCAGGCCGTTCTCCTGGTCGGTGCCGGTGAAGCCCATCGCGAGGGTGACCAGCTGGGCCGGGATCTTCCGCTCGGTGCCCGGCTTCGGGACCGGCCGGCCGTCCTTGAACTCCACCTCGGTCAGGTGCAGGTACTGGACGTTGCCGTCCTCGTCGCCCTCGAAGTGGGTGGTGGAGACGGAGTAGACCCGCTCGCCGCCCTCCTCGTGCGCGGAGGTGACCTTGTAGAGCATCGGGAAGGTCGGCCAGGGCTGGTTGGCGTTCCGCTCCTCGCCCGGCTGCGGCATGATCTCCAGCTGGGTCACGGAGGCCGCGCCCTGGCGGTGGGCGGTGCCGACGCAGTCCGCGCCGGTGTCGCCGCCGCCGATGACGACGACGTGCTTGCCCTCGGCGGTGATCGGGGCGACGGTCAGGTCGCCCTCCTGCACCTTGTTGGCGAGCGGCAGGTACTCCATCGCGAAGTGGATGCCGTTCAGCTCACGGCCGGGCACCGGCAGATCGCGGGAGGTGGTGGAGCCCGCGGCGATGACGACGGCGTCGTAGCGCTTGCGCAGCTTCTTCGCGTCGAGGTCGCGGCCGATCTCCACCTCCGTACGGAACTTGGTGCCCTCCGCGCGCATCTGCTCGATGCGGCGGTTGATGTGGCGCTTCTCCATCTTGAACTCGGGGATGCCGTAGCGGAGAAGACCGCCGATACGGTCCGCGCGCTCGTAGACGGCGACGGTGTGGCCGGCCCGGGTCAGCTGCTGGGCGGCGGCCAGTCCGGCCGGTCCGGAGCCGATGACGGCGACGGTCTTGCCGGAGAGGCGCTCGGGCGGCTGCGGGGTGACGTCGCCGTTGTCCCACGCCTTGTCGATGATGGAGACCTCGACGTTCTTGATGGTCACCGGCGGCTGGTTGATGCCCAGCACACAGGCGGCCTCACAGGGCGCGGGGCAGAGGCGGCCGGTGAACTCCGGGAAGTTGTTGGTCGCGTGCAGCCGCTCGCTGGCCTCGGTCCAGTCCTCGCGGTAGGCGTAGTCGTTCCACTCGGGGATGAGGTTTCCGAGCGGGCAGCCGTTGTGGCAGAACGGGATACCGCAGTCCATGCAGCGCGACGCCTGCTTGCTGATGATCGGCAGCAGGGAGCCGGGCTGGTAGACCTCGTTCCAGTCCTTGACGCGCTCCTCGACGGGGCGGGTCTTGGCGAGTTCGCGCTCGTGGGTCAGGAAGCCCTTGGGGTCAGCCATTGGTCGCCGCCTCCATCATCTTCTCGTGGGTCTCGGACTCGGAGAGTCCGGCCTGCTCAGCGGCGTCCTTGGCGGCGAGCACTGCCTTGTAAATGGGCGGGATGACCTTGCTGAAGCGCGCGGCCGCGGCATCCCAGTCGGCGAGGAGCTTTTCGGCGACGGTGGAGCCGGTCTCCTCCTGGTGGCGGCGCACGACGTCGTGCAGCCACTGCTTGTCGGCGTCGTCGAGCGCGTGCACCGCGTCGACGAGCTCCTTGTTGACGTTGGCCTTGTCGAGGTCGATGACGTAGGCGAAGCCGCCGGACATACCGGCCGCGAAGTTGCGGCCCGTCTCGCCCAGCACGACCGCGTTGCCGCCGGTCATGTACTCACAGCCGTGGTCGCCGACGCCCTCGGAGACCACCGTGGCACCGGAGTTGCGGACGCAGAAGCGCTCGCCGACCCGGCCGCGCAGGTACAGCTCGCCGCCGGTGGCGCCGTAGGCGAGGGTGTTGCCCGCGATGGTGGAGTACTCGGCGAGGTGGTCGGCGCCGCGGTCCGGGCGGACGATGACCCGGCCGCCGGAGAGGCCCTTGCCGACGTAGTCGTTGGCGTCGCCCTCCAGGCGCAGCGTGATGCCGCGCGGCAGGAACGCGCCGAAGGACTGGCCGGCCGAGCCGGTGAAGGTGATGTCGATGGTGTCGTCGGGCAGACCGGCGCCACCGAACTTCTTGGTGACCTCGTGGCCGAGCATGGTGCCGACGGTCCGGTTGATGTTCCGGATCGCGACCTGCGCCCGCACCGGCTGGGCGGCCTCGGCGGTGTCCGCGGACAGGGCGTCGGCGGCGAGCTTGATCAGCTCGTTGTCGAGCGCCTTCTCCAGGCCGTGGTCCTGCTCGATGACCTGGTGGCGGACGGCGCCCTCGGCCAGCTCGGGCACGTGCAGCAGCGGGGCCAGGTCCAGGCCCTGCGCCTTCCAGTGGTCCACCGCGCGGGAGGTGTTCAGCAGCTCGGCGTGGCCGATGGCCTCGTCCAGGCTGCGGAAGCCCAGCTCGGCGAGGAGCTCGCGGACCTCTTCGGCGATGAACTGGAAGAAGTTGACGACGTACTCGGCCTTGCCGCTGAACCGCTCGCGCAGCGTCGGGTTCTGGGTGGCGATGCCGACCGGGCAGGTGTCCAGGTGGCAGACGCGCATCATGACGCAGCCGGAGACGACCAGCGGGGCGGTCGCGAAGCCGTACTCCTCGGCACCCAGCAGGGCGGCGATGACGACATCGCGGCCGGTCTTGAGCTGACCGTCGGTCTGCACCACGATCCGGTCGCGCAGGCCGTTGAGCAGCAGCGTCTGCTGGGTCTCGGCCAGGCCCAGCTCCCAGGGGCCGCCCGCGTGCTTGAGCGAGGTGAGCGGGGAGGCACCCGTACCGCCGTCGTGGCCGGAGATCAGGACCACGTCCGCGTGCGCCTTGGAGACACCCGCGGCGACCGTGCCGACGCCGACCTCGGAGACCAGCTTCACGTGGATGCGGGCCTGCGGGTTGGCGTTCTTGAGGTCGTGGATCAGCTGAGCCAGGTCCTCGATGGAGTAGATGTCGTGGTGCGGCGGCGGCGAGATCAGGCCGACGCCCGGGGTGGAGTGCCGGGTCTTGGCGACCCACGGGTAGACCTTGTGGCCGGGCAGCTGGCCGCCCTCACCGGGCTTGGCGCCCTGGGCCATCTTGATCTGGATGTCGTCGGAGTTGACCAGGTACTCGGACGTCACACCGAAGCGGCCGGAGGCGACCTGCTTGATGGACGAGCGGCGCGCCGGGTCGTAGAGCCGCTCGGGGTCCTCGCCGCCCTCACCGGTGTTGGACTTGCCGCCCAGCTGGTTCATGGCGATGGCGAGGGTCTCGTGCGCCTCCTGGGAGATGGAGCCGTACGACATGGCGCCGGTGGAGAAGCGCTTGACGATCTCCGACGCCGGCTCGACCTCCTCGATCGGGATCGAGGGGCGGTCGGAGGCGAAGGAGAACAGGCCGCGCAGCGTCATCAGCCGCTCGGACTGCTCGTTCACCCGGTCGGTGTACTGCTTGAAGATGTCGTAGCGGCGCGAGCGGGTGGAGTGCTGGAGCCGGAAGACGGTGTCCGGGTCAAAGAGGTGCGGCTCGCCCTCGCGGCGCCACTGGTACTCGCCGCCGATCTCCAGCGCACGGTGCGTGGCGGCGATGCCGGAGGCCGGGTACGCCTTGGCGTGCCGGGCCGCGACCTCCTTGGCGATCACGTCCAGGCCGGCGCCGCCGATCTTGGTGGCGGTGCCGTGGAAGTACTTCTCGACGAACTCCTCGTCCAGGCCGACGGCCTCGAAGACCTGCGCGCCCCGGTAGGAGGCGACGGTCGAGATGCCCATCTTGGACATGACCTTCAGGACGCCCTTGCCGAGCGCCTTGATCAGGTTCTTGATGGCGGTCTCGGCCTCGACACCCGGCAGGAAGGTGCCGGCGCGGACCAGGTCCTCGACCGACTCCATGGCCAGGTAGGGGTTGACGGCCGCGGCACCGAAGCCGATGAGCAGCGCGACGTGGTGCACCTCGCGCACATCGCCGGCCTCGACGAGCAGACCGACCTGGGTGCGCTCCTTGGTGCCGATGAGGTGGTGGTGGACCGCGGCGGTGAGCAGCAGCGACGGGATCGGCGCGTGCTCGGCGTCGGAGTGCCGGTCGGAGAGCACGATCAGCCGGGCGCCGTCGTCGATGGCGGCGTCGGCCTCGGCGCAGATCTCCTCGATCCGGGCGGCCAGCGACTCGCCGCCGCCGGAGACCCGGTAGAGGCCGGAGAGGGTCACGGCCTTCATGCCGGGCATGTCGCCGTCGGCGTTGATGTGCACGAGCTTGGCCAGCTCGTCGTTGTCGATGACCGGGAAGGGCAGGGTCACGCTGCGGCAGGAGGCCGCGGTCGGCTCCAGGAGGTTGCCCTGGGGGCCGAGCGAGGAGATCAGCGAGGTGACCAGCTCCTCGCGGATGGCGTCCAGCGGCGGGTTGGTGACCTGCGCGAAGAGCTGGGTGAAGTAGTCGAAGAGCAGCCGGGGGCGCTCGGAGAGCGCGGCGATCGGCGAGTCGGTGCCCATCGAGCCGATCGGCTCGGCGCCGGCCTTGGCCATCGGTGCGAGGATGACGCGCAGCTCTTCCTCGGTGTAGCCGAAGGTCTGCTGGCGGCGGGTGACCGAGGCGTGGGTGTGCACGATGTGCTCACGCTCGGGCAGGTCCGCGAGCTCGATCAGACCGGATTCCAGCCACTCCTGGTAGGGCTGCTCGGCGGCGAGCTGGGCCTTGATCTCGTCGTCCTCGATGATGCGGCCCTCGACGGTGTCCACGAGGAACATCCGGCCGGGCTGGAGGCGGCCCTTGCGGACGACCTTCGCCGGGTCGATGTCCAGGACGCCGACCTCGGAGGAGAGCACGACCAGGCCGTCGTCGGTGACCCAGTAGCGGCCGGGGCGCAGACCGTTGCGGTCGAGGACCGCGCCGACCTGGGTGCCGTCGGTGAAGGTGACACAGGCCGGGCCGTCCCAGGGCTCCATCATCGTGGAGTGGTACTGGTAGAAGGCGCGCCGGGCCGGGTCCATGGAGGGGGAGTTCTCCCACGCCTCGGGGACCATCATCAGCACGGAGTGCGGCAGCGAGCGGCCGCCGAGGTGGAGCAGCTCCAGGACCTCGTCGAAGGAGGCGGAGTCGGAGGCGTCCGGGGTGCAGACCGGGAACAGCCGCGCGAGGTTCTCGGCGTCCTCGCCGTTCTCCGCGCCGAACAGCTTGGTGGCGAGCTGGGACTCACGGGCGCGCATCCAGTTGCGGTTGCCCTTGACCGTGTTGATCTCGCCGTTGTGCGCGACGAAGCGGTACGGGTGGGCCAGCGGCCAGCTCGGGAAGGTGTTGGTGGAGAACCGCGAGTGGACCAGCGCGATGGCGGTGGCGAAGCGGCGGTCGGACAGGTCCGGGAAGAAGGGCTCCAGCTGGCCGGTGGTCAGCATGCCCTTGTAGACGATCGTCCGGGCGGACAGCGAGGGGAAGTAGACCCCGGCCTCCCGCTCGGCGCGCTTGCGCAGGGCGAACGCCTTGCGGTCCAGCGCCAGGCCGGTGTTCACCCCGTCGCTGACGAAGATCTGGGAGAAGGCCGGCATGGTGGCGCGGGCGCCGTTGCCGAGCAGCTGCGGGGCCACCGGGACCACGCGCCAGCCGATGACGTCCAGGCCCTCTTCGCCGGCGATCGTCTCGATGCGTGAGACGGCCTCGGCCGCTTCCTGGGCGTCGGACGGGAGGAAGGCGATACCGACGGCGTAGGCGCCGGCCTCGGGGAGCTCGAAGGTGACGTTCTCGCGAAGGAACGCGTCCGGCACCTGGAGCAGGATGCCGGCGCCGTCGCCCGAGTCGGGCTCCGAGCCGGTGGCACCGCGGTGCTCCAGATTCGTCAGGACGGTGAGCGCCTGCTCGACCAGTGCGTGGCTGGCCTCGCCGGTGAGGGTGGCCACAAAGCCGACGCCACAGGCGTCGTGCTCGTTGCGGGGGTCGTACATCCCCTGCTGGGCGGGGCGGCCGTCCATGGGCGACCAGGCTGCGGCGTCGCTGCTGCTGGTGGTCGCGGAGTGCGTGGACGCGAAACGCATCGGCTCTCCCAACGTCGTCGTGGCATAGGCATTGCCGAGGGACGACGTTGGCCCTCCGCGAAATTTCGTGCAGGTTACAGGATGGCTCCCTTCTCGAAAAGCGAAAAGGGGCTTCCAACATGCGGACACCGCACCTGCGGTGAGTCAGTACGCGGACGGAAACGGGGCCGTCCCACAAGGCGGCGTTCGGCGAGCGACATTGCCCGCGACGCCTGGGCCTTATGCCCGGCCGTCATCACACCGAAACCGCTGGGTAACGCTGTAATTATGCAGTCACCCGTATGACACGTCACCCTACGACGGTTCCGAACAATGCTCCCAGGACGTACGTCACACCCGCGGCGGCGCCGCCGAGGGCCAGTTGGCGCAGCCCGCTGAACCACCAGGAACGTGCCGTCACGCGCGCCACGACCGCCCCGCAGGCAAACAGTCCGACCAGCGCGAGCAGCACCGCGGGCCAGATGGCGGACGCCCCCAACAGGTAAGGAAGGACAGGCAACAGCGCGCCCAACGCAAACGATCCGAAGGAGGAAATCGCGGCGACGGCGGGCGAAGGAAGGTCGGACGGGTCGATGCCCAACTCCTCGCGGGCATGGATCTCCAGGGCCTGCTCCGGGTCCCTGGAGAGCTGTTCGGCGACCTGCCGGGCGAGCGCCGGCTCGACCCCGCGCGAGGCGTAGAGGGCCGCCAGCTCCTCCAGTTCGTCCTTCGGGTGCTTGCGCAGCTCGGCGCGCTCGACATCCAGCTCGGCCTGCACCAGCTCGCGCTGCGAGGCGACCGAGGTGTACTCCCCCGCCGCCATCGAGAAGGCGCCGGCCGCCAGGCCCGCGAGGCCGGTGATGATGATCGCCTGCTGCGACAGCGCACCGCCGGCGGCGCCCGTCATCAGCGCGACGTTCGAGACCAGCCCGTCCATCGCGCCGAAGACGGCGGGGCGCAGCCAGCCGCCGTTCACATCGCGGTGGGTGTGGTTGTCACGGTGGGCCACATGCGTCGGCGCCGCCGCATCCATGATCTCCATGACGGACATATCGGTACCTACTCCCTGCGTGCGAGGTGTGGGCCGATGGCGGCACTTCCCCCTCCAACGCTTCGAAGTTATGCGGCCCTTGGCCTCCGCCGCTAGCAAGGAAGGCCGAACTTACCGCGCTGACCTGCGGTTTTTCCGCGAGGTCGGCGATGAGATCCGGGTCACACCCCCGTACGCGGCCGACCGGACGCACCGCTCCGGGGCCGTCCGGGGCGGTCGACCGGGTGACCCTGCCGCCCGGGACAGGAGAGCCGGGCCGCCGCGTGGCACGGATACAGCGCAGCGGTCCGCAGCCGGGCGGCGCCCCGCGGTCCCGGCGGCGGCCGGCCCGTACGACAGAACGGCACGCACATGAGCGCAGCGCAGCCTCCGCCCGCGGAACCGGCCCGGCCCGGCGCGGGCGACGCCGTCCGCGACCGGGCCCGCGGCGCGCTGCTCGGACTCGCCGTCGGTGATGCGCTCGGGGCCCCCGCGGAGAACATGAAGCCCTCGCAGATCCGCCGCCGCTGGGGCCGGATCGAGGGGTATGTCGAGGACGACCCGGCCGGCACCGACGACACCGAGTACGCGATCTTCTCCGGGCTGCTGCTGGCCGCGCACGGCTCGGCGCTGACCGTCGCCCAGGTCGAGGCCGCCTGGCACCAGTGGATCGCCGACCGTGACGAGGGGCCGTTCCGCGGTGCGGGCTTCAGTGAGCGCGGCACCCTGGAGAACCTGCGCCGGGGCCTGGCCGCGCCCATCTCCGCCCAGCACCGGCACGCCTGGAGCGACGGGCTGGCGATGCGCGCCGCGCCGTTCGGGGTGTTCGCCGCCGGGCGGCCCGCCGAGGCCGCCCGGCTGGTGGCCATCGACGGCACGGTCAGCCACGACGGCGAGGGGATCTACGGCGGCCGGGCGGTGGCCGCCGGCGTCGCCACCGCCATGGTCGCCTCCGCCACCGACGCGGTGATCGCCGCCGCGCTGTCCGTCGTGCCGGAGGACTCCTGGACCGCCCGCTCGCTGCGCCGCGCGGTCGGGGCCGCCCAGCGCTCCCGGCACACCCCGGGCATCACCCAGCTCGGCACCGAGCGCGCGGTGCGCTCCGCCGTCGTGATCGGCGGCTACCCCTGGACGGATCTGGCGCCGGAGGCCGTCGGCCTGGCCTTCGGCGCGTTCGAGGCGGCCCGCGGCGACTTCTCCGCCTCGGTGCTGACCGCGGTCAACATGGGGCGGGACGCCGACACCACGGCGGCCGTCGCCGGTGCGCTGGCCGGTGCGCTGTGCGGCGCCGCCGCGATCCCCGAGGCGTGGGCCGCCGCCATCGGCCCGGCGCGCGGCAGCTGTCTGCCGTCGATGGCGGGCTATCACGTGCTGGACATCGCGGAGCTGCTGACCGCGCAGGGGGCGGGCCCGGGGGCGGGAGCCGCCGCGGGGCCCGTCGCCGGGGCGGGCGTCGAGGCCGTGGCGGGGGCCGGATGAACGGCCGGGAAGCGGTGCGGAACGCCGCCGGCCCCGGCGACCCGGCCGGGGCGCGCAGCCGTATCGAGGGGCTGCTGCTCGGGGTGGCCTCGGGGGACGCCGCGGGGTGGCCGGCGGCCCGGCACCGGGCGGCGCGGATGCCGGAGTGGACCCGGCGGCTGACCCGGGAGCTGGACACCTTCGCCGAGCAGAACGCGACCACCACGCTGCCGGTGCCGATCGCCCTCAACCAGCCGCCCGAACCGCTGCGGCTGGGCCCCTCCGACGACGCCGAGTGGGCCGCCTTCACCGCCGAATCGGTGCTCACCGCGGCCGGTGCGCCGCTCAGCGACCTGGGCCGGGACCGCCGGATGCGGGCCGCCGTCGATCTCGCCTGGAACGCGCTGGCCAACGAGGTCGCCGCGGCCGCCGACCGGGCGCCCGAGGTCGAGTCCGCCGTGCTGCCGCTGCGCGCCCGGATCTCCGTACGGGCCGGGCTCGGCAACCTCGCCGCCGGGCTGCGGCCGCCCGCCACCGGCCACGACAACCCGCACTACTTCGACGACGCGGCCTGCGTACGCGCGGCCGTGCTGGCCGTGGTGCACCCCGGCGAGCCGTCCGCCGCCGCCGAGCTGGCCGAGTACGACGCCCGCTATACCCAGGACGGCGACGGGGTGCACGGCGCGCGGGCGATGGCCGCCGCGGTCGCCGCCGCGCTCGGCGGCACGCCGGCGAGCGGCTGTGTGGACGCGGCGCTGGACCAGCTCCCCGACGGCACCGAGATCCGCCGCAACGCCCTGCACGCGGTCCGGCTCGCCCGGTCCTTCGCCACCGACGGTCCCGGCCCGCCCGGCCGCCCCGGCACCGCCTTCGCCCTGGTGCCCGTGCTGGAGCACGAGATCGTCGACCACGTCTACAGCTACGGCATCGCCGCGGCGGAGACCGTCCCGGTGGCGCTGGCGCTGGCCCTCGCGACGGACGGGCGGGTCGCCGAGGCGGTACCGGCCGCCGCCTGTCTGTCCCGGGTCGCCGACTCCGCACCGGCCCTCGCCGGGGCGCTGACCGGAGCGCTCGGCGGCGCGCACGCGCTGCCCCGCACCTGGCGCGACGCCTGCCGGGTGCTGTCCGGCTGTGCGCTGCCCCGGCTGGCCGGCACGGACCTGGTCGAGCTGGCCGGGCTGCTCGCCCGTACGGAGCTGACCGCGCCCGAAGCCGCCGCGGCACCCCCGCCGGCCCGTCCGGAAGCCGTCTCCGGGGCCCTTCTGGCTCCCGCCCCCTCCCCCACCGTGGAAGGACTCACCCGCACATGACGTACGCAAGCGAGCAGACACCGGCCGCGGCGCCCGCTGCCGATCCGCAGGCCACCCGGATCCTGCCGGTCACCCCCGTCACCGTGGTCGCCAAGCCGTCGCCCGTGAACCCGGTGCCCCCCGTCGCACCCGTCCCGCCGTCCCTGGAGGACCGGGCGACCGGGGCGCTGGTCGGCGCCGCCGTCGGCGATGCGCTCGGCGGGCCGGTGGAGGGCCGGACACCGGAGGAGATCGTGCGGCGGCACGGCGGCCGGGTCGAGGGCATCGTCGGCCCGTTCCACGACGACTGGCGCACCGCCCGCCCGCTCGCGCCGTACCACAAGGGCGACGGGCACGTCACCGACGACACCCTGATGACCCATGCGCTGGTGCGGGTCTACGAGGCGGTGCGCGACCACCTCGACGCCTATGACATCGCCGACCACCTGGTACCGGATCTGATCGGCACCCCGCGCTGGATCCCGGAACTGGAGGCCGAGGCGCTGCCGGTGCAGCGGATCTTCCTCGCCGAGAAGTGGATCGTGGCGCGGCTGCACTACGGGCACGCGGACCCGCGCGAGGCGGGCGTCGGGAACATCGTCAACTGTGGTGCGGCGATGTACATGGCGCCGGTCGGCATCGTCAACGCCGGCAATCCGGACCGGGCCTACGCCGAGGCGCTGGACATCGCCGGGGCCCATCAGTCCTCGTACGGGCGGGAGGCGGCGGGGGTGTTCGCCGCGGCGGTGGCCGCCGCGTTCATCCCGGACGCGACCCCGTCCTCGGTCGTCGTCCAGGCGCTGCGGCTCGCCAAGGACGGCACCCGGGCCGCGATCGAGGCGGTCTGTGAGGCGGCGTCCTCGGTCACCGACCCCGCCTCGGCACCGGCGCCGCTGCGCGCGGCGGTCGCCCCCTTCGACACGGTCGGCCCGGACTACCGCAACCCGTCGCTCGGTGCCCGGCGGCCCTCCCGGCTGCACGCCATCGAGGAACTCCCCATCGCCCTGGGCATGTTGCTGATCGGCGGCGGCGACTTCCGGTCCACGGTCCTCGGCTCGGTCAACTACGGACGTGACTGCGACTCGATCGCCACCATGAGCGGCGCGCTGGTCGGGGCGCTGCGCGGCGCGGAGGCGGTGCCGTCCGAGTGGAGCGCGGAGGTCGCCCGCGCCAGCCGCCTCGATCTGGAAGCGCCCGGCGCCGCGCTGGCCGCCGTCGCGCGCGAGGTCTTCACCCGCGACCGGGCCCGCGCCCGCACCCATGAGCAGGCGTTCACCGCGATCTCGGCGATCCCGGCGATGACGGAGGCGGTCGGACCGTGACGGCCACGGCGGCGGCGCCCGCCCGGCCCGCGGATGCGGCGCCGCTCCGGGTGACCTGGGTGCAGCCCGAGGACCTGATCGGGCACGAGCTGCGCCAGGCGGCGGAGGACGGCCGGGACGCCGCCGCGCTCGCGCGGCGGTGGCGGGCGGCGGGCGGAACGACGGCGCCGGGCCGGGCGGGCGCCTCCCCCGGCCCGGCCGGTCCGGCCCTGCGGGCGCTGGCCGGCGCGCTGCTCGACGAACTGGCCCTGCTGCCCTGCCCGTCGGCGGCCGACGAGCCCACCGAGCTGACGGTGATCCAGCGGGAGTGGGCACCGTGGCCCGGGGACGGGGGGCCACGGCCGGGCGGCGGTGTGCCGGCCGCCCGGCTGGAGGCCGCCTGGCTCGGGCGGGCGGCCGGCTGTCTGCTCGGCAAACCGGTCGAGAAGCTGCCGCTCGACGGGATCCGGGCGCTCGCCCGCTCGACCGGGAACTGGCCGCTGACCGGGTACTTCACCGAGACCGGACTCGACCCGGCGGTGGCCGCCCGGCACCCGTGGAACCGCCGCAGCCGCGCCACCTCGCTCGCCGGGAACATCGACGGCATGCCCGAGGACGACGACCTCAACTACCCGCTCCTCGGGCTGCTGCTCCTCGAACGCCACGGCCCCGGCTTCAGCACGGCCGACGTGGCGCGGCTGTGGCTGGACGAACTGCCGGCCGGCCGGACCTTCACCGCCGAGCGGGTGGCGTACCGCAATCTCCTGGACGGCATCGAGCCGCCGCACACCGCGCGCCACCGCAACCCGTTCCGGGAGTGGATCGGCGCGCAGATCCGCGCCGACGTCCACGGCTGGACCCACCCCGGCGACCCGGCCGCCGCCGCGGCCCAGACCTGGCGGGACGCCACGCTCAGCCATACCGCGAACGGGGTGTACGCCGCGATGTTCGTGGCCGCCGCGCTCGCCGCGGCGGCCGGCGGCGGCACGGAGGTGCACGGGGCGCTGCGGGCCGGGCTGGCCGTGATCCCCGCGCGCTCCCGGCTCGCGCGGGCCGTCCGCCGCGGTATCGCGCTGGCCCGGGACGAACCCACCGGCACCCCGGCCGGCTTCGCGACCGTCGTCGACCGGCTGCACCACGCCTACGGTCACCACCACTGGGTGCACGCCGTGCCCAACGCGGCGCTGCTGGCCGCCGCGCTCACCCACGCCGACGGCGACTTCAGCGGCTCGATCTGCCGGGCGGTGTCGGGCGGCTGGGACACCGACTCGAACGGCGCCACCGCCGGGTCGCTGGCCGGCCTGCTCGCGGGGGCGCCCGAGGCGCTGCCCGCCCGCTGGACGGCACCGCTGCGCAACCGGCTGGCCACCGGCGTCCGCGGGCTGGACGGCATCGGCTTCGACGCCCTCGCGGCGCGCACCGCCGCGCTGGTCGTACCCGGATCCCCCGCCGACCGAACGAAGGTCCCCGCACCATGACCGACCCCTCCCTGTCCGGGGCGCCCCGGACCACCGCCGACGAGCGCGCCGCCGGCCCGCTCACCGGACTGCGGGTGCTCGATCTCGCCACGCTGTTCGCCGGTCCGCTCGCCGCCACCCTGCTGGGCGACTTCGGCGCCGAGGTGATCAAGATCGAGCATCCGCACCGGCCCGACCCGTCGCGCGGCCACGGGCCCGCCAAGGACGGCATCGGCCTGTGGTGGAAGCTGCTGGGCCGCAACAAGCGGACCATGACGCTCGATCTGTCCCACCCGGGCGGCCGGGACGTGCTGCTGCGGCTCGCCGCCGGGGCGGATGTCGTCGTCGAGAACTTCCGGCCCGGGACCCTGGAGCGCTGGGGCCTGGGCTGGGACGAGCTGGCGGCCGTCAACCCGCGCCTGGTGCTGGCCCGGGTCACCGGCTTCGGGCAGTTCGGCCCGTACGCCCGGCGCCCCGGGTTCGGCACCCTCGCCGAGGCGATGAGCGGTTTCGCCGCGATCACCGGGGAGCCGGACGGGCCGCCGACCCTGCCGCCGTTCGGTCTCGCCGACGCGATCGCCGCGCTGACCACGTCGTACGCCGTGCTGGCCGCGCTGCGCGCGACGGAGGCCACCGGCCGCGGCCAGGTCGTCGATCTGGCGCTGATCGAACCGATCCTGACGGTCCTCGGTCCGCAGCCGCTCTGGTACGACCAGCTCGGCCATGTCCAGCCGCGGACCGGCAACCGCTCGGCGAACGTCGCCCCGCGCAACACCTACCGCACCGCCGACGGCTCCTGGGTGGCGGTCTCCACCTCGGCCGAGTCGGTCGCCGGGCGGGTGATGCGGCTGGTCGGCCGGCCCGAGGTGATCGACGAGCCCTGGTTCGCGACCGGCGAGGGACGGGCCCGGCACGCCGAGGAGCTGGATACCGCGGTCGGTGACTGGATCGCCCGGCACGACCGGGCCGAGGTGCTGGCCGCCTTCGAGAAGGCCGAGGCGGCCGTGGCCCCCATCTACGACATCCGCGAGGTGATGGCGGACCCGCAGTACGCGGCGCTGGGTTCGATCACCGAGGTCCCGGACGACGAGCTCGGCACGGTCCGGATGCAGAACGTCCTCTTCCGGCTCTCCGAGACGCCGGGCGCCATCCGGTGGGCGGGCCGCCCGCACGGCGCGGACACGGACGAGGTGCTGGCCGGGCTCGGGCTGACCGACGCGGAGATCGCCGGGCTGCGCACGGCGGGTGCGCTGTGAGACAGGCGCCGCAGCCACCCCGCCAGACCCCCGCTCCCACCCCGCTGACCTGGCTCTATGTGCCCGGGGACCGCCCGGAGGTGGTCACTAAGGCGCTCGGCTGCGGGGCCGATGTGGTCGTGGTCGACCTGGAGGACGCGGTCGCCCCGGACCGCAAGGACCATGCGCTGCGGGCCACCGCCGAGCTGCTGGGCGACCCGCTGCCGGTGCCGGTCCATGTCCGCGTCAACGCGCTGGACGGCCCGCGCGCCGAGCACGAGATCCGCACCCTGGCCACCCTGCCGGGCCTGGCCGGTCTCCGGCTGCCCAAGGTGCAGGGCCCGGCCGATGTCCTCCGCGCCGCCGGCTGGGCGACGCCGGCCGCGGCGCCGGCACCCGAGCACGTCCCGTACGCCGCCGAAGGCCCGGTACCGCCGGCCGGGCACGCCCACGCGGACCACCTCGCCCCGGTCCGTACGCCCCCGGGCAGCACCGCCACCCTCGCCCCCGCGGCCCCGCCCGCCGCGAGCGCGCTGCCCGCCGCCCCGGCCCTGTACGCGCTGCTCGAATCCGCGCTGGGCATCGAGCACGCCTTCGCCATCGCCACCGCGCATCCGGCGCTGCGCGGGATCGCACTCGGCGAGGCCGATCTGTGCGGGGAGCTGGGGGTGCGGGACGACGCGGGGCTGGCGTGGCCGCGCAGCCGGGCCGTGGTCGCCGCCCGCGCGGCCGGTCTGGCCCCGCCGCCGCAGTCGGTACACCCGGACGTCCACGACCTCGACGGGCTGGCCCGGTCCTGCGCCCGGGGCCGGGCGCTGGGCTTCCTGGGCCGGGCGGCGATCCACCCCCGCCAGCTCCCGGTGATCGAGGCGGCCTACCTCCCCTCGGCGGAGGAGGTCGCGGCGGCCCGGGAGATCGTGCGGGCCGCCACGGCGGAGGGCGGGGCGCTGGCGCTGCCGGACGGCCGGTTCGTGGACGCGGCGGTGGTCGCGGGCGCCCGGCGGGTGCTGGACCTGGCCGGGCGCCGGCGCTGACGGGCGGCCGCCGGGTCCGGACAGCACAGCGCCGGGCGGGCCCGTGTCTCGGGTCCGCCCGGCGCGTACGGCGGCCGGGGCCGCCTCAGGGCTTCTTGGTGCTGCCGCTGCCGGCCGGCTTGGCGTCCGCGGCGGGCTCATCCGCCGGGTCCGCGGACTTCTGGTCGCCGGGCTCGTCCGGCGCGGACTCCTCGGCCGCGTCGGCACCGGACTCCGCCTCGTCGCCGGCCGCGGTCTTCGCCGCCGGCTTCTCGACCGAGACCTTGCCGCCCCCGGCGCCCTCGTCCGGGCCGGCGGTGTCGCCGTCCGCGCCCTCGACGGGCTGCGCACCCGGTTCGACGACCGCTTCCCGGCCGGGGGCCTTCTTCGCGGAGATCACGAAGTAGGCGACGGCCGCGATGAGGACGATCAGCGCGGTCCAGACGTTCAGCCGCAGGCCCAGGATGTGGTGCGCCTCGTCGACCCGCATGTACTCGATCCAGGCGCGGCCCGCGCAGTACGCGGCGACGTACAGGGCGAAGGCCCGCCCGTGGCCGAGCCGGAAGCGCTTGTCGGCCCAGATCACCAGCGCCGCGACGCCGATGCACCACAGGCACTCGTAGAGGAAGGTCGGGTGGTAGGTGCCGCCGACGCGGCCGATGGCCGGGTCGGAGCTGATCTCCAGCGCCCACGGCACATCGGTCGGCTTGCCGTACAGCTCCTGGTTGAACCAGTTGCCCCAGCGGCCGATCGCCTGCCCGAGGGCCAGGCCGGGCGCCAGCGCGTCGGCGTACGCGGGGAGCGGGATGCCGCGCCGGCGGCAGCCGATCCAGGCGCCGACCGCGCCGAGCGCCACCGCGCCCCAGATGCCGAGGCCGCCCTCCCACACCTTGAAGGCGTCGAGCGGGTGGCCGTTCGGGCCGAAGTACGGCTCGTACGTCGTGATGACGTGGTAGAGACGGCCGCCGACCAGCCCGAAGGGGACGGCCCATACGGCGATGTCCGCGACGGTTCCGGAGCGGCCGCCGCGCTGCACCCAGCGCTTGTTGCCGAGCCAGACGCCGACGAAGACGCCGATGATGATGCAGAACGCGTAGCCGCGCAGCGGGATCGGGCCGAGATGTACGACGCCGACCGACGGGCTGGGAATGAATGCGAGGTCCATGGCAGGGACGACGCTACCGCGCCGGGCGGGGTCGGCGGCAACCCGGCCCGGCTACGGCTGCGTAACGACCCCGTCGGCACGCGGTGACGCTGTGTGTCCACGGCGCCGGATGGCCCCGCTTACGGGGTGACGCCCCGGCCCGTCGGCTCCGCCCGGGGTGCGGCGCTCCGTGCGGGGTGCCGGCCCTGGGGCGAGGCGCCGGTGTGCGGTGCGGCGCTCTGCTTCCCGGGCTGCTCGGCCTTGTTGGCGTCCAGCACCATCTTCTTGAGGTCCGCGGGGCTGAGCCGGCCGCCCTTCTCCTTGGCCAGGTCCTTGCCGTTGAGCAGGACGGTCGGGGTGCCGCGGTATCCGGAGGAGGCGAAGGAGTCGGTGGACTTCTGCACGAAGCGGTTGTACGTGCCGTCGTTGACGCACTTGGTGAAAACGGGGGTCACCAACCCCTTGACCTTGCCGGCCAGTTGGAGGAGGTACTGCTTGTCGGCGAACTTGTCCTGCGGCTCGGGCGGCTGGTGGGAGTAGAGGACGTCGTGGTACGCGCGGAACTTCCCGGCGTCCTGCGCGCACAGGGCGGCGTTGGCGGCATTCCGGGACCCCTGGCCGCCGGCGTTGCCGTCGATGATGGTCACGAGGTGGTACTCGCTCTTGAGCCGGCCGGAGTCCTCCAGCTCATGGATGACCGGGCGGAAGGCGGTCTCGAACTGCCGGCAGGCGGGACAGCGGAAGTCCTCCCACACCGTGAGTGTGGCGGGGGCGCCGGGCGCGCCCACCGGGACGGCGGGCCGGGCGCCGCCGCTGGCCTGCTTCGGGACGGCGACCTCGTTGTCATCGGCGGCGTGCTCCTCGGAGGACGACGACGCCCAGACGGCGATGCCGCCGGCCACCGCCAGCACCACCACCACCGCCCCCGCGACGATCGCCTGGCGGCCGCGCCGGGCGCGTGCCTTCTCCCGCTCCCGCTGCTCCTGGAGTCGCTCGCGGGCGGATTTCTTACCCTCATGATTCTTCTGGCTCACGCCCCTGGACAACGAAGCGGAGGGGTGCAGCCGCACCCCTCCGCACCGATGTTCGCCCTATCGGGGGACAGCGGCCGGGCCGGCGTCCCGCCCGGCCCGGGCCGCCGCGCCGCCGTCAGGAGCGCTTGCGCACGCCCTCGGCCAGCTCGCCCGCCAGGCCGCGGACCCCGGCGAGACCGGCCGCCAGGTCGCCGTCCGCCGCCAGCAGCAGCTTGACGAACGCCGAGCCGACGATCACCCCGTCCGCGAACCGGGCCACCTCGGCGGCCTGTTCGGCGTTGGAGACCCCGAGGCCGACGCAGACCGGCAGCCCGGTGGTGGCCTTGGTGCGCCGCACCAGGTCCTGCGCCTGCTCGCCCACCGACTCACGGGTGCCCGTGACGCCCATCAGCGAGGCGGCGTACACGAAGCCCGAGCCGGCCGCGGTGATCTCGGCGAGCCGGGCGTCCTTGCTGCTGGGGGCGACGACGAAGACGGTGGCGAGACCGTGCTTGTCGGCGTGCTCCCGCCAGGTCGCGGACTCCTGGACGGGCAGGTCGGGCAGGATGCAGCCCGCGCCGCCCGCCTCGGCGAGCTCGGCGGTGAAGCGCTCGATGCCGTAGCGGTCGATCGGGTTCCAGTACGTCATCACCAGGACCGGCTTGCCGGTGGCCTGATGGGCCTCGCGCACGGTCCGCATGACGTCGGCGATCTTCACCCCGCCGCGCAGGGCGATGTCGTCGGCGGTCTGGATGACGGGCCCGTCGAGGACCGGGTCGCTGTGCGGCAGCCCGACCTCCACGACGTCCGCGCCGCCGTCGAAGACGGCCTTGGCCGCCTCGATGCCGCCGTCGACGGTCGGGAACCCGGCCGGCAGGTAGGCGATGAGCGCGGACCGGCCCTCGGCCTTCGCGGCGGCGAGGGTGTCACTCAACAGCTTGATGTTCCCGCTCACTTGGCGTCCCCCTCGATCTCCGCGTCCTCGGTGCCGGCGTCCGCCTCGACGGCGGCGTCCGCGTCGTAGAGGCTGAAGTAGCGGGCGGCGGTGTCCATGTCCTTGTCGCCGCGCCCGGACAGATTGACGACGATCAGGCCGTCCTCGCCGAGCTCCCGGCCGGCCTCCAGGGCGCCGGCGAGGGCGTGCGCGCTCTCGATGGCGGGGATGATGCCCTCGGTCCGGGAGAGCAGGCGCAGCGCCTGCATCGCGGCGTCGTCGGTGACGGCGCGGTACTCACCGCGGCCGCTGTCCTTGAGGAAGGCGTGCTCGGGCCCGATGCCCGGGTAGTCCAGACCGGCCGAGATGGAGTACGGCTCGGTGATCTGGCCCTCGTCGTCCTGGAGGACGTAACTCCGCGACCCGTGCAGGATCCCCGGCTCACCGGCGCTCAGCGTGGCGGCGTGCTCGCCGGTCTCGATGCCGTGGCCCGCGGGCTCACAGCCGATCAGCCGCACCCCGGCGTCCGGGATGAAGGCGTGGAAGAGCCCGATGGCGTTGGAGCCGCCGCCGACACAGGCGACCGCGGCGTCCGGCAGCCGGCCGGCGCGCTCCAGGATCTGGCGGCGCGCCTCGACGCCGATGACGCGGTGGAAGTCGCGCACCATCGCGGGGAACGGGTGCGGTCCGGCGACGGTCCCGAACAGGTAGTGGGTGTGGTCGACATTGGCGACCCAGTCGCGGAACGCCTCGTTGATGGCGTCCTTGAGGGTGCGGCTGCCGGACTTCACGGCGATGACCTCGGCACCGAGCATCCGCATCCGGGCGACGTTCAGGGCCTGCCGCTGGGTGTCGATCTCACCCATGTAGATGGTGCATTCGAGGCCGAACAGGGCGCAGGCGGTGGCGGTGGCCACGCCGTGCTGGCCGGCGCCGGTCTCGGCGATGACCCGGGTCTTGCCCATCCGCTTGGTGAGCAGCGCCTGGCCCAGCACGTTGTTGATCTTGTGGGAGCCGGTGTGGTTGAGGTCCTCGCGCTTGAGGAACACCCGGGCCCCGCCGGCGTGTTCGGCGAACCGCGGCACCTCGGTGAGCGCGCTGGGGCGCCCGGTGTAGTTGACCATCAGGTCGTTGAGCTCGGCCGCGAACGCGGGATCCCCCTTGGCCTTGTCGTACTCCGCGGCGACCTCGTCGACCGCGGCGACCAGCGCCTCGGGAATGAACTTGCCGCCGAACGCACCGAAATAGCCTTCGGGGTTCGGCACCCGTCCCTCGGGATCGGGAAGGAAGAAATCGGCGGACATCAGACGCACTCCTCGCCGGGGCAACTGCCCCGGAAGTCCAGTGGTGGCGGGATGGGCATCACGGTATGCGGCGCGCGCGGGGCGGGCGGACCGTTGCCGCAGCGGGGCGGCAACGGGGCGCTCGGGCGGAGGCCGGCCGGCGTCGTGGGACCCGGCGGGGGCGCTCCCCGAACCTGGCCGGGGCGCTCCCCCGCCCCCTCCCCCTCTCCCCCTTCGGGGGAGGGGGCGGGGGGTGGGTTGGGGGGGGGTGGGGGGCGCAGG
>NZ_JBHXFI010000034.1:21155-85301 GCF_042724075.1 Streptomyces sp. NPDC127097 | reverse complement strand
TTTATCTGAGCGGGGGGGGGTGGGGTAGGGGTGTGGGACGTAAAGCGAAGCAGTCCCACACCCCTACCCCGGAGGCCCGTCACCGCACCCCGACAGCCCCGCGCAGCGGTACCGCCCGCCGTGTGGGGGTACCTCCCACGCCCTTCAGGCAGTGGGGGAGCAACGGTGGGCGCGCGGTGCTCGGGTCCGTGGCCTCCGGCCTTCTCGCTGTCCGGCCTTAGGCCCGCGCCCGCCCGCCGTACTGCACCGCCAGCACCACCAGCCCCACCACCAGCCAGACCCCGCCCACGAGCTGCGCGGTGGCGGACGCCTCGACGACCACCGCGATCACCACCGCCAGCCCCAGCAACGGCACCACCGCATGCCACAGCAGGCTCGGCGCCCCGGCCCCGTCCCCGGGCGCCCCGCTCCGCCCCGGCCGGCGGTCCCCCCGCCGCCCCCGGATCCAGAACCAGCCGAGCACCGAGGCGTGCAGCAGCCCGAACGCCGTCAGCGCGCCCACGTTCACGATCGACGACAGCTGGTCGAGCCCGTCGTCCCGGCGCGCCGCGCCCACCGCCGCCACCAGCGTCACCATGGCCGCCCCCAGCAGCGCCCGGCGCGGCGCCCCGCTGGCCGCGTCCACCTTCGACATCGCCCCCGGCAGCCGCCGGTCCCGGGCCATCGCGAACAGCAGCCGGCCGGCCGCGGCCTGCCCCGCCAGCGCCGCGAACGCCGCGCCGACCGCCTTGCTCACCGCCACCAGATCGCGCAGCCACCCGCCCACCGCCGAGTCGACCGTGGCGTAGAACGCCGTGCCCTGCTCCGCGGGCCGGGCCGCGAGCTCCGCCGCGCTCACCGGCATCAGCAGCGCCGCCAGATACGTCTGCACCGCGAACAGCACCCCGGCCACCACCAGGCAGGTGAGCAGCGCCCGCGCCACCCGGTCCGCCCCGCCCCCGGCCTCCTCCGCGAACGAGGCGATCGCGTCGAAGCCCAGATAGGACAGCACCGCCACCGACACCGCGGACAGCACCGCCCCCACCGAGAAACCGCCCTCCCCGGTCAGCGGCGCGGCCCACCCGCGCTGCGCCCCGTGCGCCACCAGCACGACGACCGCCGACACCACGAACACCGCGAGCACCACGATCTCCATCGCCAGCACCGCGAACCCGACCCGGGCCGCGGTCCGTACGCCCGCCAGATTCAGCAGTGTCGTCACCACCACCGCCAGCGCCGTCCACACCCACGGGTGCACGGCCGGCACCAGCGCGTGCAGCGCGATCCCGGAGAACAGATACGCCACCGCCGGAATCAGCAGATAGTCCAGCATCGCCATCCATCCGGCGACGAACCCCGCACCCTCGCCCAGCCCCGCCCGCGCGTACGCGTAGACCGACCCGGCCCGCGGGGCCACCCGCACCATCTGGGCGTACGAGGAGGCGGTGCAGGCCATCGCGAGGGTCGCGACCAGGTAGACGGCCGTGACCGCACCGTGCGACCTGGCCTGGAGCGTGCCGAAGATACCGACCGGCGCCATCGGGGCGATGAACAGCAGACCGTAGACGAGCAGATCCCGGAAGGTCAGCGTCCGCCGCAGCGCACCGGGAGCGCCGGAGTCCGCGCCCCCGCCGGCGGCGCCGTCCGCCACGCCGTCCGCCGCCCCCTCCTCCCCACTGCCGCTCGTGCCCGGCATCCGTGCCTCCTCGCTGCGTGCCGTCCTCAGTCTGGGCCAGCGGCCGATCTTCGGGGCCGGGGGCACGCCCTTACGATGGGACGCATGACTTCCTCGCCCAGCCCGACTCCCGCCACCACCCCGGGCGAAGCCGCTTCGCGCCGCAGGGTCCTGCTCGCCGCCCCGCGCGGCTACTGCGCGGGCGTGGACCGCGCCGTCATCGCCGTCGAGAAGGCCCTTGAGCAGTACGGCGCGCCCGTCTACGTACGCCACGAGATCGTGCACAACAAGTACGTCGTGAAGACCCTGGAGAAGAAGGGCGCCATCTTCGTCGAGGAGACGGAAGAGGTGCCCGAGGGCAACATCGTCATCTTCTCGGCGCACGGCGTCGCCCCGGTCGTCCACGAAGAGGCCAAGCGCGGCAAGCTCGCCACCATCGACGCGACCTGCCCGCTGGTCACCAAGGTCCACAAGGAAGCCGTCCGCTACGCCAAGGAGGACTACGACATCCTCCTGATCGGCCACGAGGGCCACGAAGAGGTCATCGGCACCAGCGGTGAGGCGCCCGAGCACATCACCCTCGTCGACGGCCCGAAGGACGTCGAGAACGTCGAGGTCCGCGACCCGGACAAGGTCGTCTGGCTCTCCCAGACCACCCTCTCGGTCGACGAGACCATGGAGACGGTGGACGCCCTCAAGGGCCGCTACCCCAACCTCCTCTCGCCGCCCAGCGACGACATCTGCTACGCCACCCAGAACCGTCAGACCGCGGTGAAGCAGATGGGCGCCGAGGCCGATCTGGTCATCGTCGTCGGCTCCAAGAACTCCTCGAACTCCGTGCGCCTCGTCGAGGTGGCGCTGGGCGCCGGCGCCCGCGACGCCCACCTGGTCGACTACGCCGAGGAGATCGACGAGGCATGGCTGGAGGGTGTCGGCACGGTCGGCGTCACCTCCGGCGCCTCCGTCCCCGACGTCCTCGTCCACGGTGTCCTGGACTGGCTCGCCCAGCGCGGCTACGAGGACGTCGAGACCCTCACGGCCGCCGAGGAGTCCATCCACTTCTCGCTGCCCAAGGAGCTCCGCCGGGACCTGCGCGCCGAGGCCAAGGCCGCCACCGAGGACTGAGCCCCCGGCCGGTTCGCCACCCGGGGCCACGAGTCGCGGCATCCCGGGGGCGAGCCGCCCCGTCCGCGCCTAGCCTTTTCCCATGAGGGTCTTCGGTGTGGACATCGGCGGATCGGGCATCAAAGGTGCCCCGGTGGATCTGGCGCGCGGCGATCTCGTGGAGGAGCGCTACAAGGTACTGACCCCGCACCCGGCCACCCCGGAAGCGGTCGCGGACTGCGTCAAGGAGGTCGTGGACCACTTCGGGTGGACGGGGCCGGTCGGTGCGACCTTCCCCGGTGTGGTCACCGACGGGACGACCCGTACCGCCGCCAACGTCGACAAGGGCTGGATCGGTCTCGACGCCGACGCCCTGCTCACCGGACGGCTGGGCGGCGAGGCCGCGGGCAGCCCCGTCACGCTGCTCAACGACGCGGACGCGGCCGGCCTGGCCGAGATGCGCTACGGCGCGGGCCGCGACCGGCCCGGCACGGTCATCGTGCTCACCCTCGGCACCGGCATCGGCAGCGCGGTCTTCATCGACGGCCGCCTCGTGCCCAACACCGAGCTCGGCCATCTGGAGCTGCACGGCCATGACGCCGAGAAGCGCGCCTCCACCAAGGCCAAGGAGGACGAGGGGCTGAACTGGCAGCACTGGGCCCACCGGGTCCAGAAGTACCTCGCCCATGTGGAGATGCTCTTCTCGCCCGAGCTGTTCGTGATCGGCGGCGGGGTGAGCCGCAAGGCGGAGAAGTTCCTGCCGCTGATCGAGGGCATCAGGGCCGAGATCGTGCCGGCTCAGCTTCAGAACAATGCGGGGATTGTGGGGGCCGCGATGGCTGCGCACGCCGCTCGGGCTGGCGAGCCACCTGCCGCGGACGGTTCCCGGGCCGCGGCCGGGGCCGGTCGGCAGCCCGCGACGGCGGCCGGTTCCGCTGCCCGCGCGGTCCGCTCCGCGGTCGACTCACCGGTCGGCTGGCCCGACGCCGGGCGATGAGCAGCGCCCGCCGGACGATCGCGAGCAGCGCGCAGACCAGCGTGCCCGCGTAGAGCCAGCCCGCGTTCAGCGCGAGGACGGTGAACAGGCCCATCAGCAGCCCCTCGAACCCGTCCCCGCCGTGCTGGATCGGCAGCGCACCCAGCGCGAAGGCGATCGGCAGGGTGACCGGCGCACAGATCAGGTCGTACGGCCTGATCCACAGCGCCGCGCCGATGCCCACCAGCAGGTAGCAGACGCCGTAGGCGGTCGGTGCGCCGCCGAACAGCAGCCGGTCCACGAAGGCGAACGCCAGCAGCGTCAGCGTCGCCAGCAGCCAGCAGCCGAGCCCGGTCAGCTTGGCGGCCGGCATCCGGCGCCGCGGGCCGTCCGGCGGGCCGTCCGGCGGGCGCCGGGACCCGGCCCGGTAGACGGCGGAGGACTCGGCGCCCGCCGGTGGGACCGGGGCGTGCCCGGGGGCCGCCGAGGCCGCCGGACGGGCGGGTGCCCGGAGGGCCCCGGCCTGGGCGGGGCCGCGCGGCGGGGCGTGCACGGCGGCCGTCGAGGAGGCCGTCGCGGAGGCCGGTACGGACGCGAACCCGGAGGCCCGCATCGCGGAGAGAAAGGCGTCGTCGGGATCGGGGGTCACGGCCTCCGCGGGGCGCGGGAGCCGGGCGTCCTGGCCCGCGGGCGGCCGTCCGGACCGCGGCGGGCTGTGCTGGGGCGTGCGCGCTTCGTGTTGCTCCACCCGGCCACGGTAGGCCGCTAAGTGGTATTAACCGGTCGCGGGACACGCGCTTTCGCCGAGCTTGCGGCCGAGTTCGCTACGGGCCGGTGGCCGGGCGGTCCCGGTGGCGGCCGCTCGGCCCCCGCCGCCCCGTAGACTGGTGGATCGGCCCTCCCGGGGCCGTGCCCACCCCACCACCTCTCGCTCGGAAGTCGAGTCGCCACGTGTCGCTCACGATCGGAATCGTCGGTCTGCCGAATGTCGGCAAGTCGACCATGTTCAATGCCCTGACCAAGAACGACGTGCTGGCGGCCAACTACCCGTTCGCCACCATCGAGCCGAACGTCGGCGTCGTCGGCGTCCCCGACCCGCGGCTGGCCAAGCTCGCCGAGATCTTCTCCTCCCAGAAGGTCCTGCCGGCCACCGTCGACTTCGTCGACATCGCCGGCATCGTCCGCGGCGCCTCCGAGGGCGAGGGCCTGGGCAACAAGTTCCTCGCGAACATCCGCGAGTCCGATGCGATCTGCCAGGTCATCCGCGCCTTCAAGGACGAGAACGTCGTCCACGTCGACGGCAAGGTCTCGCCCAAGAACGACATCGAGACCATCAACACCGAGCTGATCCTCGCCGACCTCCAGACCATCGAGAAGGTGCTGCCGCGCCTGGTCAAGGAGTCCCGGATCAAGAAGGACGTGGCCCCGAAGGTCGCGGCGGTCGAGGCGGCCAAGGAGATCCTGGAGAAGGGCGACACCCTCTTCTCCCAGGGCATCGTCCAGGGCTCGGGCAAGGAGGAGCTCCTGCACGACCTCCACCTCCTCACCACCAAGCCCTTCCTCTACGTCTTCAACGTCGACGAGGACGAGCTGACCGACGAGGACTTCAAGAACGAGCAGCGCGCCCTGGTCGCCCCCGCCGAGGCGATCTTCCTGAACGCCAAGCTGGAGGCCGACCTCGCCGAGCTCGACGAGGACGAGGCCCTGGAACTCCTCCAGTCCGTCGGCCAGGAAGAGCCCGGCCTCGCCACCCTCGCCCACGTCGGCTTCAACACCCTCGGCCTCCAGACCTACCTGACGGCCGGCCCCAAGGAAACCCGTGCCTGGACCATCAAGAAGGGCGCCACGGCCCCCGAGGCAGCCGGTGTCATCCACACCGACTTCCAGAAGGGCTTCATCAAGGCCGAGGTCATCTCCTTCGCCGACCTGGTCGAAACCGGCTCGGTGGCCGAGGCCCGCGCAGCCGGCAAGGCCCGCATGGAGGGCAAGGAGTATGTGATGCAGGACGGGGATGTGGTGGAGTTCCGGTTCAACGTCTGACGCCCCCCATGGCATCGATGTAGCGATCCGGCGAATACGCAGCTCAAACGGGGTCGGCCTCCTTCGGGGCCGGCCCCGTTGTCGTGCCGGGGTTCCTGTGCCTGAAGCGCCGGACGGCCAGCACCACGGCCGTCACCACGGCCACAGCCACCATCGCAAGCACCCAGTTGTGTACGTAGTCCAGCGGCAGCACCGAGGAGTTGGCCCTCGGACCCGGGCGCAGCAGTACCGGCAGGGCCACCATGGTCAACGCGCCCGCGACCGTCAGGGCGCCACGGACCGGGCCGCGCACGCCACCTCGCACGCCACCCCGCACACCACCTTTCACCAGCACCATCCCCACCAGCAGCACCACCGGCGCGATCAACGCGTCGTGCAGTACCACCGCTCCGGCCAACCAGGCCAGCACGCCGGTCACTTCGCGGACGTCCAGCAGCAAGGACGCCCCGACGCCCATGAGCGCCAGTCCGGCCACGCCCGTGAGGGTACGCAGGAGCCTCATGACAGGACCTCCAGTCGGCCGACCCACTTGGTCTGGAGTACGCCGGGGCGGTTCGGGGCGATGAGGCGTGCCGGGTAGCCGTGGTCGGGGGCGAGTTCCGCGCCGTTCAGGCGCAGGGCGAGCAGGGTCAGGGGGTCGCGGGCGTGTTCCTGGCCCATCTCTGAGACCCGGTAGCCGCCGCGCAGTTGCAAGGACGTCACCCGGATCCGTGCGTGCGGTGGCGAGCCCGCCCGTTCCAGCAGGTCCACGACGCGTACACCCGTCCAGCGCGCCGACTTGCTCCAGCCCTCCACGCAGGCGATCGGCAGCTCGACCTCGTGCTGTGGCAGCGCGCGCAGCTCGTCCAGCGTCAGGGTGTACCGCTGCGGACCGTCCACCACCAGGCGGTACTCCTCGTCGGCGATCCGGCCGACGCCGGCCGCGGCAGCCGTCCGGTTGACGGGCAGCGCCTGGGGGCCCTGGTCCGGGTGGCGCGGCGCGAACAGGGTGAAGTCCTTCAGCGGGGTGACGGACTGGCCCACGGTGGTCAGCGTGACGGCCCCGGCCGCGGCGCCCACCGCGGCCAGCAGGGACCGCCGGTCGGGGCCGTCCTGCGCGGGCAGGGCGAGCGTCCCGGGCGACCGCCGGCTCCAGTGTGCCCGGATCTCGGGGGCCTTGACCGCGAGGTGCAGCACCATCGCCCCGACGACCAGCCACGCCACGGCGTAGTGCACCGGCACGAACGAGAACGGCCACGGGTACCACTGGGCCGTGTTCAGCAGTCCCGTCGCCAGCTCGAAGACGGAGCCTGCCACCAGCACGGCGATCGACAGCCGCTCCAGGGCGTGCCGGACCGACCGTAGTAGGGGCCGATCGAACAGCCGTGGATATACGGTCCACAGCTTGGCCAGCAGCAAGGGGATGGCCGCGATGCCGGAGGCGACGTGCAGGCCCTGGGTGAGCCGGTACCCCCATGACGGGCGGCTGGGGATGCTGTAGGCCGGCCAGTCCGGCGGATGCTGCATGACGTGGCTGATCAGGCCGGTGACGAAGCACACCGCGAACGCCGGGCCCAGCCACCGGCCGATCGAGGTCGCCGTGCGGGCGTCGTGGAGTCTGCCCTGGAACACGGGAGGAGAGAGACGCGATTTCATGCGTCCCATCACAGTCGCCGCAAGGGCGCCGGGGAACGCCTCGCCTCCTTACGGAACTGGGACATCGGCTTGCGGTGGCCGGGCGGACACTCGATGTGGCGCCGCCACCGGACGACCGGGTGTGCGGAACCCGGCCCTGTGCAACCGTTCTACGGGCGCTCTCTGGTGACGAGTCGTCAAGTTGGGGTGGGCGGCCGGATCCAGCCGAGTGCGCGCTCGACCGCCCGCTTCCAGTTCTCGTACTCCGACTGCCGCCGCCCGGGATCCATGTCCGGCAGCCACTGGGCGGCCCGGTGCCAGTTGCGGCGCAGGACTTCCAGGTCGGGCCAGTAGCCGGCGGCGAGGCCGGCGGCGTACGCGGCGCCCAGGGAGACCGTCTCGACGGCCATGGGGCGCACCACCGGCACGTCGAGCACGTCGGCCAGGAACTGCATCAGGAGGTTGTCGGACGTCATGCCGCCGTCCACCTTGAGCACCTTCAGGGCGAGCGAGGAGTCGGCGTTCATGGCGTCGACCACCTCCCGGGTCTGCCAGCCGGTGGCCTCCAGCACGGCCCGGGCCAGGTGCTCCTTGGTGATGTACGAGGTCAGGCCGACGATGACGCCGCGGGCGTCGCTGCGCCAGTGCGGCGCGTACAGCCCGGAGAAGGCCGGGACGATGTAGCAGCCGCCGTTGTCCTCGACCGCGCGTGCCAGGGTCTCGATCTCGGGGGCCGTGCTGATCAGGCCCAGCCGGTCGCGGAACCACTGGACCAGGGCGCCGGTGACCGCGATCGGGCCTTCGAGCGCGTAGACCGCGGGCTGGTCCTCGATCTTGTAGGCGACGGTGGTGAGCAGCCCGTGCCGGGACCGTACGAGGTCGGTGCCGGTGTTGAGCAGCAGGAAACTGCCGGTTCCGTAGGTGCACTTCGCCTCGCCGGGGGCGAAGCAGGTCTGTCCGAACAGCGCGGCCTGCTGGTCACCGAGGGCCGCGGTGATACGGACACCTGGAAGGACGGAACGGGCGACTCCGTAGGTCTCGGCCGAGGAGCGGATCTCCGGGAGCATCGGGCGGGGGACCCCGAAGAACTCCAGCAGCTCCTCGTCCCAGTCGAGCGTGCCGATGTTCATGAGCATGGTGCGGCTGGCGTTGGTGACGTCGGTGAGGTGCACGCCGCCGGCCGGCCCGCCGGTGAGGTTCCAGATCAGCCAGCTCTCCATCGTGCCGAACAGCACCTCGCCGTCCTCGGCGCGCTGCCGCAGCCCGTCGACATGGTCGAACAGCCAGCGGATCCGGGGGGCGGAGAAGTACGTGGAGGGGGACAGGCCGCAGCGCCGGAGGAAGAAGTCGTCACCGGGCCGGCTTCTGAGCTCCTCGACCAGCGGTGCCGTACGGGTGTCCTGCCAGACGATCGCCCTGCCCAGCGGGGTTCCCGTACGCCGGTCCCACAGCACGGTCGTCTCGCGCTGGTTGGCGATCCCGATGGCGGCGATCTCATGGGGGCCGACCTCGGCGTCGGACAGCGCCTGCGGCACCACGCGCTCAAGCGTGTGCCAGATCTCGACGGCGTCGTGCTCGACCCACCCGGGCCGGGGGAAGTGCTGCTGGTGCTCCCGCTGGGCGACCGACACCAGCCGCCCCTGGTGGTCGAACAGGATGCATCGGGTGGAGGTGGTGCCCTGGTCGATGGACATCACATACCGCTCAACCATGATCAGCCTCCCTTCGCGGGGCATGCGGGCGTCGGGGTCTACCAGCGGGCGGCCCCCAGGTCTCTGGAGATCGCCTGGGCGGCGTGGCGGACCTGGCTGACCAGGGCCGGCTGCGGGGCCCCTTTGGCGTCGCAGATCCGCTCGACCGTGCCGGAGGCACCGATGGCCCCGACCACGAGGCCACCGTGGCCCCGGATCGGCGCGGCGATGCCGGCCTCGCCCATGGTCATCTCCTGTACTTCGGCGGCCCACCCGAGCTCCCGGACCTCGGTGAGCGCCCGGGTGAGGCGCTCCGGGGCGACGAGGGTGTGCCGGGTGTACGCCTCCAGCCCGGCCTCCACGGCCGGCTCCAGTGGCACGCTGCCGAAGGCCAGCAGCACCTTGCCGAGCGAGGAGGCGTGCAGCGGCAGCAGCGCGCCCACGTCCAGGGTCTGGAGGGTGTCGTCGGGGCGGAAGACGTGGTGGACGATGAGCACCTTGCCCTCCAGGGGCGCGCCCAGACGGACCGCCTCCCCACTACGAGCGGCCAGGGCGTCGGCCCAGTTGATGGAGCGCGACCGCAGCTCGTTGACGTCGAGGTAGCTGGTGCCCAGGTGCAGCAGTGCGGCCCCGAGGTGGTACTTCCCGGTCGCCGCGTCCTGCTCGACGAAGTCGACGTTCTGGAGTGTGCGCAGAATGCCGTGGGTGGTGCCCTTCGCGAGACCGAGTGACGCGGCCACCTCACCGAGCCCGAGCCGACGGGGCCCGCTGGCGAGCAGACGCAGGATCGCCGCCGCCCGTTCGATCGACTGGACCGGGCCGGCCATGAGGCAATGGTAGTCCCGCGGTCGGCCGCTGCCGGAGGGAAGAAGCCCTCGGGATCCAGCGTTCGGTAATGCCGACCGCCGTTCATTGACCGCCTCCACCGTCCGCCATAGCGTCCCTCTCAAGTCCGGCGTCCAGCCGGCAGCGGCCTCGGAGGTGGAGGCATGACGGCACGGCTTGACCTGGTGGTTCCGGAGGCGGACGAGCATGTCTGTCCGCTGCCGCACATCCCTGAGGCCGTCCCGGTCGTACGCCGCAGGGTGCGCACGGTCCTGGCCGACTGGAACCTGTCCCCGGACCGCGCCGAGGACGCGCTCCTGGTGATCTCGGAGCTGATCACCAACGCGGTCGTGCACGCCCTGCCGCCGGCGGTACTGCGGCTGTCGCGGGCCGGTGCCGACGGGCGCGGCGCCCTGCGCGTCGAGGTGACCGACGCGGGGCCCCCGGCGGCGGACGGGCGGCCGGCCGCCGGCCCCTGCCCGGGCGAGCACGGCCGCGGGCTCGGCATCGTCACCGCCCTGGCGGCCGAGTGCGGCACCCGGGTCCACCCGGGCGGCATCACCTGGTGGGCGGAGCTCCCGGCAGCCTGAAACCGGCGGGCCCCGGCGCGCCCCGGCTGCCCCGGCGGACCCGGCAGCCCCCGGCCGAGACGGCCGCGTTGGTAGCGCAGCCGGGCCGTCGCCAGGTCAGGACGGCGCGCCCGACAGCACCTCCACCTTGCCGGTGTCCAGGGAGTAGTAGGCGCCGACCACGGCGAGGGTCCCCTTGCGTACGAGGGGGGCCAGGTCCTGGTTGGTGCGGAGATTGGCGGCGGTCAGGGTGACCTGGGCGCGGGCCATGGTGTCGACCGGGTCGCTGCCGCCTTCCCGGACCGTCTGTTCGTAGGCCGGCCGCAGGGCGCGGGCGATGGCCTCCAGGTTGCCGGGCAGCGGCTTGCCGTCGCGGAGGGACTTGTACGACGCCTCGACGGCGCCGCAGCGCTGGTGGCCGAGGACCACGATGAGGGGAGTACCGCTGGTCATCGGCCCGTACTCCACGGATCCCGTGACCACCGGCCCGACCGCCTCGCCGCCCGTGCGCATCACGTAGAGGTCGCCCAGTCCGGTGTCGAAGAGCAGCTCCGGCGGCACCCGGGAGTCGATGCACGCGAGGACCGACCCGAACGGCGTCTGTTTCTGGGCCACGAATTCGCGCCGGTCCGGATCCCGGTCGGGGTGCTGGAGGTCGCCGCTCACCCAGCGCTCATTGCCCTCCATCAGGCGGGTGAAGGCCGCCTCCGGGGTGGTCGGCCGCGCGGTGGGCTGCATGGTGGGCCGCGCCTGCGGCGAGGCGCCGGCTGCTGCCGGGGCGGTGCTCGCCGAGGAGCACCCCGTGAGTGCCGCCGTGGCGGCGAACAGTCCGCCGGCCAACAGGGCTCTGCGGTCCGGCTGTCTCGCTCCGTCCATCGGTCGTTCCCCTCAGTCCGCTGAGACGCATGCATACGTCCTGGTCAGGGGCGATTGTTCAGGGCGGTGCGGGCGCTCGGCGGGAGGCGCAAGCGGGTGCGGCCCGCTGCGCCACCGACGGCCCACAGAACGGGCCCGGCCGGCGGCGGCCCGGCCCACCCAGTGGACGGGACGCACACGATGCCGCTGGAACGGCCGGAGGAGGTCGCGGGGCTGGCGTCCGGGTTCGTCCGCGGGCTTCCCGGGAGGCCGTGCACCTCAGCGGGGGAAGAGCTGGAAGAGCGTGGCGGGGCGGCCCCGGTAGCGTTCGCCGCCGGCGCGCAGCGTCTGCTCGATGAAGCTGCGGGCGTAGGCGCGGGGGTCCTGGGTGGAGCCGCCCAGGCCCTTGATGTAGGTGCTGTGGGCCGCCAGCGAGTCGACCGCGCGGTCGATGCCGGGGCCGACCTCGGCGGCGTGCGTGGGGTGCGGGGAGCCCGCCACGGCCACCCAGCGCACCCCGTTCCAGGGCGCCAGGCCCTGGGTGCCGGCGAGCTCGGGGAAGATCCAGCGGTTGCCGGCGTCGCCCGCCGCGTCCAGGACGGCGCGCCCCACCACCCGGTGGTCCGCGCTGTTCCATTGGACGCCGCCCCAGGTGTCGTGGTGGTTGAGGGTGACCAGGAGCTCCGGGCGGTGGCGGCGGATGGCCGCGGCCAGATCGCGGCGCAGCGCCGGGCCGGCCTCGATGACACCGTCGTGGTGGCGGTCGAGGAACTCGACGGTGTGGACGCCGACGAGCGCGGCGCCGGCCCGTTGCTCGGTCTCGCGGACCGCGGCGCACTCGGCGGGTGCGAGCCCGTCGATACCGGCCTCGCCGCGGGTGACCAGGAGATAGCTGACCTGCCGCCCGGCCCCGGTCCACTCGGCGATGGCGGCCGCGGCGCCGTATTCGAGGTCGTCCGGGTGGGCGACGACGGCGAGCGCCCGCTGCCAGTCCCGGGGCATGGGGGAGAGGTGGGGTTCGGCGGGCATGGGCTGCCTTCCTTCCCGTCCTGATGCCGCGTTCCGCGTTCCTGGTGCGGCGTCTTCGAGCCGGGCAGTGCCGTGTCCGGTATGCCGTTTCGGACGTGTCCTTCGAACGTGGTCCCGTTTCGATCGTGACATGTATGGGTCGCGTCCACCCGGGTGGAAAGAACCAGTGGGGTGGCGCGGGGTGGGGATGCCGGGCCTGGTAGAGCCTGATCTCGCCTCATACACGTGCTGAGCTGGGATTCATCACATCAGGTGAACATCTGGCCCAAGGTTGCGGTCGGCAACGCGCGGTTGCCACGCTGTTGCTGACTGTCAAGCTGTTGGGAGGGGCATGTGCCTTTCGGTGAGCAGCCCGCGTACCTCCGCGTCGCCGGCGACCTGCGCCAGAAGATCGTCGATGGGGTGCTGCCGCCGCACACCCGCCTTCCCTCCCAGGCGCGCATCCGCGAGGAGTACGGCGTCTCGGACACCGTCGCCCTGGAGGCGCGCAAGGTCCTGATGGCCGAGGGGCTGGTCGAGGGTCGCTCGGGGTCGGGGACCTATGTGCGCGAACAGCCCGTTCCGCGCCGTATCGCCCGCGTCGGCTTCCATTCGGCCGGTGGCTGTACGCCCTTCCGGCAGGAGCAGACGGACGAGCGGGTGCGCGGCACCTGGGAGTCCAGCAGCGAGCAGGAGGCGGCCGGTTCGGTGGTCGCGGCCCGGCTGCGCATCCCGCACGGGGCCAAGGTGATGCGTACCCGCTATGTCTTCCGGGCGGAGGGGGAGCCGTCGATGCTCTCGACCTCGTGGGAGCCCCTGGAGGTGACCGGGCGGACGCCGGTGATGCTGCCGGAGGAGGGGCCGCTGGCGGGCCGCGGGGTGGTCGAACGGATGGCGGCCATCGACGTGGTGGTGGACAACGTCGTCGAGGAGGTCGGTGCGCGGCCGTCGCTCGCGGAGGAGGCGATGACGCTGGGCGGGGTGCCGGGGCATGCGGTGCTGGTCGTCTCGCGGACGTATTTCGCGGGTGGCCGGCCGGTCGAGACGGCCGATGTCGTCACCCTCGCGGACCGCTATCGGGTCGCCTACCACCTGCCTGTGAAGTAGATGGTGTGGTGGTTCGGTGCCCTGTGTGTGTCGCCTAGACGCGCACAGCGCGCCTTTGGTTCTCAGGTTCGTGCCCCATTTCGCCCACTTTCTTGGCAAATGCCGCCCGCAACCCGGTGTGGGATACCCCACAGACCCTCAACTGGGCGCGATTTTTGGCCGAGTGGGGGAAGTCGACCGTCCGATTCGCTCTTACGATGGCGAAGTTTGTGCACGGCACGGGGGAAGACCAGGAGACCAGCACGTGAGCACGACGAAGACCCCGAGTGCGGAGCAGGGCGCGCACTCGAACTACCGTCGGTCCCTCGGGACCATCGCCCTGACCGCCACTGGTCTCGGGTCCATCATCGGTTCCGGCTGGCTCTTCGGAGCCGAGCGGGCCGCCGCCATCGCCGGCCCCGCCGCGATCCTCGCCTGGATCATCGGAGCGCTGGTCGCTCTGACGATCGCCCTCACCTACACCGAGCTCGGCTCGATGTTCCCCAAGGCCGGCGGCATGGTCCGCTACGGCCAGTACTCCCACGGCTCGCTCGCCGGCTACCTCGCGGCCTGGGCGAACTGGATCGCGATCGTCTCGGTCATCCCGGGTGAGGCCACCGCCTCCGTCCAGTACATGAGTTCCTGGGACTTCGGCTGGGCGCAGGCGCTGTACGACGGCAAGGAGCTGACCGGCACCGGTGTCGGGCTCGCCAGCGTGCTGCTGATCTTCTACTTCTTCCTCAACTGGTTCGCGATCTCGCTGTTCGCGAAGACCAACACCGCGATCACGGTCTTCAAGGTCGTCGTCCCGGCCATGACCGCGGGCGCGCTGATGCTGGCGCACTTCGACACCGGCAACATCGTTCACCACGGCGGCTTCACGCCCAACGGCTGGAGCTCGGTCTTCACCGCGGTCGCCGTCTCCGGCATCGTCTGGGCCTACAACGGCTTCCAGTCCCCGCTGAACCTCGCCGCCGAGGCCCGTAACCCCGGCAAGTCGCTGCCGAAGGCCGTCATCTGGTCGATCGTGATCGCGCTGGTCATCTATGTCGCGCTCCAGGTCGCGTTCCTGATGGCGGTGCCCGGCGACAAGCTGGCCGCCGGCGGCGGCTGGGCCGGCCTCGGCTTCAACTCGCCGCTCGCCGACCTCGCCATCGCCTGGGGCCTCAACTGGCTGGCGCTGCTGCTGTACGCGGACGCCTTTGTGTCGCCGTCCGGCACCGGCATGATCTACGCGGCCACCACCTCCCGCATGATCCACGGTGTGCAGGAGAACGGTCATCTGCCGGGCATCTTCGGCAAGGTGGACAAGAAGACCGGTGTGCCGCGCCCGGCGCTGCTGCTCAACCTCGTGATCGCCTTCCTGTTCCTCGCCGTCTTCCGCGGCTGGGGCTCGCTCGCCGAGATCGTCTCGGTGGCCACGGTCATCTCGTACATCACCGGCCCGGTCGCGGTGATGTCGCTGCGCCGCGTCGCGCCGGACCTCAAGCGCCCGGTGCAGCTGAAGGCGATGCCGGTGATCGCGCCGATCGCGATGATCTTCGGCTCGCTGGTCCTGTACTGGGGCCGCTGGCCGCTCACCGGCAAGGTCATCCTGATCATGGCCGTCGGACTCCCGGTCTGGGCCTGGTACGAGATCGGCAAGCCGCTGACCCAGGGCCGCAAGCCGTGGGCCGCGCTGCGCCCGCATCTGAAGGCCGGCGCCTGGATGGTGGCGTATCTGCTGGTCATGGCCGCCGTCTCGTACATGGGCGGTAAGGAGTTCGGCGGTAAGGGCTATCTGCCCGAGGGCTGGGACATCGTCCTGGTCGCCCTGATCGGACTGGCCTTCTACTACTGGGGCGTGCGCAGCTCCTGGCGCAACCCGACGCTGGTGCAGGCCGAGGCCGAGATCCGTGCGGCGGAAGAGGCCGAGGCGGCCGAGGAGACCGAAGGGGACAAGGTCTCCGTCAGGGCCTGAGCCCCGCTCCCGCGCCGTCGGCGCCGATACGTCAGCCCGAGCCCCTCGGGCCCCACCGGCCACTCGCAGGCCGCTTCCGGTTCGCCGGGGCCCGCGGGTGGCCGGTTCGGTACCTCTTTGTGTAAATCCATATCCGCTGAGTGAAGGTCGGGCGTACGCTCGGGCATATGCGGATTGCGATTTCGGCATCAGCAGACCAGGAGCGCGTGACGGCGCGCTATCCGGCGGACGGAGGGGCGTAATGACTGAGGGTGGAGCCGTGCTCCCCTGGCTCGTCATCCGCCAGGACGAAGGGGGCAACCGCTATCGCGTGGGGCGGTATGCCACCCGAGCGGAGGCGGAGCGGGTGGCCGACCGGTTGGAGACGCGCGGCCGCCAGCAGCTCTACGTGGTCGAGAAGGCCGACCGCGCGGCGACCTGAGGGGCGCCGGGCGGCAAGCGGGACCAGGGCGGGGGACGTAGGCTGCCGCGCATGACGACCGTGCGCGTAGTGGTGGGCGGAGCGGTGTGCGAGCGCGGGCGGCTGCTGGCCGCACGGCGCAGCGCACCGCCCGCGCTGGCCGGCCGCTGGGAGCTGCCCGGCGGCAAGGTGGAGGACGACGAGACACCCGAGCAGGCGCTGGAGCGGGAGCTGCGCGAGGAGCTGGGTGTCGAGGCCGCGGCCCTGGAGCGGATTCCGGGCGAGTGGATACTGCGCCCCGGCTATGTCCTTCAGGTGTGGACCGCCCGGCTGCTGTCCGGGGAGCCGCGGCCGCTCCAGGACCATGACGCACTGCGCTGGCTGTTGCCCGGCGAGGAGAACCAGGTCGACTGGCTGGACCAGGACCGCCCGGCGGTCGCCGTGGCGATGCGCCGGCTGGCGGCCCCGGCCGGGGCGACGGGCGTACGGCGGTAACGAGCCGCAGCCGGCCGCGCCCTGCCCGCCGCTGCCTGCGCCCCTGCCCGCCCCCGTCTGCGGCCTGCCCGCCGCCTCCCGCGTCCTGCCGCCGCTGCCCGCGTCCTCCCCGCGCGCACCCGGCCCCGCCGGCATCCGGCCTCGCCCGCCACTCGGTCCGCCATCCCCGCAATATGTTTCATTTGTGCCACAGTGCACCGCCCTAGGCGATATGCGGGGAGGGATACCGGGTATGTCCAGATTGACCCCCTCGACACGGACAAGACGACGGGGATGCCATCGGGCTGGGATGTGATCGGCGTGAGCGACAGCGCAGCGGCAGGGGTCCCTGAGCCCGGCTCCGGCAGCGCTCGCAGGCGCAGCAAGGCCACCGGTGCCGCCACCGCTGAATGGAGCTTCCCGGCCGACCCGGGAGCGGTGCGCACCGCCCGTACGGCCGTCCGGCGGGTCATGGACGACTGGGGCCTGAACGGCGCCGCCGATATGGCCGTACTACTCGTGAGTGAGCTCGTCACCAACTCCCTGCGCCATGCGAGCGGGCCCATCGGCGTCCGTATGGTGCTGCTCAGTGCCGACGGGCTGCTCGTCGAGGTCTCCGATCCGCTGCCCGACCCGCCGCGGGAGCGCGACGCCGCTCCCGATGACGAGGGAGGCCGTGGATTGCAGCTGGTCGCATGCAGTTCGCGACGTTGGGGGACCCGGCGCGGAAAGAGCGGTAAGACAGTGTGGTTCGAGCTGTCGGTGGCTGGTTAGGAGACAGATGAAGTCCTGATCGTTGCCATCTCATCGACATTCCGTCGATGAGCTGCGATCGAGACTGTGCTGTGATCGTGAAGACCGTGTTCCGGATAGCTGGGGTATTGGATACTCGAGCTGGTCCGGTCCGGGCACGATGAGCTGGAGGGGACGGGGCTCGTGAGCAAGATGTCATCTGGCGGGGCAGAACCCGCGCAGGCCGAAGGTCAGGGCGGTGTGGACAGCCCCGGCGACCCAGGTGGCCATCCACCCCTGCGCGAACTGCACGGTCCGCCCGTATGGCAGAGCAGCCGGCCCGGCTCGATCTACGACTACATCCGGGTGGCCTCCTTCTCGCTCGGCCCCGACGGGCGGATCGAGCAGTGGAGCGAGCGCGCGGAGCAGATGCTCGGCATCCCCGCCCGATACGCGCTCGGCAAGGACCCCGTAGAGGCGTTCGTCCCGCGGGAGTTGCGGGAGACCGGGCACCGCAAGGTGTCCGAGATACTCGACGGCCGGGAGTGGACCGGCCTGGTGCCCTACCGCAGGGAAGCGAACGGCACGGCCGACGGCCTCGCCGAGATCTATGTGATGCCGTCCCGCAACGAGGACGGTGAACGCGCCGCGGTCTGCCTGGTCGTCGACGTCCGGGCGCTGCGCGGCATCGAAACCGACCTCGCCGCCTCGCAGGCCGTTTTCGGTCAATCTCCCATGGGCTTCACCCTGTTCGGCACGGACCTGAAGCTGCTGCGGGTCAACGAGCGGTTCGCCTCGGTCTTCGGCGGCCCGGCGAGCAAGTACCGCGGCTGCGGCCCGCACGACTTCCTGCCCCGGTCCGAGGCCGAGCGGATGACCGCCGCGCTGCGCCGCGTCCTGGACACCGGCGAGCCGGTCGCCGAGATGCAGCTGGTCGGCCTGGCCTCCAACGACGAGGACCGCCGCCGCTGGTCGGTGTCGCTCTACCGGCTGCACGGCGCCAGCGGCCGCCCCATCGGTGTCGCGGCGCTGGCCGCCGATGTCACCGGCCGGCGCCGGGCCGAGCGCGAGGCCGCCAACGCCCGCCGTAACCTCGCCCTGCTCAACGAGGCCGGCGCCCGGATAGGCAACTCCCTCGACCTGGAGACCACCGCCCGCACCCTGCTGGACGTCGCCGTCCCGCAGTTCTGCGATCTGGCCTCGGTGGACCTCTACCAGGGCCTGCTGTCCGGTGACGAGGCCCCGCCCGGCACCAGCGACGGCAGCGCCGAACTGCGCCGGGTCGCCTTCGCCAGCGCCGTCTCGGACGCCCCGCTCGCCACCGCCCCCGGAGTCCTGGGCGACGCACCCGGCCCGGTCGCGGTCGGCGCCGTCCACCGCTACCCCTTCAACTCCCCCTGCGCGGGCGCCCTGCGGACCGCCCACGCGCAGATCATCCCGGGCCGGGAGAGCGACGACGGGCCGGAGCTGGGCGCGGTGGTGCACTCCACCCTCGCCGTGCCGATGGTCGCCAGGGACACCGTCGTCGGGCTGGTGCAGTTCTCCCGTACGAAGGGCAGCGAGCCGTTCGGGGAGCGCGACACCGCGCTCGCCGTCGAGCTGGCCGCGCGCGCCGCGGTCTGTATCGACAACGCCCGCCTCTACCGCCGGGAACACGAACGCGCGCTGATATTGCAGCGCAGTCTGCTGCCGCCCGGCGACCCGGAGGCGGCCGGCCTGGACATCGCCTGCCGCTATCTGCCCGGCACCACCGCCACCGAGGTCGGCGGCGACTGGTTCGATGTCATCGAACTCCCCGGCCACCGCACGGCCCTGGTCGTCGGCGACGTCATGGGGCGCGGACTGCGCGCCGCCGTGGCCATGGGCGAACTGCGCACCGCCGTCCGCACGCTGGCGCTGCTGGACCTGGAACCGGCCGAGGTGCTCTCGGCGCTGGACGAGATCGCCCGCGGGCTCGGCGGCGACGGCGACGGCCGGTCCCAGTCCCGGTCCGCCCGCGGCCGGTCCGGAGCCGCCGAGGCCGCGCCCGAGACGGGGCGCTCCGCCCGTACCGCCGATCTCTCCGAGGTCTACCTCGCCACCTGCGTCTACGCCGTCTACGACCCGGTCACCCGGCGCTGTACGTTCGCCAACGCCGGGCATCTGCCGCCGGTGCTGGTCGAGGACGGCGAGGACGCGCTGCTGCTCGACGTCCCCCCGGGGATGCCGCTGGGCGTCGGCGGGGAACCGTTCGAGGAGATCGAGGTCGAGCTGCCGGACGGCGCGCTGCTGGCGCTCTACACCGACGGTCTGGTGGAGTCCCGCCACCATCCGCTGGACGAGGGGCTGCGGGCGTTCCGTACGGCCCTCTCGGGCGCCGACCGCCCGCTGGAGGACGCCTGCGACCACGTCCTGAACGCCCTGGACACCTCGCACGGCGAGGACGACATCGCGCTGCTGATGGCGCGGGTGCAGGGGCTGCCCAAGGACGCGGTGGGCGACTGGAATCTGGCGCCGGAGGCGCGTTCGGTGGCCCGCGCCCGGGAACTGGCCCGCGACCAGCTCACGGACTGGGGCCTCCAGGACCTGGTCGACACCACGGAGCTGCTGGTCAGCGAGCTGGTGACCAACGCACTGCGGCACGGCCACGGCGAGATCCGGCTGCGTCTGCTGCTGGACCGCTCGCTGGTCTGCGAGGTCTGGGACGCCGACCTCGCCCAGCCGCGCCGCCGCCGCGCCCGCGACACCGACGAGGGCGGCCGCGGACTCCAGCTGGTCGGTCTGCTGAGCGAGGGCTGGGGCAGCCGCCGTACCCCGCGCGGCAAGACCGTGTGGTTCGAACTCGCCCTGCCCGACGGGGAGTCGACGGCGGTGGATCCGGCGGAGGCCCTGCTGAGCCTGTTCTGAGACGCTGAGCCCGTTCGGAGACCCGGGCGGACGTGGCGCGGGGGCCGGCGGTGACACCGGCCCCCGCGCACCCGTTACCGGCTCATTCGGTACGGCGCCGGATCTTGTTCCCGAGCCACACCAGCGGGTCGTACTTGCGGTCCGCGGCGCGCTCCTTCAGCGGGATCAGCGCATTGTCGGTGATCTTGATGTTCTCGGGGCAGACCTCGGTACAGCACTTGGTGATGTTGCAGTAGCCCAGCCCGTGCTCGTCCTGCGCGGTGGCCTTGCGGTCGATCCCCGACGCCGGGGCCGCGTCCAGCGGGTGCATATCGAGCTCGGCGATCCGCATCAGGAAGCGCGGACCGGCGAACGCCGCCTTGTTCTCCTCGTGGTCACGCACCACATGGCAGGTGTCCTGGCACAGGAAGCACTCGATGCACTTACGGAACTCCTGCGAGCGGCCGACGTCCTCCTGCTGCATCCGGTACTCACCGGGCGCCAGCTCCGCGGGCGGCACGAACGACGGGATCTCGCGGGCCTTGGCGTAGTTGAAGGACACATCGGTGACCAGGTCACGGACGACCGGGAAGGCCCGCAACGGGGTGATCGTGAGGGTCTCCGTACGGTCGAAGACCGACATCCGGGTCATGCACATCAGCCGCGGCCGCCCGTTGATCTCCGCGCTGCACGAACCGCACTTGCCCGCCTTGCAGTTCCAGCGCACCGCGAGATCGGGCGCCTGGGTCGCCTGGAGCCGGTGCACGATGTCCAGCACCACCTCGCCCTCGTGCACCTCGACGGTGAAATCCGCCAGCTCCCCGGCGTCCGCGTCGCCCCGCCACACCCGGAAGTGCGCCTGGTAGCTCCCGGCCTGCTGCTCTGTCTGCGCCTGGCTCACCGGCTCAGCTCCTCGTCGGTCAGATACTTCGCCAGCTCGTCCTTCTCGAACAGCTCCAGCAGATCGCGGCGGATCGGCGGGTTCTCCCGGCGGGACAGCCGGATCTGGCCCAGCGCCGGGTCAGCGGCCCGGGAATCGCCCTGCGGATCGGCGAGTTCACAGACCAGGTTGAGCCGGCGCCAGTGCCGGTCCATCGCCGGATGATCGTCGCGGGTGTGCCCGCCCCGGCTCTCCTCGCGCTCCAGCGCCGCCCGCGCCACACACTCGCTGACCAGCAGCATGTTCCGCAGATCGAGCGAGAGGTGCCAGCCCGGGTTGTACTGCCGGTGCCCCTCGACGCCGGCCCGCCGGGCCCGTACCCGCAGATCGGCCAGCCGCTTGAGCGCCTCGAACATCTCGCTCTCCTTGCGGATGATGCCGACCAGGTCGTTCATCGCCTGCTGGAGCTCCTGGTGCAGGGTGTACGGGTTCTCCGCCGGGACCCGGCCGGCGTCCGTTGCACCCCCGGTGGCCTCGGTGTCCTCGGCGCTGAACGGGCGCAGCGCCTCCGCCTCCGCCGCGTCGATCTGGACCGGATCGGGCGCCGGCCGGTCGGCCAGCGACGCCGCGTACTCGGCCGCGTGCAGCCCGGCCCGGCGGCCGAAGACCAGCAGGTCGGACAGCGAGTTGCCGCCCAGCCGGTTGGACCCGTGCATCCCGCCGGCCACCTCACCGGCCGCGAACAACCCGGGCACCCCGGTCGCCGCCGCGGTGTCCGGATCGACGTCCACACCGCCCATCACGTAGTGACAGGTCGGGCCGACCTCCATCGGTTCGGCGGTGATGTCCACATCGGCCAGTTCCTTGAACTGGTGGTGCATCGAGGGCAGCCGGCGCTTGATCACCTCGGCCGGCATCCGGGTGGAGACATCCAGATAGACGCCGCCGTGCGGGGAGCCGCGGCCCGCTTTGACCTCGGCGTTGATGGCCCGCGCCACCTCGTCGCGGGGCAGCAGCTCGGGCGGGCGGCGGTTGTGCTCGGGGTCCTCGTACCAGCGGTCGCCCTCGTCCTCGGTCTCCGCGTACTTCTCCTTGAAGACGTCCGGGACGTAGTCGAACATGAAGCGCTTGCCGTCGCTGTTGCGCAGCACCCCGCCGTCGCCGCGGACGGATTCGGTGACGAGGATGCCCTTCACCGACGGCGGCCAGACCATGCCGGTGGGGTGGAACTGCACGAACTCCATATTGACCAGCGGCGCCCCGGCCAGCAGCGCCAGCGCATGGCCGTCGCCGGTGTACTCCCAGGAGTTCGAGGTCACCTTGAAGGACTTGCCGATACCGCCGGTGGCCAGCACCACCGCGGGCGCCTCCAGCACGAAGAAGCGGCCGGACTCCCGCTCGTAGCAGAAGGCGCCGGACACCCGGTCGCCGTCGGGGGACTTCAGTACCCGGGTGACCGTGCACTCCTGGAAGACCTTCAACCGGGCGTCGTACGCGCCGAATTCCTTCTCGTCCTCCTGCTGGAGCGAGACGATCTTCTGCTGGAGGGTGCGGATCAGCTCCAGGCCCGTACGGTCGCCGACATGCGCCAGCCGCGGGTACTCATGGCCGCCGAAGTTGCGCTGGGAGATCCGGCCGTCGGCGGTGCGGTCGAAGAGCGCGCCCCAGGTCTCCAGCTCCCACACCCGGTCGGGCGCCTCCCGGGCGTGCAGCTCGGCCATCCGCCACTGGTTGAGGAACTTGCCGCCGCGCATGGTGTCCCGGAAGTGGACCTGCCAGTTGTCATGCTCGTTGGCGTTGCCCATGCTGGCCGCGATACCGCCCTCGGCCATCACCGTATGGGCCTTGCCGAACAGGGACTTGCAGATCACGGCCGTCCGCATACCGGCTTCGCGGGCCTCGATCGCGGCCCGCAGTCCGGCGCCGCCGGCGCCCACCACGACCACGTCCCATGCCTGCCGGTCCACATGCGCCATCAGGGGGCACACCTTTCCTTAGGAGTTGTTGTCGTCAGAAGAAGCGCGGGTCGGCGAACGCCCCGCTCGCCAGCAGGAAGACATAGAAGTCCGCGGCGGCCACGCTGATCAGCGAGGACCAGGCGAGCACCATGTGCCGCTCGTTGAGCTTGCCGACCCAGCCCCACATCCGGTAGCGCACCGGGTGCTTGGAGAAGTGCCGCAGCCGGCCGCCGATGATGTGCCGGCAGGAGTGGCAGGAGAGGGTGTACGCCCAGATCAGCACGATGTTGACGAGGAAGATGAGGGAGCCCAGGCCCATGTGGCCCCAGGCGTAGTGCTCGTCACGGAAGGTCAGCGCGGTGTCGTAGGTCAGCACGCCGGCCACCAGCACCGCGAAGTAGAAGAAGTAGCGGTGGATGTTCTGGAGGATCAGCGGGAAGCGGGTCTCACCGGTGTACTTCTTGTGCGGTTCGGCGACCGCGCAGGCCGGCGGCGAGGCCCAGAAGCCGCGGTAGTAAGCCTTGCGGTAGTAGTAGCAGGTCAGCCGGAAGCCCAGCGGGAAGATCAGGATCAGCAGGGCGGGGGACAGGCCCCACCAGCTGCCGAAGAGCTCCCAGTTGGGGCCGCCGCGCATGGTGTGGCAGTTCTCCGCCAGACAGGGCGAGTAGAACGGCGAGACATAGGGCGCGGCGTAGTAGTCGGCGTTCGCGAAGGCCCGCCAGGTCGAGTAGACGATGAAGGCGAGCAGCCCGGCGGCGGTGCAGGCCGGCGCCAGCCACCAGCGGTCGGTGCGCAGATGACGGGCGGGGATGGCGGCGCGCGAGGCGGCGTGCACGCCGGTCGCGCCCGCTTGCGATGAGGGTTCGGTGCCAGTGGCCAACGTCGGTCTCCGTGAAGGGCGCTCCGGCCGAATGCTCCATGCTTCCACCGGGGCGGCAACGGGGTAGGGGTCTGAGTGGGGCGAAGCCACCCCCTAGGGGTCCTCCACCAGGGGTTTTCCCCTACGGCGCGTGGCCGTTCCTGGACCCGAGGCCCTCGTCCTGGGCGTCGGTCCACAGCGCGGAGTTGTAGGGGGCGTCGGAGATCGGCACCATCTCGACCTCGGGCGTGCGCCGGTGGGCGGGGGGAGCGGCCGCCACGCTCTGCTTCAGCAGGGTGAGACTCTCGCGCAGATGGTCGGTGTCCGTACGGACCCGGCGGATGTCCAGGCCGGCGCCGAGCTGCGTCTCCAGTTTTCCCACCGACCGGATCAGGTCGTCCAGGCTGCGCTCAACCGCCGTCATTGCGTCCTGTAGGGACATATAACGTGCCCTCACTTTTGAAGGTGTGGTGGGCGATCTCATGCGCCCGAGAGTGTCGCGCGTCACAGTAGGCGTTGGGAAGGGGTCCAGCGCGATTACGACTCGAACCGGTACGTTCCGGCAACCATGCGCCCCGGCGTAGGTCGAACGCCGTTACGAGAGCGGGCGGCGGCGGACGGCGGCCCGCACCCCCGCGAACCCCGCCGTGACCCGCCCCGGGGCCCCTGTGTTGGGCCGGGCGGGTGGCCTTGGCGCGGTGGCCGCCGTGTCGGACTGCCGGTCCGGGCGCGGTCGCTTTCAGTAGGGGGGCCATAGATGTGATGAGCCGCAAAATCGGCCGAACGTGGTGCGCCGGTCAGCCCCAGGCGGTGCTCGGCGCGGCGCGGGCGAGCCCGGAGGTAACCGTCATGACCGACCACGATCACCTTGCAGGCCGCCGCGCGGTGTGCCGCGGACGCCGCTGTGCCGCGCTCATCGCGGCGGGGGTGCTGCTCCCGCTGCCGGCCCTGACCGGATGCAGCGAGGACGACCGGGAGGCGTCCGTCGCGGCGTCCCAGGACATCGCCCCGGCACCTCGCGGCGACCTGAAGAGCGGCGGCACCCTGCGCTGGGCCGTCGATGCGATGCCCGGCACCCTCAACGCCTTCCAGGCCGACGCCGACGCGACCACCGCGCGGATCGCCGGTGCGGTGCTGCCCAGCATGTTCACCATCGACGCGAGCGGCAGACCGCAGCGCAACGCCGATTTCCTCGACGCAGCGGACGTCAGCAGCCGGGACCCCAAGCAGGTCGTCACCTACAAGATCAACCCCAAGGCGCGCTGGAGCGACGGCACGGCGATCACCGCCGCCGACTTCGTCGCCCAGTGGACCGCGCTGCGCGGCAAGAACAACGCCTACTGGACCGCCCGTAACGCCGGCTACGACCGGATCGGCAAGGTCGCCCAGGGCGCGAACGCCCATGAGGTCAAGGTCACCTTCGCCCGCCCCTACGCCGACTGGCGGTCCCTGTTCACACCGCTCTACCCCAAGAGCGTGATGGGCAGCCCCAATGCCTTCAACGACGGCGCCCGGGAGCAGCTCAAGGTCGGCGCCGGCCCGTTCCTCGTCCGGGAGCGGGACGCCAAGGAGGGGCGCGTCGTCCTCGTCCGCAACCCGGGGTGGTGGGGCGACCGCGCCAAGCTCAAGCAGATCGTGTTGCAGTCCCTGCCCGGCGACAAGCGGGCCGCGGCACTGGCCGAGGGGAGCGTCGATGTCGCCGCGGTCGACCAGATCGCCGCGAAGCGGGTCGCCTCCGCCCGGCGGCCGGCCGATGCCGGCTCGCCCGGGACGCGCGCCGACGGCCACGCGGGCCCGCAGGGCGACGGCGCCCGTGCCGGCGCCAGGGCCGCCGCGGCGGAGAACACCGCCCTGCGCGGCTACACCATCCGCAAGGCCCTGGAGCCCGCCTACACCCAGCTCGCCCTCAACGGCAGCAGCGGGCCGCTGGCCGACGACCGGGTGCGCCGGGCGGTGGCCCGTGCCCTGGACCGGCAGGCGCTCGCGGACACCGTCCTCAAGCCGCTCGACCTGCCGTCCAAGCCGCTCGGCAGCCATCTGCTGATGGCCGGGCAGTACGGCTACGCCGACCACAGCGCCGCGCTCGGCGAGCCGGACTCCGGGGCGGCCAAGGCGCTGCTCGCGGACGCCGGCTGGAAGAGCGACGGCGCCGACCACCAGCAGGCCGGCGAGAATCGCGGCGCACCGGCGCCCGACGGCTACCCGGACGAGGACGGCGAGGGGCGGCCGGACGACCGGTACGCCGAGGACGGCTACCGGGACGACTCCGCGGAGGACGGGCCGGACGGCTCCGACGACCGCAACCCGGCCCGCGCCGGCCGCGGCCACGCCGGTGCGCCCGGCCGCGGTGACCGGCCCGCCGCCGCCGAGGCCCCGCTGTCCTTCACCGGCGCGGTCGGCTCGGAGGTCCAGCAGTCCGCCCTGCTGCGGCAGAGCGCCTCGTTCTACAAGCAGGCGGCCGCCAGTGAGAAGGCCGACGCGGACGGTGACACCGATTCCGCGGCGTACGCCAAGTACAAGCGCTACAAGAAGCGGGCGGCGGAGGCGCTCGGTGCCGCCGAGCGGGTCGAGACCGGACAGACCGGGCAGCTGCCGGGGTCCGGCGGGCACCCGGGGGCCCGGCACGCCGCCGTCGAGCGCGCCGCCGACGCCGTGGCCGCACCGCAGCCGGCCGACGGCAAGACGTCCCGGATCGCCGCCGTCAAGAAGAACGGCAAGCCGCTCACCCTGCGCTTCGTGCTCCCCGACGGCGCCGGCTCCGAGCAGCTGCGCACCGTCGGACGGCGGATCGCCTCGATGCTCGGCAAGATCGGCGTCCAGACCTCCCTCCAGCGGGTCTCCGACGCCAGCTACTTCCAGGACCACATCGCCTCCGGTGACTACGACCTGGCGCTGTACTCCTGGCCCGGCACCGCCTACCCGGCGACCGACGCCCGCCCGATCTACGCCAAGCCGCAGCCCGCGCCCGACGGCTCGCTGACCGTCGAGCAGAACTACACCCGGGTCGGCACCGACCACATCGACCAGCTCTTCGACCAGGCCGCCTCCGAGCTGGACGAGGGCGCCTCGCACACGCTGGTGGCGCAGGCCGACGCCCGGATCTGGGCGGCCGCCGGTTCGATCCCGCTCTACCAGCGGCCCGAGCTGGTGGCCACGAAGAAGTCGCTCGCCAACGTCGGCGCCTTCGGCTTCGCCACGCCCCGCTTCCAGGACATCGGCTACCAGAAGTAGGGGTGGAGTCCGGGCGAATAAATGGTAAGAATCCGCAGGTCATAGCGCATATGTACGGGCCGCGGCGGCCAATGCCGCCGCGGCCCCGTACGATGGGGTGAGGCCGTGGCTTCGTTATGCCCGGCGGGCGCGCGTACCGAATGGACGCGTCGCCACCCACGATTCCGGGAGAAGCGCCGCCAGTATGCCCACCCGCCACGACATTCGTAACGTCGCCATCGTCGCCCACGTCGACCACGGGAAGACCACCCTCGTCGACGCCATGCTCAAGCAGGCCGGTTCGTTCGCCGAACACGCCGCCGAGAAGCTCGACGACCGGATGATGGACTCCAACGACCTGGAGCGTGAGAAGGGCATCACGATCCTCGCCAAGAACACGGCGGTGAAGTATCACCCCAAGGACGGCGGGGACCCGATCACGATCAACATCATCGACACCCCCGGCCACGCCGACTTCGGTGGCGAGGTCGAGCGCGGTCTGTCGATGGTCGACGCGGTCGTCCTGCTGGTCGACGCCTCCGAGGGTCCGCTGCCGCAGACCCGCTTCGTGCTCCGCAAGGCCCTCGCGGCCCGTATGCCGGTCATCCTGTGCATCAACAAGACCGACCGCCCCGACTCCCGGATCGACGAGGTCGTCAACGAGACCTACGACCTGTTCCTGGACCTGGACGCGGACGAGGACCAGATCGAGTTCCCGATCGTCTACGCCTGCGCCCGTGACGGCGTGGCCTCGCTGACCAAGCCGGCGGACGGCACCGTCCCGGCCGACAGCACCAACCTGGAGCCGTTCTTCACCACGCTCCTGGACTCCGTCCCGGCCCCCCAGTACGACGCCGACGCCCCGCTCCAGGCGCACGTCACCAACCTGGACGCGGACAACTTCCTCGGCCGTATCGCGCTGCTCCGCGTCGAGCAGGGCGAGCTGGCCAAGGGCCAGAGCGTCGCGTGGATCAAGCGGGACGGCACCATCGCCAACGTCCGCATCACCGAGCTGATGATGACCGAGGCGCTCACCCGCAAGCCCGCCGAGAAGGCCGGCCCCGGTGACATCTGCGCGGTCGCCGGTATCCCCGACATCATGATCGGCGAGACGCTGGCGGACCCGGAGAACCCGGTCGCGCTGCCGCTGATCACGGTCGACGAGCCGGCGATCTCCATGACCATCGGTACCAACACCTCGCCGCTGGTCGGCCGGGGCGGCACCGGCAAGGGCGCGGACGCCAAGGCCGCGGTCAAGGACCGCAAGGTCACCGCCCGCCAGGTCAAGGACCGCCTGGAGCGCGAGCTGATCGGTAACGTCTCGCTGCGCGTCCTGGAGACCGAGCGTCCCGACGCCTGGGAGGTGCAGGGCCGCGGTGAGCTGGCGCTGGCCATCCTGGTGGAGCAGATGCGCCGGGAGGGCTTCGAGATGACCATCGGCAAGCCGCAGGTGGTCACCAAGGAGGTCGACGGCAAGACGTACGAGCCCGTCGAGCGCATGACCATCGACGTGCCCGAGGAGCACATGGGCGCCGTCACCCAGCTCATGGGTGTCCGCAAGGGCCGGATGGACAACATGTCCAACCACGGCTCCGGCTGGGTCCGGATGGAGTTCGTCGTCCCGTCCCGCGGCCTGATCGGCTTCCGTACGGAGTTCCTGACCAACACCCGCGGTACCGGTATCGCGCACTCGATCCACGAGGGCCACGAGCCGTGGTTCGGCACGCTCACCACGCGTAACAACGGCTCCCTGGTCGCCGACCGCTCCGGTGCCGTCACCGCCTTCGCGATGACGAACCTCCAGGAGCGCGGTGTGCTGTTCACCGAGCCCGGCACCGAGGTGTACGAGGGCATGATCGTCGGCGAGAACTCCCGCGCCGACGACATGGACGTGAACATCACCAAGGAGAAGAAGCTCACCAACATGCGCTCCTCCTCGGCCGACTCGTTCGAGGCGATCGTGCCGCCGCGCAAGCTGTCGCTGGAGCAGTCCCTGGAGTTCTGCCGCGACGACGAGTGCGTCGAGGTGACCCCGGAGGCCGTGCGTATCCGCAAGGTCGTCCTGGACCAGAAGGAGCGCGGCCGCACGGCTTCCCGCGCGAAGCGCTAAAGGACCGCGCCGAGCGGTAACGGCTGCCGCCGGTATCCCGGCCCGAAACGATGGGGCGTCCCTCTGTGCGAGGGGCGCCCCTTCGTCGTCGGTGGCCGGCCGGCCCGTGCCTCGCATGGAGGGAACTCCGGGGCGCCCCCGCTCCCTCCCCGATCGGGCATCCGAGGGGTTTCTCAGGGTTGCGGAGCACTGGTGGACGCCGCCGGAGTGCGGTGTGTCCTGCTGTGCGGTCTTATGTGGCCCTAGGCATGATCCCGGAGCTGAGGAGGCGTCATGCGGAGAGCCACGTGCGCGAAGTGGGGCGCATGCGCCGTCACCGTCGCCCTCGTGGCCACGGGGTGCGGGGGAGGGAGCGCCGCGGACCGTTCCGGGGTCGTCAGCGCGTCCTGGGGAGACCCGCAGAATCCGCTGGAGCCGGCGAACACCAATGAGGTCCAGGGCGGCAAGGTCCTGGAAATGCTGTTCCGGGGGCTCAAGCGCTACAACCCGAAGACGGGCGCCGCGGAGAACGTCATCGCGGACCGCATCGAGACGAAGGATTCGCAGAATTTCACGGTGACCTTGAAGGACGGATGGACCTTCAGCAACGGGGAAAAGGTCACCGCCAAGTCCTTCGTGGACGCCTGGAATTATGGCGCTCTGTTGAGCAACAAGCAGAAGAACGCACCGTTCTTCCAGTACATCGACGGCTTCGCCCAGGTGCATCCGGACAAGGGGAGCCCGCAGGCCAAGACCCTGTCGGGGCTGGCGGTGAAGGACGACCGGACCTTCACCGTCAAGCTCAACCAGAAGTTCTCCAGCTGGCCGGACACCCTGGGCTATTCGGCCTTCATGCCGCTCCCGCAGGCGTTCTTCCGGGACCATGACGCCTGGATCGAGAAGCCGGTCGGAAACGGGCCGTACACCGTGGACTCCTACGAAAAGGGGTCGGTGCTGCGGATGCGGAAGTGGGACAAGTATCCGGGGGACGATCCGGCGCGTAACGGCGGAATCGATCTGCGGGTCTATACGGACAACAACACGGCCTATACCGATCTCCAGGCGGGCAATATCGACCTGGTCGACGATGTGCCGGCCGCACAGCTGAAGAACGTCCGGGCGGATCTGGGCGGCCGCTACATCAATCAGCCGGCCGGGATCATCCAGACCCTGGCCTTTCCCATGTACGACAAGCGGTGGGCGCGGCCGGGCGCGGAGAAGGTGCGCCGGGGCCTGTCGATGGCGATCGACCGGGACCAGATCACCCGGGAGATCTTCCAGAGGACCCGCACGCCCGCCACGGACTGGACCTCGCCGGTGCTCGGACCGGAGGGCGGCTACAAGGCCGGGCTGTGCGGCGAAGCGTGTGAGTTCAACGCGGCCAGGGCGAAACAGCTGATCAAGGAGGGCGGCGGACTCCCCGGCGGCAGCATCACCCTCGCGTACAACGCCGATACGGGCTCCCACAAGGACTGGATCGATGCCCTCTGCAACAGCATCAACAAGTCGCTGGGAGAGGACCAGGCATGTGTCGGGGCCCCCGTCGGCACGTTCGCCGACTTCCGCAACAAGCTCACCGCCCGGCGGATGAACGGGCCGTTCCGGGCCGGCTGGCAGATGGACTATCCACTGATCCAGAACTTCCTCCAGCCGCTGTACTACACCAACGCCTCCGCCAACGACGGCAAGTTCAGCAATGCCTCCTTCGACAAGCTGGTGAACCAGGCGAACGCGGAAACGGACCAGAAGAAGGCCGTCACGACGTTCCAGGACGCGGAGAAGATCCTCGCCGCCCAGATGCCGGCCATTCCGCTCTGGTACCAGAACGGCAGCGGCGGCTATTCGGAACGGATCAGCAATGTCGCCCTGAATCCGTTCAGCGTGCCGGTCTACAACGAGATCAAGGTCAACTGACCGTGCCCACGGGCCGCGGGGCGAGGAAGGCCGGTGCATCATGGGCCGCTATGTGATCCGCCGGCTGCTCCAGATGATCCCGGTGTTCATCGGCAGCACCTTCCTCATCTTCTTCATGGTGTACGCCCTCGGTGACCCGGTGGCCGCGATGTTCGGCGACCGGGCCCCCGACCCCGCCACCGCCGCCCGGATCCGCCGCGACCTCTACCTCGATGAACCGCTGTGGAAGCAGTATCTGCACTACATGGGGCAGATCTTCCAGGGGAATTTCGGCACCGCCTTCAACGGCCAGTCGGTCACCGAGCTGATGGCCGCCGCCTTCCCCGTCACGCTCCGGCTGACCCTGGTCGCCGTCGTCATCGAGATGCTGGTGGGCATCGTGCTGGGGGTGTTCAGCGGACTGCGGCGCGGCCGGGACATCGACACCACGGTGCTGGTCCTTACCCTCGTCGTGGTGTCCATCCCGACCTTCGTCAGCGGATATCTGCTCCAGTTCCTGTTCGGGGTGCGGTGGGCCTGGGCCGCGCCGTCCGTCGCCCCCGAGGCGCCGCTCAACGAACTCCTGCTGCCGGGGCTGGTGCTGGCGCTGGTCTCGCTCGCCTACGTCACCCGGCTGACCCGGACCTCGATCGCGGAGAACGCCCGCGCCGACTACGTCCGCACCGCCGTCGCCAAGGGCCTGCCCCGGCACCGCGTCATCACCCGCCATCTGCTGCGCAATTCGCTGATCCCGGTCGTCACCTTCATCGGCACGGACATCGGCGCCCTGATGGGCGGCGCGATCGTCACCGAGCGCATCTTCAACATCCACGGCGTCGGATACCAGCTCTACCAGGGCATCCTGCGGCAGAACTCGCCGACCGTCGTGGGCTTCGTGACGATCCTGGTGCTGGTCTTCCTGCTCGCGAACCTCCTCGTCGACCTGCTGTACGCCGTCCTCGACCCGAGGATCCGCTATGCCTGAGTCCTACGTCCCCAAGGAAGCCATCGGCCACGGCGACGGCGGCTCCGCCGCACTGGCCATCGGCGAGGCGGAGTCGCTGGAACGGCGGCCCGGTGCGGCCCCGCCCGGCGCCGGCCCGCCCGGAGCCCCCGTCGGCAAGCCGCGCAGCCTGTGGAGCGACGCCTGGCACGACCTGTACCGCAACCCGGTCTTCGTGCTCTCCGCGCTGGTCATCGTCTTCCTGGTGGTCATCGCGATCTGGCCGCAGCTGATCGCCACCGGCAACCCCTACCGCGCCGACCTCGCCAAGGCACAGCAGGGCTCCCAGCCCGGCCACCCCTTCGGCTTCGACACCCAGGGCCGGGACGTCTACACCCGGGTCGTCTACGGCGCCCGTGCCTCCATCACCGTCGGTGTCTGCGCCACGACCGGTGCGGCGCTGCTCGGCGGCCTGCTGGGCGGACTGGCCGGGTTCTTCGGCGGCTGGGGCGACACCCTGCTCTCCCGGCTCGCCGACATCTTCTTCGGCATCCCGGTCATCCTCGGCGGCCTGGTGTTCCTCTCCATGGTCACCAACACCACGGTCTGGCCGGTGGTCGGCTTCATCGTGCTGCTCGGCTGGCCGCAGATCTCCCGTATCGCCCGCGGCTCCGTCGTCACCGCCAAACAGAACGACTACGTCCAGGCCGCGCGGGCGCTGGGCGCGGGCAACCGGCGGCTGCTGCTGCGGCATATCGCGCCGAACGCCGTCGCGCCGGTCATCGTCGTCGCCACCATCGCCCTCGGCACCTTCATCGCGCTGGAGGCGACGCTCTCGTACCTGGGCGCGGGCCTGAAGCCGCCCACCGTCTCCTGGGGCATCGACATCTCCACGGCCTCCACCTACATCCGCACCGCGCCGCACATGCTGCTGTGGCCCGCGGGCGCGCTGAGCATCACGGTGCTGGCGTTCATCCTGCTCGGCGACGCGGTACGCGACGCCCTCGACCCCAAGTTGCGCTGAGGAGCCGGACGATGACGAACGAGGACGCGCGGTCCGCGGGCGCCGGTACGGCCCTGCTCGACGTGCGGGACCTGCGGGTCGAGTTCCGTACCCGGGACGGCGTGGCCAAGGCCGTCAACGGCGTCAGCTACCGCGTGGCGCCCGGCCAGACGCTGGCGGTGCTCGGCGAGTCCGGCTCCGGAAAGTCCGTCACCGCCCAGGCCGTGATGGGCATTCTCGACTCGCCGCCGGGCCGCGTCACCGGCGGCGAAGTCGTCTTCCAGGGGCGCGATCTGCTCACCCTGCGCAAGGACGAACGGCGCAAGATCCGCGGCGCCAAGATGGCGATGATCTTCCAGGACGCGCTGTCCGCGCTGAACCCGGTCCTCAGCGTCGGCGCCCAGCTCGGGGAGATGTTCCAGGTCCACGAGGGGATGTCCCGTAAGGACGCCCGCGGCAAAGCGGTGGAACTGATGGAGCGGGTCGGTATCCCGGCGGCCAGGGAGCGGGTGGGCGACTATCCGCACCAGTTCTCCGGCGGGATGCGCCAGCGCATCATGATCGCGATGGCGCTGGCCCTCGGCCCGGACCTGATCATCGCGGACGAGCCGACCACGGCACTGGACGTCACCGTCCAGGCGCAGGTGATGGACCTGCTGGCCGAGCTCCAGCGCGAGCTGACCATGGGACTGATCCTGATCACCCACGACCTGGGGGTGGTCGCCGATGTCGCCGACACGATCGCGGTGATGTACGCCGGCCGGATCGTCGAGACCGCCTCCGTCCACCAGCTCTACCGGGCCCCCGCCCACCCGTACACCCGCGGCCTGCTGGACTCCGTCCCCCGGCTGGACCGGAAGGGCCGCCGGCTGTACGCGATCCAGGGCCTGCCACCCAGCCTGACGGCCATTCCGCCCGGCTGCCCCTTCCACCCGCGCTGCCCGCTGGCCCAGGACATCTGCCGCACCGATCCGCCGCCCCTGTACGACGCCGGCCCCGGCCGGGCCAGCGCCTGCCACTTCTGGAAGGAGACCCTCGATGGCGCACGATGACGGCGGCGGCCCGGCGGCCGCCCCAGGGCCCCCGATCCTGGAGATCCGCGACCTGGTCAAACACTTCCCGCTCACCCGGGGGGTGCTCTTCCGGAAGCAGGTCGGCGCGGTCAAGGCCGTCGACGGGGTCTCCTTCGACCTCCACCAGGGGGAGACGCTCGGTATCGTCGGCGAATCGGGCTGCGGCAAGTCCACCGTCGCCCGGCTGCTGGTCGGGCTGGAACGTCCGACGTCCGGTCAGATCCGTTACCGGGGCGAGGACATCAGCACCCTCTCGGCCCGCGCGCTGAAGGCCGTACGCCGCAACATCCAGATGGTGTTCCAGGACCCCTACACCTCCCTGAACCCCCGGATGACCGTCGGCGACATCATCGGCGAGCCCTACGAGATCCACCCCGAGGCGGCCCCCAGGCGGGACCGCCGCAGAAAGGTCCAGGAACTCCTGGAAGTGGTCGGGCTCAACCCCGAGTTCATCAACCGCTACCCGCACCAGTTCTCCGGCGGCCAGCGCCAGCGCATCGGGATCGCCCGCGGTCTGGCGCTGCGCCCGGAGATCATCGTCGCCGATGAGCCGGTCTCCGCGCTGGACGTCTCGGTCCAGGCGCAAGTGGTCAATCTGCTGGAGCAGTTGCAGCGGGAGTTCGCGCTCTCGTACGTCTTCATCGCCCACGATCTGTCCGTCGTACGGCACATCTCCGACCGGGTCGCGGTGATGTACCTGGGCCGGCTGGCCGAGACCGGCACCCAGGAGCAGATCTACGACCACCCCACGCACCCGTACACCCAGGCCCTGTTGTCCGCCGTGCCCGTCCCCGACCCGGACGCCCGCACCCACCGGGACCGCATCCTGCTGGCGGGCGATGTCCCGTCACCCGCGAACCCGCCCTCCGGCTGCCGCTTCCGCACCCGCTGCTGGAAGGCCCAACAGCTGTGCGCCGACGTCGTACCGCCGCTGGACGTGCCCGCCGAGTTCCGCGGGACGGCGAGCCCGGCCGGGCACGCCTCGGCCTGTCATTTCGCCGAGGAGCGGCACGTGGTGCCGAGCGAGTAGCCGTACGGGCCGACGGCCGTGCGCGGCCCCCGGGGGCGCGGACGCCGAGAGCCCGCCTCCCCTCAGGGGAAGCGGGCTCCGGCTCCGGACGGAGGGCTACTTGTCCGTGTCGCTGTCCTCGGCCGCCGCGGACTCCTCGATCGCGGCCAGCGCCGGGTCGAGGATGATGTCCTCGCCGCGGGCCGCGGTCGTCGGCTCCTCGGGGAAGTGGCAGGCGGTGAGGTGCCCGGCCTCGTTCCCGCCGATCCGCACGAGCGGCGGCTCCTCGGTGGCGCACTTGTCCTGCGCCTTCCAGCACCGCGTACGGAACCGGCAGCCGGAGGGCGGGTTGACCGGGGAGGGGACGTCACCGGCGAGGCGGATGCGCTCGCGGTCCTCCTCCTCGTCCTCCACCAGCTTGGCCTCGGGCACCGCCGAGAGCAGCGCGTGGGTGTAGGGGTGGCGCGGCCGCTGGTAGATCTCGTCGCGGGTGCCGACCTCGACGATCTTGCCGAGGTACATCACCGCGACCCGCTCGCTGAAGTGCCGCACGATCGCCAGGTCATGGGCGATGAACAGGAACGCGATGCCCAGTTCCCGCTGGAGCTTCTGGAGCAGGTTGACGACCTGCGCCTGGATCGAGACATCGAGCGCGGAGACCGGCTCGTCCGCGACGATCAGCTTCGGCTCCAGGGCGAGCGCCCGGGCCACCCCGATGCGCTGGCGCTGACCGCCGGAGAACTCGTGCGGGAAGCGGTTGTAGTGCTCCGGGTTGAGACCGACGGTCTCCAGGAGTTCCTGGACCCGCTTCTCCCGGCCGCCGGGCGGGTTGATCCCGTTGATCTCCATCGGGCCGCCGATGATGGTGCCGACGGTCTGCCGCGGGTTCAGCGAGGCATACGGGTCCTGGAAGATCATCTGGATCTCGGAGCGGATCGGTGCCAGCTCCTTGCGGCCCGCGTGGGTGATGTCCCGGCCCGCGTAGGTGATCTTGCCGGAGGTCGGCTCCATGAGCCGGGTGAGCAGCCGTCCGGTGGTGGACTTGCCGCAGCCCGACTCACCGACCAGACCGAAGCTCTCACCGGCGTGCACGGTCAGGTCGATGCCGTCGACCGCCTGGACCGCGCCGACCTTCCGCTTGAACGGGAAGCCGCCGTGGATCGGGAAGTGCTTGGTGAGGCCCTCGGCGGTGAGCAGCGGCTCGCCCGGGGCGGGCGCGGCGTCACGGGGCGCCGGGAGGGTGACGTTCTCTGCCATGGTGATAGCTCCCTAGCCCAGCCGGGGCTTGATCTGCTCGGTGAAGAGGGTCTGCTTCTGCTCGGCGCTCAGGTGGCACGCGGCGGCGCGCCCCAGCTCCAGCAGCGGCCGCTCGTCGGCGCAGCGGGCGCCGCCGACCTCGCCGGTGAAGCCGCAGCGCGGGTGGAACCCGCAGCCGGAGGGCGGGGTGAGCAGGCTCGGCGGCGTCCCGGGGATCGGGTGCAGCTCCTCGTGGACGTCCGAGCTGAGCCGGGGCATGGAGCTCAGCAGGCCCCAGGTGTACGGGTGCTGCGGCCGGCCGAGGATCTCCTTGACGGAGCCCCGCTCGACGGCCCGGCCCGCGTACATCACCAGCAGGTCGTCCGCGACGTCGGCGACCACGCCGAGGTCGTGGGTGATCAGGATGATCGCGGAGCCGAACTCCTGCTGGAGGTCCTTGAGGAGGTCCAGGATCTGCGCCTGGACGGTGACGTCCAGGGCGGTGGTCGGCTCGTCGGCGATCAGCAGCTCGGGGTTGCAGACCAGCGACATGGCGATCATCGCGCGCTGGCGCATACCGCCGGAGAACTGGTGCGGATAGTCGTCCACCCGCAGATTGGGCTGCGGGATACCGACCTTGGTCAGCATCTCGATGGCGCGCTGCCGGCCCTCGCGCTTGCTGGCGCCGGTGTGCTTGATGAACGGCTCCGCGATCTGCCGGCCGACCGTGTAGTACGGCGACAGGGCGGTCAGCGCGTCCTGGAAGATCATGGCCATCTTGTTGCCGCGGAGCTTCTCCAGGGTCTTCTCCCTGGCCCCGGTCAACTCCTGGCCGTCCAGCGTGATTTCGCCGGTGATCTCGGTGCTCTTGGGGTTGTGCAGCCCCAGCACGGCGAGGTTGGTGACGGACTTGCCGGATCCCGATTCGCCGACGATGCCGAGCGTCTGCCCGCGTTCGAGGTCGAAGGAGAGGCCGTCGACCGCCTTGACGATGCCGTCCTCGGTGGAGAACCGGACATGCAGGTCGCGGACGGAGAGGAAGGGGTCCGATCCGGTCGGGACCGGCGCGTCCTCGGTCTTGGTGAGTGTGGTCACTTGGGCTCTCCTAGGACAGGCGCACGCGCGGGTCGATGAGGGCGTACGTCGCATCCACGATGATGTTGAACACCAGGATCAGCGCGGCGCTGAAGATCAGCACGCCGAGGATCATGGGCAGATCGAGGGTGATGACGGAGTTGATGGCCAGCCGGCCGAGGCCCGCCAGTGAGAAGGTGTACTCGGTGATCATGGCGCCGCCGAACAGCGAGCTCAGGTCGATGCCGAGGATCGTGACGATCGGGATCAGCGAGCCGCGCCAGGCGTAGCGGAGGAAGACGTAGCGCGCCGGCATGCCCTTGGCCTTGGCGGTGCGGACGTGCTCCTCCTGGAGCTGCTCGATCATCGTCGAGCGCGACATACGGGTGTACTGGGCGGTGAAGATCGTCGACATCACCAGCCACGGCAGCAGCAGGCCCATGAACCAGCCGCCCGGGTTGCTGGTGAGCTCCACGTACTTGGGGGAGGCCATGAGGCCGCTGTAGACGAAGATGCCGAGGACGATCGGGCCCAGGATGTAGATCTGCACCGAGCTGAGCACCATGGACGCGCCGGTGACCGTCTTGTCGAGCACCGAGCCCTTCTTCCAGGCGGCGAGCAGACCGGCACCGAGGCCGATCACCAGGAACGCGACCGCGCCGCCGACGGCCAGCGACGCCGTGGTGGGCAGCCGGTCCATCATCGTCGCCCAGACGTCCTGCTTGGTGGCGAAGGAGTAGCCGAAGCAGGGGGCGCTACAGTGCCCGACCGAGTAGTCGCGGCCCGCGAAGATGCCGACGAGGAAGTCCCAGTACTGCGTCGGCAGGGGCTTGTCGAGACCGAGGTTCTGGTGGATCAGGGCCACGTTGTCGGCGGTGCAGTTCTTGCCGCACGCCATCATGGCCGGGTCACCCGTGGAGAAGAACACGAAGAACGTGAAGGCGCTCAGCAGGAGAAGGATGACGACCGCGCCGAAGATCCGGCGGAATAGAAAGGGAAGCATGGCAGTTCGCTGCTCTCAGGACGGCGGCTGTGGGGAGTGACGGAGTGGCGGGGAAGGCCCCGGAGAGCGCGCGCTCCGCCGTGCCGCGCGCTCTCCGGACCGCTTCCGGTGCTTGCTTCTGTGTGCGTCTTACTTCTTGAGGAACAGCGTGTTCAGGTCCAGGTAGTTGGTGTCGCTGTTGTAGCGGGTACCACCCACGTTGGAGCCGTACAGCTGGAGCGTCTTGGTGTAGAAGACCGGGGCGGCCGGGTTGACCTTCTCCACGATGTAGCGGTGCAGCTTCTGCCACTCCGCGGTCTGCTGCTTGATGTCCGTGATCTTCTCGATGCGGTCGATCTCCTCGCTGACGTGCTTGTCACGGATGTGCGAGTAGTTGGCCGCGCCGTCCTGGATCTGACGGGGGTCGTACGACGGCGGGATGACGGTGGAGGCGTCCGCCCAGTCCTGGCCCCAGCCGGTCATGTAGATGTCGAAGCCGTTGTCGACCTTGCCCATCTGCTGGTACCAGGAGGCCGCGTCGACCTCCTTCTTCTGGACGTCGAAGCCGGCCTTGTTCAGGGCGTCCTCGATGACCGCGGCTTCCTTCTGGCGGATCTCGGTGTTGGAGTAGGCGTAGACGAGCTTCATGCCCGTCTTGCCGGCCTCCTTGAGGAGCTTCTTGGCCTTCTCCGGCTCACCGTTGGGGTGCGTGAGCTTGCCGTAGGGGTCGTAGCCCTTCACGTAGCCCGCGACGGTCGGGGCGAGCAGACCGCCGGCGACCTCACCGCCGTAGCTGCCGCCGTTGATGCGGACGATCTGGGAGTTCGGCATGGCGTAGGTGATCGCATCGCGGATCTTCTTGTCCTTGATGCGGTCCATGTTCATGTTCATCTGCCAGACGTAGGGCTGGTAGCCCTGCACCAGGCGCTTGCTGGCGCTGGGGTTGTCCAGCACCTGCTTGGTCTGCGTCGGCTCCACCGCGTTGGTGAAGCTGATCGCGTTCTTGGCCTCACCCTGGTCGGCCAGCAGCCGCTTGGTGGAGTCCGAGAACTGGTGGTTGAAGGTGATGTCGAAGCCGTCGACGTACTGGTGGCGCGCCGGGTCCGTCTTCGGGTCCCAGTTGGTGTTGCGCACCAGCTTCGCGGACTTGCCCTCCTTGAAGGAGGCGAACTTGTACGGGCCGGCGCAGACCGGCTTGACGTCGTAGTTCTCCTTGGTGTCCTTCGCGCCCTCGGGGACGACGCTGTAGCCCGCCATGGCGAGCGCGTAGGGCACCTGCGACTGCGGCTTCTTGAAGTGGAAGATGACGGTCTTGTCGTCCGGGGTGTCCAGCACCGTCTTGGGCAGGTGGTCACCCTTGTACGGACCGTCCGGCAGCGCCTTGCGGTACGTGGTGCCCGCGCCCGACAGCCAGGTCTGCATGTAGGTGGGGCCGTCGGTGATGAACTTGGCGTACATCCGCTCGAAGGTGTGGCGGATGTCCTTCGAGGTGATCGGCTTGCCGTCCTCGAACTTTATGCCGTCCTTGAGCGTGTACTTCCACGTCTTGCCGCCGTCGGACATCTGGCCCGCGTCGGTGGCGAGGTCGCCGACGACCGTCTTCTTGCCCGCGTCGTCCTGCTTGTACGTGGTCAGACCACGGAAGATCAGCTTGGACAGGTCACCCAGGTCGCTGACGTACATCTGCGCCGGGTCCAGGTGGTTGAAGCTGTCACGCTGGAAGACGCGCAGGGTGCCGCCCTTGCGGGCGCCCTTGACCTCGGTTGCCGGGCCGGTGGAGTCGGCGGCGGTGCCGAGCGCCACGGCCTTGGCCTGCGCGGCGGCGTCCTTGTCCGTCTGGGACTTGTCCTTGCCGCTGCTGCCGCCGCTGCTGCATCCGGTGAGCGCGAGCGAACCGGCCGCCAGGGCCACGATCACGGCGCGTGCTCTGCGCGTAGATAGTGCGTTCATGAGGTTCCAGCACCTGCCTGTCGGTTGTTGTCCAGATGTGCTGCCTGACGCAACCGGTACGAGCCCGGCCCGGGGGTGACAGCTCCCCCCTCAAATGGACGATCAGCGCCCGGACTTGGGGTCGAAGGCGTCCCGGACCGAGTCCCCGAGCAGGTTGAAGCACAGCACGAAGATCACCATCGCGGCGCCGGGGAAGAGAAGGAAGGTCGGGTCGTTCTCGTAGACCATGCCGGCCGTGTGGAACAGCCGCCCCCAGTCCGGAGTGGGTTCCATGATGCCGACGCCCAGGAAGGACAGGCCGGCCTCCGCCGTGACGAACAGCGGGAGCATGTAGGTGGCCTGCACCAGGATCGGCGTGACCACGTTGGGCAGCAGTTCCTTGCGGATGATGCGCCAGGGGGAGGCACCGGTGATCTTCGCGGCCTCGACGAACTCCCGCTCACGCAGGGACAGCACCTGGCCGCGCAGCAGCCGCGCCAGACCCATCCACCCCAGCGCCCACTGCACCAGGATGAGCGCCACCACACGAACGTAGGTGGGGGTCTCGTCGCCCGGCGGGATGAAGAACGCCACGACCACGGGCATGAAGGCCACGAAGGTCAGCTGGCTGGGGAAGGCGAGCAGGAAGTCGATGACCCGGCCGAGCCAGTAGTCGGTCTTGCCGCCCACATAGCCGGCCGTGACGCCCAGGAGCGTGCCGGTGATGACCACCAGGATGGTCACCGCCACCGAGATGCCCAGGGACGTCCGCATGCCGTAGATCAGGGAAGTGAACAGATCGCGGCCGAGGGCCGGTTCGATGCCGAACCAGAAGTCCCCGGAGATACCGCCGTTGGCACCCATCGGATAGCCGAACTCATCGAAGAGGCTCGGGTCCTCGTTGCCGTAGAAGGTGTAGGGGTTCTTGCCGTACAGCGAGGCGATCACCGGAGCCAGCGCGGCCACGACGAAGAAGGCCAGCACAACGACCGCGCAAATGACGCCCGTGCGGTCGCGCTTGAAGCGTCGCCACATCAGTTGGCCGGGGGAACGGCCAACGAGCTCACCGTCCTTGCCGTCCTTCGTCTTCTTCAGACCCTTGGCATCAAGTCCGGGTGGATCGGACGTGGTTGCCGCGGTCTGGGATGGACTAGTCATCGCGAAGTGCCCCCGCGCCGAGTTCTCTTGGAGAGTGAAGCGGCACCTGGTCGCACCGCTGGATGAGCGGACTTTCGCAAGTGATTTATGGCGGAGTCAAGGGGATCGGGTGTGCTCGTGAACAGGTCGTCTACTTCTTGAGCGAAGATTGCGCAGATCGACGCCCGGGCGTGCTTGACAGGGGTCCGGGATATGCGGCATGGGAGACATATCGCCATCAACTTCTTTAACATGAAGGCAACTTCACTGTCGCAACACCGATATACGGACGCGCCATGATGAACAACGTACGGCCGTGCGGGTGCCGTAGACCGGCCGGGACGCCAGACGGTGCCCCGGCCGGTCGCTGCTTTGTCCGGGTTTCACCGGTCGCCCCGGCCGGCTCTGTTGTGGCCGGGCCGGGACTCGAGTAGACCTGCGGGGGCACCTCCTGTGCGGGGTGCCATGGACGACTCGGGTACTTCGACACGGACGGGGGGCGAGCCGTGTCCACAGTGCGGGACAGCGTTCTCACCCGCGGCGCGCGCCACCTCGGCGCGCTGGTCTGCCTGCTGCTCGCGCTGATCGGCGTGGCCTGGATCAGCCGGGACCTGATCATCGCTCAGCACGGCGCGGACGTCGGGCGGTTCTGGCTCGGACAGGCGCCCCGGCCACGGGAGTTCACCGCCTGGGCCACCTCGGCGCTCGACCCGCTGCTGGTGCTCGGCGCGCTCCTCGTCGCGGTCGCCGCCCTGCGCACCGCCGTCGCCTCGACCATGGTCACCGGCGCGCTGCTCTCCCTGGCGGCCGCCACCGCACTGCTGCGGGTCCCGCTGGTGTGGATGCTGGGCGCCGGCTGGCTCCAAGGGCTGGACAGCGGTCTCATGGCGCGGGCACGGCTGACCGCTCTGGTCCAACTCGCCCTGGCGGTCGCCCTGATCTTGGTGTGCGCGGCGGGCCGGCGGCCGGACGGGACCGGCGGGCGCGGTGCCCTCGGGCTGACGGCGCCGGAGTCCACGGCCTACGGAGTGGTCCGTGCGGTGCCGCCGGCGGCGGGCCCCGGGGCACCCGGCAGGCCGTTCAAGGGGGCGGCCCGCACCGTCGCCGTCCTCCTGGGCGCCGCCGCGATCGCCGTCACCGGCTGGGAGATCCACTGGTGGGCGCAGCTCGGCGGGGACATCTACGCCAAGGGGCTGCTCGGCGACGCCTCCGTCTTCCGCGCGCTGCTCCAGCCGCCGGTGCACTGGCAGGCGGTGGCGCTCGCGCTGCTGGCCCTGGGCGCCGCGGCCGCCGCGCTGCGCCGGGCGGCCTGGAGCCGGCCGGCGGCGCTGACCGCCGCGGCCCTGCTGTGCGTGCACGGCACCGTGGCACTCGCCTTCGCCGGGCACACCGGGAAGCTGGGCCGCTTCGCCGTGCTGCCCCTACGGGCCCAGCTGGAGCTGGGCACCGCGGGCTTCGTGGTGGCCGCCGGGCTGGCCGTGCTGATCGCGGCGGCCCGGCCCGGCGTCCCGGCGGCGGTCCCGGAGCGGGACGCGGTGCTGGCCTACGGCGCCGCCCCGGGCGAGGCGCGGCCGCCGCACGCCCCGCCCCCGCCGTCCACGCTCCCGCCCGGCTGGTGAGACGGGCCGGGGGCGGGGGCTCTCAGGGGGCGGGCGAACGGATCCCGTAAGGGGTGTGGGGCCCCTGCGGAGCCACAACGGGGAAGTGGCGGAGGGTATTCCCGTGGTCAGGACGGCATTCCCAACGACCGCTTGAGGAAGTCGACTTGGAGCAGCAGCAGGTTTTCGGCCACCTGCTCCTGTGCCGCCATGTGCGTCACCCCGGACAGCGGCAGCACCTCGTGCGGGCGGCCCGCCGCCAGCAGGGCCGAGGACAGCCGCAGCGAATGGGCCACGACCACGTTGTCGTCCGCGAGGCCGTGCACGATCAGCATCGGGCGGTGCGGCCGCACCGCTCCGGACAGTCCCTCGTCCGTGATCAGCGAGTTCTCCGCATAGACCGCCGGTTCCTCGTCCGGGTGGCCGAGGTAACGCTCCTGATAGTGGGTGTCGTACAGACGGAGGTCGGTGACCGGCGCGCCCACCACCGCCGCGTGGAAGACATCGGGCCGGCGCAGCGCGGCGAGCCCGGCGAGATAACCGCCGAAGGACCAGCCGCGGATGGCCACCCGCGCCATGTCCAGCGGAAAGGATCCGGCCAGCGCCTGGAGGGCATGGACCTGGTCGTCCAGGGCGTACTCCGCGATCCGCCGGGAGACCGACTTCTCCCACGCGGGGGAGCGGCCCGGGGTGCCCCGGCCGTCCGCGACGATCACCGCGAAGCCCTGGTCGGCGAACCACTGCGAGGTCAGATGGGCGTGGTGCGCGGCGACCACGCGCTGGCCGTGCGGACCGCCGTACGGGTCCAGCAGCACCGGCAGCGGACCATCGCCCTCCTGATAGCCGCTCGGCAGCAGCACCGCACACGGAATCTCCCGTTCCCCGGCCAGCACGAGACGGGGGCGGGCGGTCAGGGACGGCTGCTCGGCGTGCGAACCGATCGTGGCGAGCGTCTTCTCCCCGCCGTCGGCGTCCAGCCGCACCACCTCCACCTGGGTGCCGGGCCGCTCCAGCGACGCCTGGGACAGCACGGTCAGCGCCCCGCCGCGCACCGCGGAGGACACCGTCGGATACGGGCGCTCGGCCACCCGCTCCCAGCCGCCCTGGTCACCGCTGCCGCGGAACCAGGCCCGGTAGACGCCGATGTCGTGCACATCGGTGCCGCTCGCGGAGAACAGGACGTCGTCCTCGCCGATGTCCAGGACGGCCCGGACGTGCAGCGGCGCCCCGGTCAGCGGCCGGTCGCCGACGAACAGCTTGCGCGCGCCGCCCTCGTCCGCGATCCGCACCAGCCGGCCGTCCGGCGTCCAGGCCGGCACCCCGGGGAACGGCTCGACCCACGCCTCGTCCTCGTCCTCGTGCACCGTCCGGGTCGCGCCGGTCGTGGTGTCGACGGTCAGATAGCGCTGGTCGCGCTGGTCGCGGGCCTGTACGAGCAGCAGCGGCGGCCCGGCCGCGGACCAGTGGACGCGTGCCAGATAGGGGTAGCGCTCGATGTCCCAGACGATGTCGGTGCGGGTGCCGTCCAGGCCGAGCAGGGTGAGGGTGACCTCGGCGTTGCGGGTGCCGGCCGCCGGGTACGGGACCTGGGTGGGCTCCCGGTCCGGATGGGCCGGGTCGGAGATCCACCAGCGCCGCACCGGCGCCTCGTCGACCCGCGCGGCCAGCACCGCGTCGCTCTCCGGTGACCACCAGAAACCCCGGTAACGCCCCATCTCCTCGGCCGCGATGAACTCCGCGAGCCCCCAGGTCACCTCGGGCCCGTCGGGCTCGGCCAGCACCCGGTCCGCCCGCCCGCCGGCCGCCGCGCCGCCCTCGTCGCCGTCTTCGTCCGACGTCGCGGCGCCGTCCACCGGCACCACCCGCAGCCGGCCGTCCGCCACGAAGGCCACCTGCCGGCCGTCCGGCGAGGGCCGGGGGTCCACCACCGGCCCCTGGACCGGGAGTTCACGGGTGGTGCCGGCCCGCAGCTCGGAGACGAACAGCCGCCCCGAGAGCGTGAACGCCGCCAACTCCACGGCGGAGTCGGTCGCATAGCCGACGATGCCCGCCGAACTCTCCCGGCTGCGCTCGCGGCGGGCCCGCTCCTGCGGGGGGAGGTCCTCGTCCGCGCCGGCCAGCAGGGCCCGCGGGTCGGCGGCCGGGAACTCCCGTCCCTCTTCCAGGTCGAGCACCCACAGCTGCTGGCTGGGGTCGGTGCCCGAACCGGAGCGGAGGAAGGCGACGCGCGCGCCGTCGGGGGAGAGAGCGTAGCTGCGCGGGGCGCCCAGGGTGAAGCGCTGCGTACGGGCGTACTGCCGCGGGAACGAAGGCTGTCCGGTCATGGTGCCGAGCCTAGGGGTTTCGCGCCGGTCAGGGCAGGGTCGGAGCCGTGGGGGCCGCCCCCGACGGCGGACCGGCTCACCCCGGTCGCGCTCGTGAAGATCATGTGCGCCCCCGCTCTGCTTCCGTGCTCCGACTTATGCGCTAGCGCGGAAAGTTATGATCCCTTGCGCGTAGTGGGTACGGGGTAAAGAGCCCTTGGCATACCCGGGTGCGCGGGTCGTGAAGTCGGTCCGGGCACCCTGAACTCTGTCCGGACCGTGAGTACTTGGAGGTGAGCCGCCGTGGCACTCTCGATTTCGGCGGTGGTGCTGCTGGCGATCATCGTCTTCTTGCTTGTCAAGAAGTCTGGACTGAAGGCCCCGCATGCGTTGGTCTGCATGCTGCTGGGCTTCTATCTGGCCAGCTCGTCCATCGCCCCGACGATCAAGCAGCTGACGACGAACGTCGCCGGCATGCTCGGGAACATCAAGTTCTGAGCCGCCCCCGGCCGGGCCCGTCCGCGGTGCGCCCGTCCGCCGGGTGCCCGGCCGGCGGCCGGGCACCTGGGTGGCGGACGGGATCGCCTGCGGGCGGCGGACGGGGCGGCTCGTAGGCTGTCGGCATGACCGATCAGCCCGCCCGTCCCCCGCAGCCACCCGCCGAGGGGAGCGCCTCGGCACCCGCCGGGGGGAGCGCCTCGCCCGCCGCCTTTTCCCGGCGGCTGCTGCTGGTGCATGCGCACCCCGACGACGAGTCGATCAACAACGGCCTGACCATGGCCAAGTACGCGGCCGAGGGCGCGCTGGTCACCCTGGTGACCTGCACCCTCGGCGAGGAGGGCGAGGTCATCCCGCCCGAGCTCGCCGCGCTCGCGCCGGACCGCGACGACACCCTCGGCGCGTACCGCGCCGGTGAGCTGGCCGCCGCCATGGCCGCCCTGGGCGTCACCGACCACCGCCTCCTCGGCGGGCCGGGCCGCTACCGGGACTCCGGGATGATGGGCGCGCCCCAGAACGACCGGCCGGACGCCTTCTGGCAGGCCCCCCTCGACGAGGCGGCGGGTGAACTGGTGGCCGTGATCCGGGAGGTCCGGCCGCAGGTCCTGGTCACCTATGACCCGAACGGCGGATACGGCCACCCCGATCACATCAAGGCGCACCGTGTCGCCATGCGCGGCGCCGAGCTCGCCGCGCGGGCGGACTTCCGGCCGGAGCTGGGCCGGGCCCATGAGATCGCGAAGATCTACTGGAACTGCAACCCCCGGTCGGTGGTCGAGGAGGGTTTCGCGCGGCTGCGCGCGGCCGGCCACGGCTTCCCCGGGGTGGCCACCGTCGACGATGTGCCGGGCGTGGTGCCGGACTCCGAGGTCACGGCGTCCCTCGGCGGCGAGCCCGGGTACGCGGCCGCGAAGTCCGCGGCGATGCGGGCGCACTACACCCAGATCGCGGTCGACGGACCGTTCTTCGCGCTCTCCAACGACTTGGGCCAGCCGCTGTTCGGCACGGAGCACTATCGGCTGGTGCACGGTGTCCCGGGCGCCGCGGAGGGGGTCCGGGAGGACGATCTCTTCGCGGGTATCGGCGAAATGGTGGGTATGGAGGAGAGTGCCCGGATTGAGGAGGCGGCGGAATGAGCACGGCGAAGGGCGGCGGGAACGCCGGTGAGGGAAACGGCGGCGCGGCTTCCGGTAACCGGAAGCGGTCGCGGGCGGGCTCGGGCGGAACGTCCGGCAGGCCGTCCGGCGCCGCCGTGGCGCCGCTGGCCGGTTCCGTGCCGGCCGCGCCGCTGACGGTGGGACGGGTCGGCATATATGTGCTGCTTCTGGTCGCGGGCGTCCTGGTGGCCGCCGCCGGAACGCTGGTGCAAGCGGCCTGGTTCCCCGGCGGGTTGGCGCTGGCCCTGGCCGGCGTCGGCGGCCTGTTCTACGGGGGCGGTCGGGCGACCGGCACCTCCGCGGGCGTACTGGTGCCCGGCGCGGCCTGGCTGGTGACCGTGTTCCTGCTGCTCGGCAACGTCCGGCCGGAAGGTGACTTTCTCTTCGGCGCGGGGCTCGGCTCGTACATCTTCCTGCTGGGCGGCATCGTGGTCGCTGTGATCTGCGCCACCGCCAAGCAGATGCGTCCGACGGGCGTCCGGCCCGGCCGAGTTGGCGGATGACGTGGTCCATACCGGGACGGATGCCGCGCCGGTCCGGGTGAACGAACCGGGTCCCGGGGGTTCGCCCGGGGCGGGGGTGTTCGTACGCTCCCCGGGTGGCCGCCCGCGGCGGACAGTATGGTGGTGCGCGCCGTCGCGCCGCCCTGGGGGCACCTCCCGGTCTGAGGCCGGGGATCATCTCTGACGAGCGGCGGAGCCAACCGGGAGAACCTGCTTTGAGTCGTGAATCTGACAGTTCGTCCTCCGGCCCCCAGGGCCGTGGCGGAGCCGCGTACCCGTCCGGGACGCCGCCGTACGGCTCGCCCAGGGGAGAGGCCGGCGACACACCGGCGTCCGGTGCCGCGGCGCAGCCGGAGGAGCCCAAGACCGAGACCACGCTGACGACGCGGATCAAGATCAACATTCCGGGGTCACGCCCCATCCCGCCGGTCGTCGTGCGCAAGCCCGTCGGTGAGGAGGCCGGCATGAACGGATCGGCTGGTTCCGGCGGTGCCGCCGGTTCCCGGGGCACGCCCCGCCCCGCCGAGCGGAACGCGGAGCGGACGGCGAACACGCCCCGGCCGGACGCCCCGGCGGACGAGGCCCCCACGGGCGGCCCGTCCGAGAAGACCAGCGACTGGTTCGCGCCGCGCAAGCCGCAGGGCGGCGCCGGTGCGTCCTCGTCCACCGGCTCCCACGCGGTGCCGCCCGCCCCGGGCGGTGCCACGCCGCCGCGTGCTCCGTCGGGCCCCACGCCCCCGCAGCGCCCGGACCTGCCGTACTTCTCCGACAGCCCGGCACCGCAGGAGGGCGCTTCGCCGTTCGACGGCGGTGCCCGGCCGGGCGGCGGCTCGCCGTTCGACGGGGGTCCGGCTGCTGCCGCCTCGCCGTTCGACGGGGCGGCGCCCGGTGGCGGTACGCCGTTCGACGACCCCGCCGCTCCCGCCCGCGACCACAGCCCGTTCGACGCCCCGGCGGGTGGCCCGAGCGGTCCGAGCGGTCCGACGACCGGGCCGGCGCGCGGCAATTCGGCGCTCAACCTGCCGCCCGGCTTCAGCGACCCCGGCACCGGCGGCACGCCCCGGATCGACGACACCGCGGAGCTCACCCCGCAGCCGCCGGCGCCGCTCGCCGGACCGGGCAGCGGTCTCGGCGGCGGCGTCACCGGCGGACTGCCCACCGCCCCCAAGGGCAAGCGCGGCCCGAAGGGCCCCCAGGGCGGCGCCTCCGGCGGCCGCGACCGGGTGTCCGGCGACACGCTGGTCAGCGGCATCCCGAAGATCCCCGGCGACGAGAAGCCGTCGTCCCCGTCGCCGTTCGCACACGCCCCGGCCGGTGAGGGCGACAGCGCCGCCCCCAGGCCGCGGCCCAAGATCCCCGAGCCGATCAACCCGCCCAAGAAGGGCCGTAACAAGCTCGTTCTCGCGGGTGTCGGCGTCGTGGTGCTGGCCGGTGTCGCCTATGGCGCCGGGCTGCTGCTCGACCACGCCGACGTGCCCAACGGCACCACCGTGCTTGGGGTGGACATCGGCGGCACCACCAAGGAAGAGGCCGTCAAGAAGCTGGAGACGGCGCTCAAGAACAGCCGTACCGCGCCGCTCAAGCTCAGCGTCGACGGCAAGTCCGCGACCCTCCGGCCCACCACGGCGGGTCTGGACATCGACCCGCAGGCGACGGTGCGCAGGGCGGCCGGCCGGGACTACAACCCGGTCTCCGTCATCGGCTCGCTGTTCGGTGTGCACCGCACGGCCGAGCCCGCGGTGATCGTCGACGACGAGAAGCTACAGATCGCCCTGGAGAACGCCACCGGACCCGGGGGTGCCGCCGAGGACGGCGGGATCACCTTCGAGAACGGCAAGGCGGTGCCGCACTACGGCGCGCCCCACAAGGCGATCGATGTGGACGCGTCCAAGAAGAAGGTCACCGACGCCTACCGCAAGCGCGCCGCGACCGGCACCGACGCACCGGTGATGCTGGCCGCCGGCACCCAGCAGCCGCAGGTCAGCAAGGCCGCGGTGGACCGGGCGCTGAAGCAGTTCGCGGAGCCCGCGATGTCCGGTCTGGTGACGGTCCGTACGGACGCGGCGCACACGGTCTCCTTCAGCCCGCAGAAGTCCATCCCGAAGTTCCTGTCGTTCAAGATCGTCAACGGCGCTCTGGTGCCCTACTACGACCGGCCTGCTCTCAAGCAGCTCTACGGCGACACCTTCAACGGCGTCATGGTCACCAAGGGCGACGGCTCCAAGCACCCGGTCAGCGTCGAGGAGGTGGCGAGCGCGGTCGGCAAGGCACTCCAGGGCACCAGCCCGAGCGAGCGGGTGCAGACCATCGCCACCAACGGCAACTGACCGCCGTACCACGCGACATCGCAGGTGAGAGGCCCCCTCAGGGCGTCTGCCCGGTCATCCCGGGAAGACCCCTAGGGGGCCTCCCCCATGACGGATGTCACGGGGGAGTGCTGACAGCCGGCACTGCCGCGCGGCGCGCAGAGGCCGGAAGCTGAAAAGCATGACGGCTCCCGACCCACGCCTACGCGGCGCTCGGCACCGCCGTCGAGGGCGGCGGCGCACCGCACCTCAAGGACGTCGCCATCCTGGCCGGCTATCTGCTGGTCTTCACCGCCGGTGCGGCCGGCCTGTACCGCAAGGACACCCACAAGGCGTGAGAGGCATGACGGGGAAACGTGAGCCGGCGGACCGCAGTCCCATGCTGATCGGGCAGCCGCCCCGCAACCGCCGCCAGGCGCTCGGCAAGACGATGTGGATCTCCCTCTGGCTGCTGTATCTGGCCGGCCCGGTGGGCCAGCTGCTGGGGCCCGTCGCCTCCACCGCCGAGCGGATCTGGGGCGGCCTCGGGCTCACGCTCTTCGTGCTCTGCTACTTCGTCGTGGTCTTCCGCCACATCTGGGGCGAGCGGACCCGATCGGTGGTCCACGGCTCCCTGGCGCTGCTGCTGGTGCTGTCCACCACGCTGTCCTGGATGCTGGACTCCTCCTGGCTGGTGCTGTTCATCTTCACCAGCGTGGCCTGCGGAGTGGTGCTGCCCTGGCGGCTGTCGCGCTGGTCCATCCCGCTGGTCACCATGGCGCTGCTCGCCGTCGGCGCCCACGACCCGGCGATCCGCGGCTACTACCTCTTCGCCTACGGGCTACCGGCGCTGGGCTGCGGTTTCATGATGGTCGGCGTGCAGTATCTGATCCATACGTCCAGGGAACTGCGCGCCGCCCGCGAGGAGGTCGCCCGCCTCGCCGCCAACGACGAACGGCTGCGGCTCTCCCGCGATCTGCACGACCTCCTCGGCCACTCCCTCTCCCTGATCACCCTCAAGAGCGAGCTGGCCGGCCGGATGCTGCCCGACCGGCCGGCCGAAGCCGCCCGGCAGGTCGCCGACATCGAACAGGTCAGCCGGCAGGCCCTGCTCGATGTGCGGGAGGCGGTCACCGGCTACCGCCGCCCCCGGCTCGCCGTCGAGCTGGCCGGGGCGCGGGCCGCGCTGCGCACCGCCGGCGTCACGGCCGTCGTCGACCCGGCCCTGGAGGGCGAGTACCGCGGGCTCGCCGCCGACGAGGAGGGCGCCCTGGCCTGGGCGCTGCGCGAGGCCGTCACCAACGTCATACGTCACAGCGGCGCCCGCCGCTGCGAGCTGCTGCTCACCGAGGAGCGGGAGGCCGACGAGCGCCACCGCCTGTGCCTGACGGTGCTCGACGACGGCACCGGCCCGCCCCGCGACCGGCACGACGGCAACGGCCTCAGCGGTCTGCGCGAGCGCCTCGCCCTGGCGGACGGCCGGCTGGAAACCGGCCCGGCCCCGCGCGGCCGCGGCTTCGCGCTGCGCGCCCGTGTCCCCCTGAGCGGCTCCACCACGGGCCCCTCACCGTCCCTCCGAACCCCTTAGGGTGACCCGCATGATCAAAGTGCTGCTGGCGGAGGACCAGTCGATGGTCCGCGAGGCGCTGGCCGCGCTGTTGTCACTGGAGGACGACCTGGAGGTCGTGGCCCAGGCGGCGCGCGGCGACGAGGTCCTCCCCGCCGCGCGGGAGCACGCCGTGGACGTCGCCCTCCTGGACATCGAGATGCCCGGGCTGAACGGACTGGACGCGGCGGCCGCGCTGCGCGACGCCCTGCCCACGGTGAAGACCGTCATCCTCACCACCTTCGGCCGCCCCGGCTATCTGCGCCGCGCCATGGCGGCGGGCGCCGATGCCTTCCTGGTCAAGGACGCTCCGGCGGCCCGGCTCGCCGACGCGATACGGCGCGTACTGCGCGGCGAACGGGTCATCGACCCGGCGCTGGCCGCGGCCGCGCTCGCCGACGGCGCCAGCCCGCTGACCGCGCGCGAGCGCGAGGTGCTGCTGACGGCCGCCGACGGCGCCACCAACGCCGAGATCGCCGCCGCGCTCCAGCTGTCCCCGGGCACGGTCCGCAACTACCTCTCCACCGCCATCCGGAAAACGGGCGCCCGCAACCGCGCCGAGGCGGTCCGTACGGCCCGCGACAAGGGCTGGCTGTAGTCCGACGAGCGGGCGCCGGTCCCGCGCGCGCCCGGGACCTTCGTCCCGGTGCGGTCTCCGGCGGAGTCTTGCAGGCTTGAAGTGTTATGCCTGCCGACCGATCCACCGAGCACCGCGTCTGGGCTCCCCTGCTGCTCATCCTGGCGATCCTCCTGGTCGCCGTGCTGGACGCGACGACCGGCCCGGAACTGCACATCTCGGCCTTCCTGGGCATCGCCCCGCTGTACGCCGCGCTGCGCTGCTCGTTCCGGCGGACGCTCCTGGTGGCGGTCGTCTTCGTCGTGTGCCTGACCTACATCGACCTCTTCACGGTGCCCGACTGGGCCCCGGCCAGCCGGGTCGTCGGGATCTTCGGCGCCTGCCTGGTGGCCGTCTTCTCCCTGATGCTGTGCCGCACCCGTCTCCAGCGGGAGGCCCTGCACGCCCGGACCCGGCTGGTCGCCGACACCGTGCAGCGGGCCATGCTGCGCGAGCTGCCGCTCAGCGCCGGCGCGATCGAGGCGTACGGCTTCTATGTCTCCGCCCAGGAGGGGGCCCGGGTCGGCGGCGACATCTACGAGGCCATCGACACCCCGCACGGCCTCCGGCTGATGATCGGCGACGTACAGGGCAAGGGCATGCCGGCGATCGGGGCGGGCGTCGAGGTGCTGGCGTCGTTCCGGGAGGCCGCGCAGTACCAGGAATCGCTGGAGTCGGTGGCCGAGCGCATGGAGCAGGCGCTGATCCGGCACAACGCCCGCTCCGTCGAGCAGGGCGCCGACGAGCGCTTCGTCACGGCGCTGCTGCTGGAGATCCGCAGCGCGGCCGGTTCGCGGCAGGGGCGGGTGCTGTCCTGCGGCCACATCCCGTATTACCTGGTGCGCCACGGCGAGGTCACCGAGCGCCGGGACGGCGAGGGCGGCCTGCCGCTCGGCCTGGGCATGCTCGGCGGCGGGCCCCGGCACAGCGTCCGGATCCACCCCGATCCGGACGACTGGATCGTGCTGTGCACGGACGGGGTGACCGAGGCGCGCGGCAAGGACGGTGAGTTCTACCCCCTGGCCGAGCGGCTGGCCGGGTGGACGGACCTGGAGCCCCCGGAGCTGGCCCGCACCCTCCGGGCCGATCTGGAGAGATTCACCGGCGGCGACCTCAAGGACGACGCGACCGCGCTGGTCGTCCGGCGCACCCCCGCCGCCACTCAGTTGAGCATGGCCCGTGCGGCCGCGGCCTGACGCCGTATCGCGAGCGCCCCGGCCGCGTCGACGGCCTCCACCACCCGGGCGTACTCCTCCAGCTCGGCCGCCCCGGCCAGGAACTCACCCCGCTGGACGAGCAGTTGGGCACGCTCCTGCCGCAGCCGCGCCGGATGGCTCGGCAGCAGCAGCGACAGCTCCAGCGCCCACAGCTGCACCGCACTGTGCTCCGGGCGGGCCTGCGCCCAGGCCCGGATGTTGTTGAGTATCCGCAGCACGATCTCCAGCGGATCGGCGGGCGTCATCATCCGCGCGCTCAGCGGCTCCCCGGTCGCCCCCGCGACCAGCAGCTCCGCGTCCTCGTCGGTGAGCGGCCGGCCGCCCGCGAACGGATCGGCCAGGACGTGGCTGCCGGCGGGGTCGCCGAAGCCGACGACGAAATGGCCCGGCAGCGCCACCCCGTACACCGGGGCCCCGGCCCGCCGGGCGACCTCCATCCACACCACCGACAGCAGGATCGGCAGGCCCCGTCGCCGCCGCAGCACCTCGTGCAGCAGCGAGGACTCCAGCCGCCGGTAGTCGGCGGGCGAGCCGCCGAAGCCACACCGGGTGCCGAGCAGCTCGCTGAGGTTGCGGGCCCAGGCCCCGGGGCCACCTGCCGGGGCGTACGGCAGCAGCCCGGCCAGCCGGTCCAGCTCGATCTGCACCGCGTCACAGCCCGCCTCGTCCAGCGCGGGATCGGCCTCGGCACCGATCAGCAGACACAGCAGCGCAAGATCGGGCCGCTCGGCCCGCGCGGCCTCGGCGAACTGCTGCCGCCGTGCGGCGCGGGCGTCGTCCGGCTCCGGCTCGGGTTCCTGGGGCATATCGGTGGGAGTCCCCTTCAGCGCCGGCCGCCGGGCCGGGCACGCCGGTAGTGATAGCCGTGGTGCTCGGTGAAGCCCAGCCGGTCGTAGAACGCCAGAGCGTCCGCGTTGTCGGCCTCGACCTGGAGATACGCGGCCGAGGCGCCCTCTTCCAGGGCCCGCTCGGCGAGCGCCGCCATCACCAGCGTGGCCAGCCCCTGCCGCCGGGCGGCCGGTGCCACCTCCAGCGCCGCGAAGCCCGCCCAGCGCCCGTCCACGACCAGCCGTCCGATCGCCGCCGTCCCGCCGTCCGCGCCGCGCACCGTCGCGAACCACACCGACGGCCCGCCGGTCAGTACCTGCCACGCGGTCCGGGCGGCCTCCTCCGACGCGGCGGCCGCACCGGTCCGGTTGTACAGGGCCAGCCAGTCCGCGCCGGGCTCCCGGGACAGCAGGACGCGGGTGGTGTCCGCGTCGGTGTCGGCGAGCGGCGCCAGCGCCGCGATCCGGACGGTGGTGTACCGCTCGTCGGTCCAGCCGCGCTCCGCCAGCTCCGCGGCCAGCCGTTCATCGCTGTCGGCCTGCCCGGTGGCGACCACGATCACCGGCGGCAGGCCACGCTCCTCATACCACTGGCCGATCCGCTCCAGCGCCGCATCCAGCGGGACACCGGGGTCGCCGAGCGGCAGCACCGAATTGGCGCGGCGGGTGAATCCGCCGGAGGCCCGCAGCGTCCACTCCCCGAGAGGCGCCGTCTCCACGGCGGGCCAGCCGCGGGCCGCGACGGTCTGGAGCTCGCGGGCGGTGGCGGCGGGCCCCCGCCGACGGGCCGGTTCCCCCGTGGACGGCCGCGCGGCCCCGTGCCGGGCGGTGGCCGGACGGTCGGGCACCACCTTGGCCGCCACCAGCGAGGACTCCTCGATCCGTACGATCTCGCCGCTGCGCCGTGTGATGCTCAGCACACCTTGATCCCAGGATGTGAGAACGCCGACCGCGTCGGTGAACGGGGGAACCCCCGCACCGCCCCCGGTCAGACGCCGGACGGATACCCTTTTGCCCACGTCAGCACGGGTGATCCGGACCTCCGCGCGTCCGCCGGCCAGGAATTCCATCGCTCAAACCGCCCCTCTTGTTCGTCTCGCGCCCGGGAACGGAGATACTAGATGGCGGGCATCGACGACGCCGCGCTCCCGCGCGCCCAGCGGCGGTACTGCCAATCGGTCCGCCGGCCCTACCGAGGAGGAACGACAGCGTGACCTACGTCATCGCGCAGCCTTGTGTCGACGTCAAGGACAAGGCGTGCATCGAGGAGTGCCCGGTCGACTGCATCTACGAGGGCTCCCGGTCCTTGTACATCCACCCGGACGAATGCGTCGACTGTGGTGCCTGTGAACCGGTCTGCCCGGTCGAGGCGATCTTCTACGAGGACGACACCCCGGAGGAGTGGAAGGACTACTACAAGGCGAATGTGGAGTTCTTCGACGAGCTCGGTTCGCCCGGTGGCGCCAGCAAGCTCGGTCTGATCGAGCGGGACCACCCCTTCATCGCGGCCCTGCCGCCGCAGAACCAGTAACGACCCGAGGACCAAGGGGGAGCCTGCCCGCTCCCTCTTGCTCCCGTGTCGTTGGGGGCACCTCCCAGTGTCAGCCACGGGAGGTCGCACGGCGCCGCCCCGGTCCCGTACGGCCTGCCGCCGTACGGGACCGCAGCATTTCCGCCGAGGGCCCCGCACCACCCGAGAAAGAGAGCACCGTGGGCGCAGCACCGTCATCCCGGCCCGAATCCCCGCGCGCGTCGCTCCGCGACCGTCTGCCGGTCTTCCCCTGGGACCGTCTGGAGCCGTACAAGGCCACGGCCGCCGCGCACACCGACGGAATCGTGGACCTGTCCGTCGGCACCCCGGTGGACCCGGTCCCCGCGCTGGTGCGGCAGGCGCTGACCGACGCGGCCGACAGCCCCGGCTACCCGACGGTGTGGGGCACGGCCGCGCTGCGGGACGCGCTCACCGGCTGGGCCGCCGAGCGGCTCGGCGCCCGGGGCCTGGAGCACACCAATGTGCTGCCGGTCGTCGGCTCCAAGGAGCTGGTGGCCTGGCTGCCCACCCAACTGGGCCTCGGCCCCGGCGACAAGGTCGGCTACCCCCGGCTGGCCTACCCGACCTACGAGGTCGGCGCCCGGCTGGCCGGTGCCGAGCCGGTCGTCTACGACGACCCCACGGAGCTGGACCCCAGCGGTCTGAAGCTGCTCTGGCTGAACTCGCCGTCCAACCCCACCGGCCGGGTGCTGAGCGCCGACGAGCTGCGCCGCACCGTCGCCTGGGCGCGCGAGCACGGGGTGCTGGTCTTCAGCGACGAGTGCTACCTGGAACTGGGCTGGGAGGCCGACCCGGTCTCCGTGCTGCACCCGGACATCTGCGGCGGCTCCCACGACGGCCTCGTCGCCGTCCACTCGCTCTCCAAGCGCTCCAACCTGGCCGGCTACCGCTCCGCGTTCCTCGTCGGTGACGCCGCGGTCCTCGGCGACCTGCTCCAGATCCGCAAGCACGGCGGCATGATGATCGCGGCGCCCGTGCAGGCCGCCACCGTCGTGGCGCTGGGCGACACCGCCCATGTCGCCGAGCAGCGTGCCCGCTACGCCCGCCGCCGCGCCGCGCTGCGCGGCGCCTTCGAGGCCGCCGGCTTCCGCATCGAGCACAGCGAGGCCGCGCTCTACCTCTGGGCGACCCGCGACGAACCCTGCTGGGACACCGTCGGCGACCTCGCCAAGCGCGGCATCCTCGTCGCCCCCGGCGAGTTCTACGGCCCGGCGGGGGAGCGGTTCGTACGGATCGCCTTCACCGCCACCGACGAGCGGGTGGAAGCGGCGGTGCGCCGGCTGGCGCAGTGAGCCGCGGCTGACCACGCGCAGGGGCCCGGGGAGAGCGAACTCCCCGGGCCCCTGCGCGTCGTACGGGCGGACCGCCGGTCAGCGGCCGCCGAGCGGCAGACCGCCGAGCAGGCCGGTGGCGGGCGCGAGCAGGCCCTTGGGCGAGCCGACGAGTCCCTTGGCGGCGTCGAGCGGCAGCGAGCTGGTCGAGACGCCCTTCTTGGCGATCGGGCGGGCCACGCCCTCCGCCTTGTCCACGGCGGCCTGGGTGAACGGCATGGCCTTCTTCACGACGGGGCCGGCGGTCTCGACGAGCGCCGGGGCGAGCTTCGTGGCGGCCTTGCTGCCGGCCGCGTTCACCAGGCCGACGCCGTCGCGCGCGGTGTGGTCGAGGGTCTCGCTGGTGTTCTGGGAGTCCAGGGGCGCCGTCAGTCCGCCGAGTGCCTTGGTGGGCAGCTCCGCAGCGCTCGCGGAGCCGGCCGCAGCGACCACGGGAGCGGCACCTGCTGCAACGAGCAGGGCGGCTCGGGCGATCCGACGCGTAACGGGGAGGGACATGGTGCTCCTTTTACGGAGAAGGACTCGTACTTCTGACAGATGTGCCATATCCGCCTGGCGGACGCACTGACTACCGCGTCAGAACCCCGAAGGTTGCGGTGAACTCCGGTAAAGAGTTGGTAACGCGTCACATAATCGGCCCTGGATAAAGACGGGCAATATGTGCACGCGCCGAGCTGCCGCGGAAACGTCACAGCCCTTTGCGTACAAGGGAATTGACTGAAGGCTTACGCGAGGTGCAGCCAACTCGCCCCAGCTGAAAGGGAATTGATGCCGATGCCCCTTCCGGGGGACCGGGCAAACTATTGCGCGGTGACGATCCGCACATGGTGCGCGGCCACCGCGGAATCGGCCGGCTCCCGCTGCCAGCCCTTCCCCGCATCGTCCGCCTGCCACATCCGGCCGGCGTAAGAGATCTGTTCGATGCGCAGCTCGGCGGAGTGCGCCATCGCCCACATGGCCAGCTCCCAGCCGCGCCGCTCGGCATCGCCCGCGCCCACCGCACCGGACTGCCGCACCGGTATCGTCACGCCGCTCCCGCCGCCCGTGGCACGGCCCTTGCCGTCGCCCGTCCGCGGCAGCACCCCGGCGCCGAACTCCCGCACCAGCCGCTCCCGCACCGCCGCGGCGCCACCCGCCTGCCCGTCCACCGGGCGGCTCTCCGTGCAGGTCATCGCGTCCCGGTCGCGGCCCGAGAGCGCGCCGGTCAGCCGTGCGGCGTTCGCCTCGTGCTTCGCGTACGCCTGCGGATAGCCGCTGCGCTGCACCTTCTGCGCGGCGACGGTCAGCGGCAGCCGGGAGTAGCCGGGCACCTTCGACAGATGCCGGTAGAACTCCCCGGCCGAATAGACCGGGTCCATGATCTGCTGCACGGTGCCCCAGTCCTGCGACGGCCGCTGCTGGAAGAGCCCGACCGAATCCCGGTCACCGAAGTCGATGTTGCGCAGGCCCGACTCCTGCATCGCGGTCGCCAGCGCGATCGTCACCGCCCGCTCCGACAGCCCGCGCGAGGACGCCACCGCCGAGATCGTCGCGGCGTTCGCGGCCTGCTCCGGGGACAGCTCGTAGTCCTTCGCGTCCCCTTCGGCGCGCACCGTGCACTGCGGTGCCCCCGGGCCACCGGTCACGAACTGGACCACGAGATAGCCGGCCAGTCCGATCAGTACGGCGACGGCTGCGGCGGCGCGCCACAGACGGGCGCGGCGGCGGGGGGCTGAGGGCTGTGCGGACACGGGCCCACCGTACTGGAGTGCTGCCGATAGGGTCGGATCCATGGAGCGCTCCACAGATCACCCCGCCCTCGACCTCTCGCTCGACGCCGCCGCGCTCACCGCGCAGCTCGTCGACTTCCCCTCCGAGAGCGGCAACGAGAAGGACCTCGCCGACGCCGTCGAGCACGCGCTGCGCGCGCTCCCGCACCTGACCGTCGACCGCTACGGCAACAACGTCGTGGCCCGCACGAACCTGGGCCGCGCCGAGCGGGTGGTGCTCGCCGGACACCTCGACACCGTGCCGATCGCCGACAACGTCCCCTCCCGGCTGGACGAGAACGGCGTGCTCTGGGGGTGCGGCACCTGCGACATGAAGTCCGGCGTCGCCGTCCAGCTGCGGATGGCCGCCACCGTCCCGGCCCCCAACCGCGACCTGACCTTCGTCTTCTACGACAACGAAGAGGTCGCCGCGCACCTCAACGGCCTCGGCCATGTCGCCGACGCCCACCCCGACTGGCTCACCGGGGACTTCGCCGTCCTCCTGGAGCCGTCCGACGGCCAGGTGGAGGGCGGCTGCCAGGGCACCCTCCGGGTGCTGCTGCGCACCACCGGGGAGCGCGCCCACTCCGCCCGCAGCTGGATGGGCGCCAACGCGCTGCACGCCGCCGCCCCGATCCTGGCGAAGCTCGCCGCGTACGAACCGCGCCGCCCGGTCATCGACGGCCTCGAATACCGCGAGGGCCTCAACGCCGTGCGCATCGAGGGCGGCGTCGCCAACAACGTCATCCCGGACGCCTGCACGGTCACCGTGAACTTCCGCTACGCACCGGACCGCACCCCCGACGAGGCGGTGGCCCACGTCCGCGAGGTCTTCGCGGACTGCCCGGTGGACGAGTTCGTCGTCGACGACCACTCCCCGGGCGCGCTGCCCGGCCTGTCCCACCCGGCGGCCCGGGCCTTCATGGAGTCCGTCGGCGGCACCGCGATGCCCAAGTTCGGCTGGACCGATGTCTCGCGCTTCAGCTCCCTGGGCGTCCCGGCCGTCAACTACGGCCCCGGCTACTCCCTGCTCGCGCACAAAAAGGACGAGCGGGTGGAAATCGACCGCATTCTGCATTGTGAGGAACGGCTGCGTGCCTGGCTGACGGCCTGACGCCCCCCGGGCCCGCCGCCGACCGCTCGCCTCCCCACCGAATTCCCCTGCTCTTCATGTCGGCGGATCTACGCTGAACAGGCAAACGATCTGCCAGCGGAGGGAGCACGACATGGCCAGTCCCGAGGGAGCACCGGTCCCTGAGGAGCAGCGGCTGGGTCCCGTACTGCGCCGCCAGGAGCAGGTGCAGACCGGCACCACCGACCAGCGGCTGCTGGACTCCGAAGGCCCCTCCGAGTGGGTGCACACCGATCCCTGGCGCGTGATGCGCATCCAGTCGGAGTTCGTGGAGGGCTTCGGCGCGCTGGCCGAGCTGGGCCCGGCCGTCAGCGTCTTCGGCTCGGCCCGTACGCCGCGTGACTCCAAGGAGTACGACGCCGCCGTACGGATCGGCCGGGCCCTGGTCGACGCCGGCTTCGCGGTGATCACCGGCGGCGGCCCCGGCGCCATGGAGGCCGCCAACAAGGGCGCCAACGAGGCCGGTGGCACCTCCGTCGGGCTGGGCATCGAGCTGCCCTTCGAGCAGGGCATGAACGAGTACGTGAACCTCGGCGTGGACTTCCGCTACTTCTTCGTCCGCAAGACGTGTTTTGTGAAGTACGCCCGGGGGTTCGTGGTGCTCCCCGGCGGCCTCGGCACCCTCGACGAGCTCTTCGAGGCGCTCACCCTCGTCCAGACCCGCAAGGTCACCCGCTTCCCGATCGTGCTCTTCGGCACGGCCTACTGGAGCGGCCTGGTCGACTGGCTGCGCGACACCCTCATCGCCCAGGGCAAGGCATCCATGCACGACCTGGAACTCTTCCACCTCAGCGACGACGTGGACGAGGCAATCGCCTTGGTGACCAAGGAGGTCGGGATCTAGGGGCGGCGGGATCTAGGGGGCGGGGCGGCCCGGGACCGCGAGCTGGGCCTCGCGCCGGCTGGCACTGGCCGGGCTCCGCGCTGACCGGCAGCGCCCGGGCCCCGTGCTGACCGGCGCCGCCCGGCCCCCGCCAGCGGGCGAGGCCCGGGAATACCCCCGCCCCCCATCCCGTTTGTGGCCCCGAGGGGGCTCACGCACCCCCTACGGCATCTGTTCGCACGAGCCCTAAGGGACGTCTCCCTCAGGCCAGGCCCCGGCGGGCGACGGCCGGGGGACGGTGGCCGGCGATCGAGGCGACCATGTCGAGCACCTGCCGGGTCTCGGCGACCTCGTGGACGCGGTAGACCTGGGCGCCCAGCCAGGCCGAGACGGCGGTGGTCGCGAGGGTGCCGAGCACGCGTTCCTTGACCGGCTTGTCGAGGGTCTCTCCGACGAAGTCCTTGTTGGACAGCGAGACCAGCACCGGGAAGGGCGTATCCCCTGCTTGAGCGAAGCCGAGCGCTCGGGGAACGGCCTGCGCCATCTCGCCGAGCCGGCGGGTCGCCTCCAGGCTGTGCCGGGTGTTCTTCCCGAAGTCGTGCCCCGGGTCGATCATGATCGCGTCCCGCCGGACGCCCAACTCCACGGCCCGTTCGGCCAGTCCGAGCGTCACCCGAAGGATGTCCGCCATCACGTCGTCGTAGGTCACCCGGTGCGGCCGGGTCCGCGGTTCGGCGCCGCCTGCGTGGGTGCACACCAGGCCGACGTCATAGCGCGCGGCAACTTCGGCGAGCCGTGGATCGACCCCGCCCCAGGCGTCGTTGAGCAGATCCGCGCCGGCCTCGCACACCGCCTCGCCGACCTCGTGCCGCCAGGTGTCGACGCTGATCACCACGTCGGGGAAGCGCTTGCGCACCTCGGCGACGAACCCGACCGTGCGGCGGGCCTCCTCCTCGGCGCTCACCTCCTCGCCGGGACCGGCCTTGACGCCGCCGATGTCGATGATCGCGGCACCGTCGGCCACCGCCTGTTCCACCCGGTCGAGGGCGGGCTCGTCACGGAACGTGGCGCCCTGGTCGTAGAACGAGTCCGGCGTCCTGTTGACGATCGCCATGATCACCGGCTCGTGCGCGCCGAACTCGCGATTCCCCAGCCGCAGCATTCCCTGACTCCCTCTCCGTGGTCCGGGAGCGACCCTAACTGTCACACCCGCATGGCACGATCAGTGCAGGCACATAGTCCGGGGAGTTGGTCGTGTTCTGGTTCTTGCTGATCGCGATGGTCGTGGTGGTGGCCGCGGTCACGCTCGTGGTCGTCGGTGGCGGTGACGGCGGGGGGCTGCGGGATTCCGAGCCGGACCGGCTGCACGACCCGCTGCCGGAGGACCGCCCCGTGGCCCGCGCCGATGTGGCCGCCGTCCGCCTGCCGGTCACCGTCCGTGGCTATCGGATGACCGAAGTTGACGACGTCCTGGACCGGCTGGGTGCCGAACTCGCCGAGCGGGACGCCCGGATCGCCGAGTTGGAGGCCGCGCTGGCCGGGGCGCATGCCTCCGCCATGGGCGGCCCGGGGCTGATACAGGACGGCCCGCCGGTGCTCGGTCCGGTACCGGAGACGGGGCCCGGCGGGAATGCCGCGGCCGCACCCGAAGCGCCCGGTCGGCGGCCGGATGACGAGGAGCGGGAATGAGCGGCGTGGTGAGGGAACCGGACGGCATCCCGCGCTGCCCGTGGGGGCTGGAGTCGGCGCAGATGGCGGACTACCGCGCCTACCACGACACCGAATGGGGCCTGCCGGTCCATGGCGACGACGCCCTCTTCGAGCGGATGAGCCTGGAGGCGTTCCAGTCCGGGCTCTCCTGGATCACGATCCTGCGCCGCCGCCCCGGCTTCCGCGCGGCGTTCGCCGGCTTCCGGGTCGCGAAGGTGGCGCGGTTCACGGACGCGGACGCCGAGCGGCTGCTCACCGACCCCGGCATCATCCGCAACCGCGCCAAGATCGCCGCGACGATCAACAACGCCAAGGTCGCCGCCGAGCTGGCCCCCGGCGAGCTCGACGACCTGATCTGGTCCTTCGCCCCCGCCCGGGCGGGCCGGCCGGTGCCGCGCACCGTCGACGATCTCCAGCCGACGACCCCGGAGTCCACGGCGCTCGCCAAGGACCTCAAGAAGCGCGGCTTCCGCTTCGTCGGCCCCACCACCGCCTACGCGATGATGCAGGCATGCGGCCTGGTCAACGACCATCTGGCGGAGTGCCACGTCCGGGCGGCCGTGGAGGCGGCGGCCGGCTGACCCGGCCGGCCGGCGGGGCCGGTCCCAGGGCGCGTCAGCGTCCCGGGCAGCCGGTCCCAGGGCGGGTCAGCGCCCCAGGAAGACCGGCTTCTCCTTCTTCACGAACGCCTCGACCGCGATCCGGTGGTCCTCCGACGCCCCGGCCCGGCCCTGTAGTTCGTCCTCCTTGCCGAGGGTTTCGACGAGCGAGTGCCCCGCCCCGTAGGCCAGCGACTCCTTGAGCGCGGCATACGCGGCGGTCGGGCCCTGGGCCAGCCGGCGGGCGATGGCCGCGGCCTCCCCGGCCAGCTCCTCGGCCGGCACGACCTTGTTGGCGATCCCCAGCTCGTACGCCTCCTGGGCACCGACGTTGCGCGGGAAGAGCAGCAGGTCGGCGGCCCGGCCCTGGCCGATCAGCCGCGGCAGGGTCCAGGACATCCCGGAGTCGGCGGTCAGCGCGACCCCCGCGAAGGAGGTGTTGAAGGAGGCGGAGTCGGCGACCACGCGGTAGTCGGCGGCCATCGCGAAGCCCGCGCCGGCGCCCGCGGCGACCCCGTTGACGCCCGCCACCACGGGCTTGGGCATCTCGGTCAGCGCCGTCACGATGGGGTTGTAGTGCTCACGCACGGTGTTCATGGTCTTCCCGGAGCCGGTGGCCCGGTCCTCGGCCAGCAGGCCGATGTGCTCCTTGAGGTCCTGCCCGACGCAGAAGGCGCGCCCGGTGGCGGTCAGGAGTACGGCGCGCACGGCGGGATCGGCGGCGGCCTCCTGGAGCGTGTCCCGCAGCAGGACCTTCGCCTCGATGTTCAGCGCGTTCATCGCGTCGGGGCGGTTGAGCGTGATCGTCGCGAGTCCGTCGGTCACGTCATAGAGCACGGTGTCGGCCATAGTGGGAGTCCCCTCCGTCGCGGCTCGGACTGCTCGGCAGCGGCAGTCAGCGCTCAGGATGCCGGAGATCATCGGGCATCGGCATGTGACGTACATCAAAGATTGCGGGCGCGCCGGGGGTCGGCGGGGGGAGAAGTATTGCAGCCGCCTCTCCGAATTGAGGGGGTTTGCGGGAGCGCGTTGCCGAAGGGATGCAGCCCGATGTTGGTCATCGGGTCGTTCGATGCGGGATAATGGCCTGGAAGCAATGTGTTCGATGCCGGTGACACGTGCCTATTCGGGCCGTCGGCTGAGATGAGCTGGTTTCAGGAAGGGGAACGAGCATGGCGGCCATGAAGCCGCGGACGGGCGACGGCCCGCTCGAGGTGACCAAGGAGGGGCGGGGCATCGTCATGCGTGTTCCGCTCGAAGGCGGCGGGCGGCTCGTCGTCGAGCTGACCCCCGACGAAGCCAAGGCCCTGGGTGAGGCCCTGGACAAGGTCACCGTCTGACAAGGGCGGCGCAACCGGCGGTTTCCCGGGGTTGACCCCGGTATCCCCAGCCGTATTACCCCGGCCCCGGCACGTGGCGCGCAGTGAAGGCGCGCCGCGGGGCGGGGGGGCGTGGGGACGCAGCGGGGGGGGGGGTGGAGCCCGGGTTTGTGGGCCGTGGACGGGCAGACCCA
>NZ_JBHXFI010000034.1:0-21145 GCF_042724075.1 Streptomyces sp. NPDC127097 | reverse complement strand
ACTGGTATCCCCCCGCCCCCGGACGGGGGCGGGCGGTGCGGGGGCGCCGCGGCCCGGGGCCGTTTCGTCCCTCCGGTGCCGGGTGGGTCAACCGCGTTTGACGGCGCAGAGCAGTCCGTCACCGACCGGCAACAGGGACGGCACGAGGGTCGTGCTCTCCCTTACGGCCCGCAGGAGTTCCCGCAGGCGCAGTACCTCCGCGGGCTGCACCGCCGAATCGACCGTACGGCCGTCCGCGAAGACGCCCTCGAAGCAGACCAGGCCGCCGGGGCGCAGCAGACGCAACGATTCAGCGAGGTACTCCAAGCACTCCATCAGGTCGCCGTCGCAGTACACGAGGTCGTATCCGCCGTCCGCGAGCCGGGGCAGCACGTCCAGGGCGCGGCCCGGGATGAAGCGGGCGCGGTTGCCGGCGAAGCCCGCCGCACGGAACGCCTGCTTGGCGAACGCCTGCCGCTCGGGTTCGAGGTCCACGGTGGTCAGCACCCCGTCGGGCCGCATGCCGTGCAGGAGGTAGATGCCCGACACGCCCGTGCCGGTGCCGATCTCGGCGACCGCCTTGGCGTCCACGGCGGCGGCGAGCAGACGGAGGGCCGAGCCGGTGCCGGTGGTCACCGTGCGGATACCGGCTTCCCGTGCGCGGTCACGGGACCAGTGCAGGGCGGCCTCGGCGCTGTCGTCGATGGTCCCGGCGCCGTACGCCTCGGCGAATGCCAAGCTCGTCTGCCGGTTGCCGGTAATGGCCCTCTCCTGTCCCCGTAGTTGACGCAACCGTGACTGTATCCGCTGCGTGCGGGAACCCGCAGATGGGACTGGACGTTAAGGAGGGGTAGCGGGATGACGGGGGGATGCACGGTGACGACCGCGCGAGACGCGAACCAAGGCGAGAAGCAGGACCAAATGCAGGTCAAAACTGCTTATCCGGAGCTAACGGGCGAGGTGGATATGGTAGGGGCTCTACTGGACACCACCAGAGCCACCAGGGGAGGTGCGGCTGCGGCGGGTGACCGAGGGGTGCTGAGGCGCTTGAAAAGGTCGTTCGCCGAGCCGAAATCCGTGACAAACACTGCTGACCGTTTCCGCCCTCATGGCCCGAAGGGCATGGGAGGGGCCTCCGACTCCGCGACCACCGCGACCTTTGCCGCAGACGCGGATGCGCAGGCGTGGACTCCGCCCAGCTGGGAGGAGATCGTCAGCACCCACAGCGCACGGGTCTACCGCCTCGCCTACCGCCTCACCGGCAATCAACACGACGCCGAGGACCTCACCCAGGAGGTGTTCGTCCGCGTCTTCCGTTCGCTGTCGACGTACACCCCCGGCACCTTCGAGGGCTGGCTGCACCGCATCACGACCAACCTCTTCCTGGACATGGTCCGGCGCCGCCAGCGTATTCGCTTCGACGCGCTCGGTGACGACGCGGCCGAGCGGCTCCCCAGCCGCGAGCCCTCCCCGCAGCAGCACTTCAACGACACCCACTTCGACGCCGATGTGCAGCAGGCGCTGGACACCCTGGCGCCGGAGTTCCGCGCCGCGGTCGTGCTGTGCGACATCGAGGGCCTGTCCTACGAGGAGATCGCCGCGACGCTCGGCGTCAAGCTGGGCACGGTCCGCAGCCGGATCCACCGTGGCCGCTCCCATCTGCGCAAGTCCCTCAAGCACCGGGCCCCGGCCACCCGCGCCGAAGAGCGCGAGCAGCGGCGCTCGCTGGCCGTGGTGCCCTCGCAGGAGGTCGGGATCGCGTGAGCGCCAACGGCGGTCCGTCCCCCGCCGAGCAGCATCTCGGCGACCGCCTTGCGGCCCTGGTCGACGGCGAGTTGGGGCATGACGCGCGCGAGCGGGTGCTCGCGCATCTTGCGACCTGCGGTAAATGCAAGGCGGAGGCCGACGCCCAGCGTCGGCTGAAAAACGTCTTCGCCCAGGCGGCACCCCCCGGGCCGTCCGAGGGCCTGCTGGCGCGTCTCCAGCAACTGCCCGGCGGCGACCCCGACGGGCCCGGCAGCCGGCTCGGCAACGGCGCCCTCGGACGGGGCGACTTCGCCGGCGGCGGCACGTTCCGCTATGTCCCCTCCGGCGGTCACTCCGGCCATGCCATGGCGGCGCTTCCCACCCAGCGCGGCCGCGGCTTCCGGGTGCACGAAGTCGACCGTCCCGCGCAGCGGCGGCGGTTCGCCTTCGCGGCGGCCGGTGCGGTCTCGCTCGCGGCCTTCGCGCTGGGCGGCGCCCTTCCGCTGGAAGCGGCCGTCGACCTGCCCGGCGGACGCGTCGACGGCGGCGGCACGGCCGTCACCCCGCTCAGCGTCAGCCCGGCCGCCGACAGCGGTTCCCTGCTCCGCGGCGCGGAGTTCGCCGCCAAGAACTCCGCCGGCCGGCAGCCGTCCGGCGGCCCGACCCTGGCCCCGGCCCCCAGCGCCATGGCCCTGTACGCCCCCGATGCGGCGCCCCCCGGCCCCTATGCGTCGGCGTCGGCACCCGCGTCCGCGCCGGCCGGTCGCTTCGGCCTCTCGCCGCTGATAGCCGGGGGCGGTCCGGCGTCGCCGTATCACCTCGCGCCCCTGACCACCGCCACCGGCAACTCCCCGGTGCGGAAGAACCCGCCGGCGCTCCCACCGCTGGAGCCCAAGCGTCCGCTGATCGGCTCCGCGGCCGCGGCGGGCCCCTCCGCCAAGGGCGGAGCCCCCGCCCCACGCTGACCGTCCCCTGCGCGGCCCCACACGGAACTGGTTGAATCGCTGTGGGGCGGCGCACCCCTGACCGGGCGCGTCCGCGAGGTGGTGGTGGCCCGCGCACGACGCGGGCGAACTCTGGGGAGAGCATGGACGACGGTAAGGCCGCCGGGTCGAAGCTGAAGTGGTGGAGCCGTCCGGGGAGCAACGCGGGCTCGGAACCGTCCGCCGAGGCCGGCCCGCAGACGGTGCCGCCCGCCGGGAGCCCGTCGGACGGGACGCGGACCGAGAACTCCGGCACGTCCGACGTGCACCAGAGCGGTGGGGACTGGGTGGTGCGTCCGCCGGAGCGGGGGGACGTACCGGGCGCAGCGGCGGGTTCGCCGGCCGGATCCGGGCCGTCCGGTGCCACGGTGGGCAACGCGGCCGATGCGGCCGACGTGGCCGGCGCGGCCGAGGCGGTGACCGCCCGGCTGCCCCACGTGCCGGGCACGTCCGCCGGGCAGCAGGAGGAGGACTGGACCGTGCGCCCGCCGCAGCCGCGGAACGGCACGGTCGCGCCCGGGGCGCCCGGGGCGCCCGGCTCGCCCGGCGCTGCCGGGACGGCCGAAGTAGCCGGTCCCGCCGATGAGTTGACGGGGGCGCCGGGTGCGACAGCCGGGGCCGGACCGGACCGGGCGACCGCCGGGGCCGGATCGGATCAGGAGACCGTCGGGGCCGGATCGGATCAGGCGTCCGCCGCCGTGGACGGCCGGGCCGGCGGTGCGCGGCCGGACCCGGGGACCGTGACGCTCGGGCGGGTGCGCGAGGCCGCACCGGACGAGGCCGCTCCGGTATCGCCCGAGGCGCCCGCACACGCCGCCATCCCAGCCGCCGCGGCCACGCCGGCCGCCACCGCACCCGCCACCACGACCACCCCGCCGGCCCCCACCCCCATACCGTCCGCCGCCCCCGCGCCGACCGAGCCCCCGGCCGCTGCGCCCCAGCAGCCCCTGCACGCCGAGGACCCGTACGGCACACCTCCCTACGGCGGTCCCGGGCCCTGGGCGCCCGCGCCGCCCGTGCAGCGGCCGATGGTGACCCCCGCACAGGGCACGGTGCTTCCGCCGCAGGCCGGGCCGCTGCCCCCGTACGGTGCCCCGGCCGCCGCGCAGCCCGCCGCGGCTTACCCGGGCCCGCCGCAGGCACCCGCGCCCGCCGCGCCGTCCGGCACGAGCGGAGAGGGGTCGCCGCTCGCCACGGGCGCCGAGCAGCCGCACCCGGCCGGGGCGGCCGACGCCGCACACCCCCGGCCCGCCGCCGACCCGGCCGTACCCCACCGGCCGGGTCTCCAGAAGACCGCCGCCCCGCAGCCCGCCCCCGGGCAGGCCGCTGCCCCTGGGGCCACCGGCCCGCAGAGCACCTCCATGGATGTCGCGTCCGGCCCGGCGGCCGGCGGCCCCGACGCGCCGCCGGAAGGCACGGACGGCGCCTTCATCCCCCACCCCGGCGACGGCGGCCCCCGCCCGGCCTCGGCGACCGCGCCCTACGCGTCCGGCCCGCAGCCCGGCACGCCCGGCCCCGGCGACCACGGCCCGGCCTCGGCGACCGCGCCCCACGCGTCCGGCCCGCAGCCCGGCGCCACCGGCCAGCAGCCTGGCCCCACCGGCCAGCACCCCACCCCCCACGCTTCCGCCCCGCACCCCGGCCCCAACGGCCCCGGCCCGACCCCCACCCCCAACCACAACCCCACCCCCAACCCCACCCCCCAAAACGCCTGGCACCAATACGACCCCTGGAGTGCGCCGTTGCAGGGTGGGCCCGGGGCGCCGGTGGCCGGGCGGCGTGGGCGGCGGGGGCCGCTGGTGGCCGGTGCGGTGGCGCTGGCCCTGCTCGCGGGGGGTGTCGGGGGTGGCATCGGTGCGTATGTCGAGCGTTATGGCGGGCTCAGCGACATCAAGCTGTCGCAGTCCGGGGCCGATGAAGGGGGCCGTAAGCCCGACAGCGTGGCCGGGATCGCGCAGACCGCGCTGCCGGGGGTGGTCACCCTCCACGTGCGGGGCAGCGCCGAGCAGGGGACCGGCACCGGCTTCGTCCTCGACCACCAGGGGCACATCCTCACCAACAACCACGTGGTCGAACCGGCCGGCAGCGGCGGCGAGATCTCGGTGACCTTCAGCGGCGGCCAGACGGCCAAGGCCAAGGTCGTCGGGCGGGACGGCGGCTACGACCTCGCCGTCGTCCAGGTGGAGGGCGTGGCGGGGCTGCGGCCGCTCACGCTCGGCAACTCCGACTCGGTGCGGGTCGGCGACCCGGTGGTGGCGATCGGCGCACCGTTCGACCTCGCCAACACCGTCACGGCCGGGATCATCAGCGCCAAGCAGCGCCCGATCACCGCGGGCGGCCAGAAGGGCGACGGCAGCGATGTGTCGTACGTGGACGCCCTTCAGACCGATGCCCCCATCAACCCGGGCAACTCCGGCGGTCCGCTGGTGGACGCCAAGGCGCGGGTGATCGGCATCAACAGCGCCATCCGCGCGGCCGACAGCGGCGGCGGCCCGGACGGCGACAGCCAGGGCCAGGGCGGCAGCATAGGGCTGGGCTTCGCCATACCCATCAACCAGGCCAAGCGGGTGGCCGAGGAGCTGATCAACACCGGCCGGGCGACACACCCGGTGATCGGCGTGACGCTGGAGATGGAGTACGCGGGCGACGGGGCGCGGGTCAGCGAGGGCGGCAAGGACGGCCGGCAGCCGGTCCTCCCGGGCGGCCCCGGCGCCAAGGCCGGGATCAAGGCCGGCGATGTGATCACCAAGGTCGACGGCGCCCCCGTGCACAGCGGCGAGGAGCTGATCGTCAAGATCCGCAGCCACCGGCCCGGCGACACGCTGGTGCTGACCGTCCAAAGGGGCGGCAAGGAGCGGTCCGTCCGGCTCAGCCTGGGTTCCTCCAGCACGGGCTGATCGTTTGCACGGTGTTGGTACGGGTGACTCCCGTCCGACGTGTGGGGCCAGGTACCGTGATAGGCGGCCTGGCCCCTAGGCCACCGAAGGCCCCGGATAACCCAAGGAGCTGCAAGGTGTTCTTCGACATAGGACCCCTCGAGCTGGTGGCGCTCGTGATCCTTGCCGTGCTCATCTTCGGCCCGGACAAGCTCCCCAAGGTCATTCAGGACGTCATGTCCTTCGTCCGCAAGGTCCGGGCGTTCTCGGACAGCGCCAAGGAAGACATCCGCAGCGAGCTGGGGCCGGAGTTCAAGGACTTCGAGTTCGAGGACCTCAAGCCCAAGAACTTCGTGCGCAAGCACGTCCTGGAGAAGGACGAGTACGGCCTCAAGGACCTTCAGGAGATCCGTAACGGCTTCGACCTGAAGAAGGAGATGGCCGAGGTCACCGACGCCGTCCACGGCCAGGACAGCGCTTCCTCCGCCACGCCCTCGAACGGCTCGGGTCCGAGCCTGTCCAAGGAGTCCCCGGCCGCCTCCGCCGGTCGCCCCGACATGGTCAAGAAGGCCGCTCAGCCGGACGAGCGTCCGCCGTTCGACGCCGACGCCACCTGACACACACCGGTATGACTGTCTGTGTGGAAGCCTATGGCTATGCTCCGGGTGTCCGGGGTTCGGTCGCCTGAGGGGGGCGGGCCGCCCACGACGCAGGGCAACAAGGAGGCTCCGCGCAGATGGAGACGACCAGTCCGTCAGCGACACATGAGGCGGCCGCCGGCGCCGGCCGGAAGGTCGACGGCTATCTGCTGGCCGCGTTCCCGTGGTACGGCCTCGACGAGGCATTCACCGGTCCGCGCTGGCTGATGCAGGTCGGCGCGGCCGCGGACGGCACCGTCGAGCACGGCGCCACCGGGCACGGTGCGGAGCCCACCATCAAGGTGGAACCGCCGCAGGACGAGCGGTTCGCGGTCGTGGTGACGGTCGCCAGCCGCCCCGTGCGGCGCAGTGGTGACGGCACCGGCGTCCTGGAGGCGACCTCGGTCTCGACGGCCGCCTGGCTCGCCGGGTCGGGGCTGCTCGCCCAGACCTGGCCGACCCAGATGGACCGGACGCTGCGCCAGGACTGGCTGGACCAGCAGACGATGCTCGCCTGGGAGCTGGCCGACGATCTCGGCGGCGGCAGCTGGAGCGAGCTGATGCTGCCGGTGGACGGGGTGCCCACGTCGTTCGCCTACCGCGAGTCCGAGTACGGCTGGGTGCTGGCCGGCTCGGCGAGCGAAGGCTCCGAGGACGTCCACATCGGCGCCTATGGGCGGGGCATGAGCGCGTACGGGCTGGGGTTCTCGGTGATCAAGGACCTGTCCGCCTACGAGGGCTGACCGGGGCCCGAGCGGGCTCACAGCGAGGGGCGGACCCATACGGGCCCGCCCCTTTCCGCGTCATCCGGGAGCCGGCGCCGGCCCCCGTCTCAGAACTTGTTGCGCGGCGTGATCCCCAGCGACATACCGGACAGGCCCCGCTGGCGGCCGCCCAGCTTGCCCGCGATGGTGCGGATCGCCGAGCCGGCGGGGGAGTCGGGGTCGGTCAGCACGACCGGCTTGCCCTCGTCGCCGCCCTCGCGCAGCCGGACATCGATCGGGATGGCGCCGAGCACCGGCACCTGGGTACCGGTCGTCTTCGTCAGACCCTCGGCGACCCGCTCGCCGCCGCCGGTGCCGAAGACATCGACCATCTCGTCGCAGTGCGGGCAGGGCAGCCCGGACATGTTCTCGACCACGCCGACGATCTTCTGGTGGGTCTGCACGGCGATCGAACCGGCCCGCTCGGCGACCTCGGCCGCGGCCTGCTGCGGGGTGGTGACCACGAGGATCTCGGCGTTCGGGACGAGCTGGGCCACCGAGATGGCGATGTCGCCGGTGCCCGGGGGCAGGTCCAGCAGCAGCACGTCCAGGTCGCCCCAGTAGACGTCGGCGAGGAACTGCTGGAGCGCGCGGTGCAGCATCGGGCCGCGCCAGACGACGGGGGCGTTGCCGGGGGTGAACATGCCGATCGAGATGACCTTCACGCCGTTCGCCGACGGCGGCATGATCATGTTCTCGACCTGGGTGGGCCTGCCGTCGGCGCCGAGCATCCGGGGCACCGAGTGGCCGTAGATGTCGGCGTCCACGACACCGACCTTCAGGCCGTCGGCCGCCATCGCCGCGGCGAGGTTGACCGTCACCGACGACTTGCCGACGCCGCCCTTGCCGGAGGCGACCGCGTAGACCCGGGTCAGCGAACCGGGCTGGGCGAACGGCACCTCACGCTCGGCGGTGCCGCCGCGCAGCGAGGTCGCCAGCTCCTTGCGCTGCTCGTCGCTCATCACGTCCAGCTCGACGGTGACGGAGGTGACGCCCTCGACCCGCTCGACGGCCTCGCGCACGTTGTTGGTGATCGTCTCGCGCATCGGGCAGCCGGAGACGGTCAGATAGACCACGACCGCCACCGCGCCGTCCGCCGCGATGTCCACCGATTTGACCATCCCCAGTTCGGTGATGGGGCGGTGGATCTCGGGGTCGTTCACCGTCGCGAGCGCTTCGCGGACCGCGTCCTCGCTCGGGGTGGCGCCATAAGGCGTGTCGGTAGCCATGACCCGATGGTACGGCTCATGAGGCGGCCTCCGGAAAGGCCGTCAGCGGTCGCGTTCGTCACTCTCCGCGTCAGCCGGCTGCCGCAGGTCCAGGTCCCGGAGCATGTCCTGGAGCTCGGAGCGGATCCAGTCGCGGGTGGCGACCTCGCCGAGCCCGAGCCGCAGCGCCGCGATCTCCCGGGTCAGATACTCGGTGTCGGCGATGGAGCGCTCGTTCTGCTTGCGGTCCTGCTCGTGGGTGACCCGGTCGCGGTCGTCCTGGCGGTTCTGCGCCAGCAGGATCAGCGGCGCGGCGTACGACGCCTGGAGCGACAGCGCCAGCGTCAGAAAGATGAACGGGTACTGGTCGAACCGCAGCCCGCCGGGCGCGGTGGTGTTCCAGATGACCCACACGATGATGGTGAAGGTCATCCAGACGATGAAGCGGCCGGTCCCCAGGAAGCGGGCGATCTTCTCCGAGAGCCGCCCGAACGCCTCCGGGTCGTATTCGGGCAGGAACGTACGGCGCGGGGCGCGCGGCTGGTCGAGGCGCACCCGGGGCCGGTCCACGGCACCCCGGCGCAGCGCGGAGGCGCCGTTCGCCCGCGACCGTTGTTCCCTGCCGCCGTCCCGCTCCTCAGCGCCCATGCGCGGCCTCCCCGAGGCGGCCGTTGCCGGTCAGTCCGTCGGTCGCCGAGCCGTGCAGCCCGTCTTCCCGCCAGTCGTCCGGCAACAGATGGTCCAGCACGTCATCGACGGTGACCGCGCCCAGCAGGGCCCCGCTCTCGTCCACGACCGGTGCGGCGACCATGTTGTACGCGGCCAGATAGCTGGTCACCTCCGGCAGCGGGGTGTCCGGCGGCAGGGCCGGCAGATCGGTGTCGGCGATCGAGCTGACCAGGGTGAACGGCGGGTCGCGCAGCAGCCGTTGGAAGTGCACCAGGCCCAGGTACTTGCCGGTGGGGGTCTCGTCCGGGGGCCGGCAGACATAGACCTGGGCGGCCAGGGCGGGGGACAGATCCGGATCGCGGACCCGGGCCAGCGCGTCCGCGACGGTGGCGTCCGGCCGCAGCACGATCGGCTCGGTGGTCATCAGCCCGCCCGCGGTCCGCTCCTCGTACGACATCAGCCGCCGGACATCCGCGGCCTCCTCCGGCTGCATCAGCGCCAGCAGCCGCTCCTTCTCCTCCTCCGGCAGCTCGGAGAGCAGATCGGCGGCGTCGTCCGGGTCCATCGCCTCCAGGACGTCGGCGGCCCGCTCGTCCTTCAGCTTGCCGAGGATCTCCACCTGGTCGTCCTCCGGCAGCTCCTCCAGGACGTCGGCGAGCCGGTCGTCGTCGAGTGCCGCGGCGACCTCGGCCCGCCGCTTGGCGGAGAGATGGTGCAGCACTCCGGCCAGGTCGGCGGGCCGCAGCTGTTCGAACGTGGCCAGCAGGCTCTCCGCGCCCTGCCCGTGCTCCTCCAGCGAGAAGCCGGTCACCGCCGACCACTCCACGGTCAGCGCCTCTCCCTTGCGGCGCAGCGCCCCGCCCTTCCCCTTCCGCACGAAGACCTTGTCGATCTCCCAGTCACGGCGGGCCGGCAGCTGGGTGATGCCGATGTCGAGGACGGTGACCTCCTCACCGGTCTCCACCAGCCGCACCCGCCGGTCGAGCAGCTCGCCGAGCACCAGCGTCTCGGACGCCCGCTGTTCGAAGCGCCGCATGTTGACCACGCCGGTGATGACGATCTGGCCGGAGTCCACACCCGTCACCCGTGTCATGGGCACGAAGATCCGGCGTCGGCTGATCACCTCGACGACCACGCCGAGCAGCCGCGGCGGACGGTCGCCGACCCGGAGCAGCGCGACGAGGTCCCGCAGCCGGCCGACCTGGTCGCCGTGGGGGTCGAAGACGGCGCTGCCGGCGAGGTGGGAGACGAAGACCCGGGGCGTCACGACTGCCATGCGGAGCGCCGCCCTTCTCCCGTTCGGCCCGAAATAAGGCATCAATCCGGGTTCAGGCTAACGCGCCCGGCTCCGCGCCGCCCCGGTGGAAGAGGCCGTAGGGTGACCGCCACACAGCCCGCCGAAGACCCTGCGCGCCCAGGTACGCTGCCGTACTGCTGTCGAGGTCACCCGCATCAGGAGGCAGAGCCGACGTGAGCGCAATCCCCCCGGGGTCCGGCCCCCGACCCCTGCCCGCGACCCGTCGTACGGGACGGGCTGCGCTCGTGGGGGCGGCCTGCGCGGCACTGGCCGTGGCGCTGACCGGCTGCGGCGGGGAAGCCGATCCGGACGCCGGCACCAACGGCATGGGAAAGCTGCCCGCCGCGAAGGTCGAGGCCAAGGCGCGGGCCGCGGCCCAGCGCGCCGAGACGGTGCACCTCTCCGGCAACGTCGTCAGCCAGGGCCGCACCTACAAGCTCGACATGAGCCTGGCCAAGGACGGCGCCAAGGGCGAGCTGACCACCAAGGCGGCCGCCTTCCAGCTGCTGCGGGTCGGCGAGTCCCTCTATCTGAAGGCGGACGCGGCCTTCTGGGCCGGTGAGAAGGGCGGCAGGTCGGGCACCCCCGACCAGGCGGCGGCGCGGAAGCTCGGCGGCAAATACGTCAAGGTGCCCGCCAAGGACCCGGTCTACAAGCGCTTCAGCGGCTTCACCGACAAGGACACCCTGCTCGCCGGTCTGCTCGGCCTGCACGGCAAGCTCACCTCCGGTGACCGCGGTGACCTCGACGGGGTCCGCACCATCCGGCTCACCGCCGGCGCGGGCTCCGGCGGCACCCTCGATGTCTCGCTGGAGGGCACGCCCTATCCGCTGCGGCTGCACCGGGCCGGTGGCGCGGGCGTGGTGCGGATGGGTGACTGGGGCAAGAGCGTGGACCTCAAGGCCCCGGACAAGGACCAGGTCGTGGACTACGGCACCCGGATCTCCGGCGGGTCCGGCAGCTAGCCAGGGCCTGTAGCCAGCCAGGGCCTGTCGCCCCGTCGCGCACCGGCCGGGCCCCTGACGGCCGCCCGGGGCTCAGCCCTTGCGCCCCCGCCGCAGCAGCTTCGGCAGCGCGGCCGGGACGGGGCGCCGGGTGATCGCGGGGCTCGCCAGGGGCGGCTCGGCGTGCGACTCCTCGGGCATCTGGCCGGGGCGCTGCGTGGTCTCCCCGGTCGGCTCCAGCCGCAGCACCCGGCACTCGCGCGCCCAGCGCTCCGTGAGGGTGTCCGCGTCCGGTGCGTTCAGCCGCTTGCCCTTGAGCTCGTCGACCGCGGCCCGCCAGGACTCGCTCTCCGGCGCCAGCTCGACGACCCGGGCCTGCCAGGCGACCAGCCGGCCGCCCTTGTCCTTGCTGCGGACGGTGACCGTCGCCGTCCCGCCGTCGGCCAGCCCGAGGCCGTCCAGCGGCTGCTCGCCGGCGCCGTCCCCGATGAGGCAGGCGGCTCCGTCGAGCCACAGATGCCACAGCGCACGGGACGGGCCGGCCGTCCCCCGTACCCAGATGAGGCCGGACTTCTTCGTGGCCTCTTCGATGAGCGCCCGATCGTGCAGGGCCTGCGACACGGTCTCCGTCATACGGCTCAGCCTAATCGCCCCGCCCCGGGGCGACCGGGGCCGCCCAGGCGCTGAGATGCGCGGACGCGCGGGCGGCGCCCCGCCCGGCGCCGGCTCACAGCCACCCGTTGCGCTTGAACCCGCGGTGGATGCCGACACAGATCGCGGCCGTCACCACCAGCACCGCGGGGTAGCCGTACTCCCAGTGCGTCTCCGGCATGTAGTCGAAGTTCATGCCGTAGATCCCGGCGATCATCGTCGGTACGGCGAAGATCGCCGCCCATGCCGTGATCTTGCGCATGTCCTCGTTCTGCGCGACGGCGGCCTGCGCGAGATTGGCCTGAAGGATGGAGTTGAGCAGGTCGTCGAAGGACAGCACCTGCTCACTGACCCGCGCCAAGTGGTCGGCGACATCCCGGAAGTACTTCTGGATGTCGGAGTCCACCAGCCGCATCGGACGCTCGCTCAGCAGCTGCATCGGCCGCAGCAACGGCGACACCGCCCGCTTGAACTCCAGCACCTCACGCTTGAGTTGGTAGATCCGCCCGGCGTCGCCGCCCTTCGGGGAGCCCTTGCCGTTGGTGCCGGAGCTGAAGACGTCGATCTCCACCTCGTCGATGTCGTCCTGCACCGCGCCGGCCACCGCCATATAGCCGTCGACGACCTGATCGGCGATGGCGTGCAGCACCGCGGACGGCCCCTTGGCCAGCAGCTCCGGGTCGTCCTGAAGGCGGTGCCGCAGCGCGCGCAGCGAGCCCTGGCCGCCGTGCCGCACGGTCACGATGAAGTCCCGGCCGGTGAAGCACATCACCTCGCCGGTCTCCACGACCTCGCTGGTCGCGGTCAGCTCGGTGTGCTCGACGTAGTGGACCGTCTTGAAGACCGTGAACAGGGTCTCGTCGTAACGCTCCAGCTTGGGCCGCTGGTGGGCGTGCACGGCGTCCTCGACGGCGAGCGGGTGCAGCCCGAACTCCTGGGCGATACCGGCGAATTCGGCCTCGGTCGGCTCATGCAGGCCGATCCAGGCGAAGCCGCCCTCGGACCGCACGCTGGCCATCGCCTCGGCCGGGGTGACGTGCTCGCTCACCCGGCGGCCCTCGCGGTAGACACCGCAGTCGACGATGGCGCTGTTCACACAGGCCGGGGCGGACTCATAGGGGTACGGACGGTCGTCGCGACGCCGGGACGGACGGACGGCGGCGCGCAGGTCGCGGATCATCGACATGGCAGGCTCCTTCACGGGCCGGCCGTCAGCGCGGGCGCGGGGGGCAACGCTGCCCGGAACGTGGACGTACGAGGCGACATCGGCTGTACGTCCGCAAAGCGGGCGGCGCTCCGTGCGGGGGCACTGACGGCAGTTCGCAGAAAACACGGAACAAAGAGTCGAAGGCGCTCTTCCGGCATCTACTTCCGGCGCAAAGGTGCTTCCCTGGTTTCACCGCTGAGCGGCGGGGTACGGAAGCTCTCGGATCAGGAGATTCGCTGCGCGAGGGCAATGACGGGAGAACTATCGGTACTGCACGGTCGACTCGGATCCACCGCAGCCCCACCTCCTCCGGCCGGTCCCCGTTGGGGGACGACGTCATTCCCTGACCAGACGGCAAGGCTATCAGCCGCCTGAAGCGTTGCGGTGCCGCTTTGCCCGTTCCATACGAAGAACGGGGGCCGCCGCACAGCAGCACATGGAGGGGTGACGGCCGAACGGGTGCCCGGCCGTATGCTCGCGCCATGTCTGACGTTCTTGAGCTGGTCGAGGCCCGGTTGCGGACCGCCCTGGGCGAGCCGGACGCGCGCGCCGCCGTCACTTTCCTCGGGACCGACCGTATCGAGGTCCTCCGCTTCGTGGACAGCGGGGTGGTCCGTTACGCCACGCTCGGGATGTCCGCGCAGCCGATGGCCGACCCCACGACCGTAGTGGCCGATCCCCTGCGCGGCCCGCGCGCCGAACTCGTGCTGTCCGTACGGGGCGGTCTCGCCGACACCGACAAGGCGCTCCGGCCGCTCGCCGTGCTCGCCGCGTCCCCGCAGGTCGAGGGCGTGGTGGTGGCGCCCGGTGCCTCGCTGGACGTGGGTGAACCGCTGTGGCCGGGGGCGACGTTCACCTCGGTGCTGGTCGCGGCGCCCGGGGGGCTCGTCGAGGACCTCGAACTGGACGAGCCGAGGGAGCCGGTCCGCTTTCTGCCGCTGCTGCCGATGACGCCCAACGAGGCGGCCTGGAAACGGGTGCACGGCGCCGAGGCCCTGGAGAAGCGCTGGCTGGAGCACGGCACGGATCTGCGCGACCCGCTGCGCACGGGCGTGCCGCTCGACTGATCCGCGCGCTGCCGGCACGCGGTACGCCCCGTCGGCCGCGGTACGCCCCGTCGGTTCTCTGGGAAGAGGCCGACGGGGCGTCAGTTTGGCTGCGGGACGGGCAGGACGAGGCGGGGTGGCCCCGGGGTGACTCACCGGGCGAAGGCGGTGACCCCGTCCTCCGTCGCGTGCTGCGGCGCCTGCGTCTCGGCCCCGGTGGTCAGCGCCCGGCGCCGGACGGCGACGATGCCGGCGCCGAGCACCGCGGCGACGGCCGCGACCACGAAGGGGAGGTGGACATCGGTCCACTCCTCGATCTTGGGCGCGAGGAACGGCGCGGCCGCCGCCGCGAACCAGCGCACGAAGTTGTAGCCGGCGCTCGCCACCGGGCGCGGCGCGTCCGAGACGCCCAGCGCCAGTTCCGTGAAGACGGTGTTGTTCAGGCCGATGAAGGCGCCGGCCAGGACGGTGCACACGACGGCGGTGGTGTGGTCGCCGTAGCCCAGTACGACCAGATCGGCGGCGAGCAGCAGCAGCGAGGCACACAGCACCTTCAGCGAGCCGAAGCGGCGCTGGAGCCGGGGCGCCACGATCACCGAGAACACCGCGAGCAGCACGCCCCAGGCGAAGAAGACCCCGCCCGACGCGTACGGGGACATGTTCAGCACGAACGGGGTGAAGGCCAGCACCGTGAAGAACGCGTAGTTGTAGAAGAAGGCGGCCATGGCGGTGGCGGCCAGCCCGCCGTGGCCGAGCGCCTTGACCGGGGCGAGGAGCGAGGTCTTGGCGGCGGGCTTCGGCTGCTCCTTGAGGAAGGCCGTGATGGCGACGAAGCCGACGGCCATCAGGACGGCGGTCCCGAAGAACGGGTAGCGCCACTTCAGGTCACCGAGGACCGCGCCCAGCAGCGGGCCGCAGGCCATCCCGAGCCCCAGCGCGGACTCGTACAGCAGGATCGCCGCGCTGCTCCCGCCGGCCGCCGCGCCCACGATGACCGCCAGCGCCGTCGAGACGAACAGGGCGTTGCCCAGGCCCCAGCCCGCCCGGAAGCCGACCAGTTCGCCGACCGACCCCGACATACCGGAGAGCGCCGCGAAGACCACCACCAGCGCCAGCCCGGCCAGCAGCGTCTTACGGCCTCCGATGCGGCTGGAGACGAAGCCGGTGACCAGCATCGCGACCGCGGTGATCAGGAAGTAGGAGGTGAAGAGGAGGGAGACCTGGCTGTTGGTGGCGTGCAGGCCCCGGGCGATCGAGGGGAGGATCGGGTCGACGAGGCCGATGCCCATGAAGGCCACGACCGAGGCGCCCGCCGTGGCCCAGACGGCCTTCGGCTGGCGGAGCAGGGAGGTGCCGCCCTCCTCGAACGGATCGTCCGCGCCACCGTGGCCGCCGCTCTTCGTGCCGCTCATGCTGCGGTTCCCCTTCCTGTTGCCGGTTGCGTATCCCTGGTCCGTGGCGGCCGGCGCGGCCGCCGAGATCGTTGATGTTTACACACAATAAGTTAGGCGATCTAAAGAATGCAAGCTGCAACTAGTTTTCGGGTGGGCGTGAACGGGCCCGGGATGCGGTCAAGTGCGCGCCGGCGTAAGTGATTCGGGGCACACCGGTCGGGTGATCGTCCTTGACGCGGCGGCGGGGCTGGAGGACCGTTGGTCCCTATGAGGGGCGAACCCAGTTGCCCGAAGTGCGGAGGCCGGGTAAGGGCGCCCGGTCTCTTCTCCGACACCTGGCAGTGCGCCCTGCACGGCACCGTGCATCCGCTCCAGCCGGTCGTCCCGCCGAGCGTCGAGGCGCTCGGCGTTGTCGTGCACCGCGCCCAGGTGCCCGTATGGATGCCCTGGCCGCTTCCGGTCGGCTGGCTGTTCACGGGTGTGGCCTGCGCCGGCGACGACCGCAGTGGCGGCCGGGCGACCGCGGTGGCCTGTACGGGCCCCGGCCCGCTCGGCGGTCCCGGCGAACTGCTGCTGATCGCCGAGGAACTGGGCGTCGGACTCGGCGCGCGCTACGCCGGTATCGACGGCCCCGACCCCGGCCCGCACCTCTGCGTCGACAAGCACCCGCACGGCAAGGTGCTCGCCGCCGGCCGCCCGACCCCGCTGTGGCACCTCGAGGACACGCCCCCGGACCGGGCGGTGTTCGCGGGCGAGGCGCGCGGGCTGTGGCTCTGGGCGATCGCCTGGCCCGAGCAGTCGGGGCTGATGATGTACGACGAGCTGGTGCTGACCGATCTGCGCGAGGCCGGCGCCGAGGTGGATCTGCTGCCGTGCGGGGCGCTCTCGCCGCGGATTCTGGGCTGAGGGGCAAGGGGCGACCATCGGGCGCCGTTTCGCCGGGGCCGGGTGCCACCCGGCCGCCCGGTATCCTTCTGAGGTCCCCTTACGGTGTACCTGCCCCCGGTGTTTCCCGGGCCCCGTCCCCCCGTCCGTCCGCAGCAGTCTGGAGTCCGCGTCGTGCGCATCGATCTGCACACCCACTCCACGGCCTCCGACGGTACGGACACCCCCGCCGAGCTGGTGCGCAACGCCGCGGCCAGCGGGCTGGACGTCGTCGCGCTGACCGACCACGACACCGTCGGCGGCCACGCCGAGGCGCGGGCGGCGCTGCCCGCGGGGCTGACGCTGATCACCGGCGCCGAACTCTCCTGCCGGCTCGACGGGGTGAGCCTCCACGTGCTCGCCTACCTCTTCGACCCCGAGGAGCCGGAGCTCGCCCGCGAGCGCGAGCTGGTGCGGGACGACCGGGTGCCGCGGGCGAAGGGCATGGTCGCCAAGCTGCGGGACCTCGGAGTGCCCATCACCTGGGAGCAGGTCGCCCGGATCGCCGGGGACGGCGCCGTGGGGCGGCCGCACATCGCCACCGCCCTCGTCGACCTGGGTGTGGTCCCCTCCGTCTCCGACGCGTTCTGCGCCGACTGGCTCGCCAACGACGGCCGGGCGTACGTGGAGAAGCACGAGCTCGATCCGTTCGACGCGATCCGGCTGGTCAAGGCGGCGGGCGGGGTCACCGTCTTCGCGCATCCACTGGCCGTCAAGCGCGGCAGCTGCGTACCGGACAGCGCGATCGCCGAACTCGCCGCGGCCGGCCTCGACGGGATCGAGGTCGACCACATGGACCACGACGCCCCGACCCGCGCGCGGCTGCGCGGGATGGCCGCCGACCTCGGCCTGCTGACCACCGGCTCCAGTGACTACCACGGCAGCCGTAAGACCTGCCGCCTCGGCGAATACACCACCGACCCCGAGATCTACGGCGAGATCGTGCGCCGCGCGACCGGCGCCTTCCCCGTCCCCGGCACCGGCGGCTGAGTCCGCCGCGGCCGGCTGCCGCACCACGTGCCCCGGTCCGCCGGACCGTCACCTACCGGGCCGTTCTCCGTCCGGGCGAGGCGCAGGCCCCTGCCTGCCCGCCGCCCCATCACCCCCTCCTTACGGGCCCGCGCCCACCGCGCCGGTCCGTGGTTCCTCCCGTACCACCTCTCGCAAGGCCATCACCGTGTTCGACATCGCCGTCTTCAGTACTCTCTTCGTCACCCTGTTCGTGATCATGGATCCGCCGGGCATCACCCCGATCTTCCTGGCCCTGACCTCCGGCCGGCCGGCCAAGGTGCAGCGCCGGATGGCCTGGCAGGCCGCCGCCGTCGCCTTCTGCGTCATCGCCCTCTTCGGCCTCTTCGGCCGGCAGATCCTGGGGCGGCTGCACATCTCCACGCCCGCGCTGATGATCGCGGGCGGTCTGCTGCTCCTGCTGGTCGCGCTGGATCTGCTGACCGGGAAGTCGGAGGAGCCGACCCAGACCAAGGACGTCAATGTGGCGCTGGTGCCGCTGGGGATGCCGCTGCTGGCCGGGCCCGGAGCGATCGTGTCGGTGATCCTCGCGGTGCAGCACGCCCACGGTGTCGCCGCGCAGATCTCCGTCTGGGCGGCGATCGCGGCGATCCATGTGGTGCTGTACCTGGTGATGCGGTTCTCGCTGGTGATCATCCGCGTGATCAAGGACGGCGGAGTGGTCCTGGTCACGCGGCTGGCGGGCATGATGCTCTCCGCGCTCGCCGTGCAGCAGATCATCAACGGCGTCCTCCAGGTGATCCAGGCGGCGGCCTGAGGCCGGCGTACCGCCGTGCCACGCGCGGCGCCCCCGTACGACCTGTGCGTACGGGGGCGCTGGTGTGCTGCGGCCGATCGCGGCCGGCTGCCGGTCCGGTGCGTTACCGGGCGGCGGAAAGGGTGTTAACGGACGGCGGTGTCGGCCGGGCGGATATAGATGCGCTGGCCGGTTGAGGCGGCCTGCTGCACGATCCGGTTGACGGAGGCGGCGTCCACGACGGTGCTGTCCACGGCGGTGCCATCGACATCGTCCAGGCGCATGATCTCGAAGCGCAACGGCTTCTCCCTTCGTCTGATCCTCCTGCGGAGAACTCCTTGGGTCGGTGCTGCCCGGCGTCACTGCCGGGCGCTCCATACAGGGAGAACGTCCTGCCCAGTGCAATCATTCCCTACGCTAAAGAAAAATTTCGACGGCCTAAGTACGCCTGCCCGAGAACGGTTGTGCCCGCAGAGTGACCACCCGGACAATGGGTCCGGTATGAATGACGTCCAGCCCACGGGCCCCACCGACCTCACCGCGCTCGCCGCCGGGATCGAGCGCACCAACGAGCTGCTCACCCGGGTGCTCGCCGAGGTCGCCACCACACCGTCCACCCACGCGGCGTTCGTGGACGCGGGCTATGTCTACGCCGCGGCAGGACGGCTGGTCGCCGGCACGGAGGACCGCAAAGCCTTCGACCTGGACGCGGAAGGGCTCATCGAAGCCTTCATCGACAGGGCCCGGATGATCTTCCCGGACAGTCGGCTGCTGCGCGTCTACTGGTACGACGGCGCCCGCCGCCGCATCCACACCCAGGAGCAGCAGCGGATCGCCGAGCTGCCCGACGTGAAGGTCAGGCTCGGCAACCTCAACGCCAACAACCAGCAGAAGGGCGTCGACTCCCTGATCCGCTCGGACCTGGAGTCGCTGGCCCGGCACCGGGCGATCAGCGACGCGGTGCTGATCGGCGGCGACGAGGACCTGGTCTCCGCGGTCGAGGCCGCCCAGGGCTACGGGGCACGGGTGCACCTGTGGGGCATCGAAGCCTCCGGCGGCCGCAATCAGGCCGAGCCGCTGCTGTGGGAGGTCGACAGCACCCGCACCTTCGACCTGGAGTTCTGCAAGCCGTACGTCACCCGGCGGGCCGGCGTCGAGTGCGCCGAGCAGACGGTGGGCGAGGGCCCGGCGCCCAGCCGCGAGGACGTGCGCTTCGTCGGCGCGCAGGTCGCCGCCCAGTGGCTGTCGGAACGCGGCCGCGAGTGGATGGCCGGACTGCTCCCCGGTCATCCCTATCTGCCCGGCGCCGTCGACCAGGAACTCCTGACCGCTTCGGAGGCGCTGCTGCGGCACTCCCTGCGTGGCCACGCCGATCTGCGCCGGGTGCTGCGCGACGGCTTCTGGGATCACGTACAGGGGCAGTATTAGCGGGCGTTCCGGAGGCGCGTCCCTTCGGCGTCCGGCCCGGGGGAAGGCCGGGCTCAGGCCCGCGCGAGCAGCTCCGTGAGACGGTCGAAGAAGCCCGACCAGCCCGCCTCCGCCTGGCGGTACTGCTCGGCGGTGAGATTCCCGCCGAGCTGACGGAAGGCCATCTCCGTGCGGTCCCCGAGGTCGGTCAGGGTGACCCGGACGATCTCGCCCTCGATGCCGTCCGGCGCGCTCGCGTCCTTGAGGGTGAACTCCAGCCGCTCCGGGGGCGCGACCTCCCGGTAGACCCCGGAGAACGGCAGCTCACCGCCGTCCGGGGTCTGCATCACCAGACTCCAGACCCCGCCGGGCCGGGGATCCATCGTCATCCGGTCGGCCGGCACCGCCAGCTCCCCGCCGAACCAGTACCCGAAGTGCTCCGGCCTGGTCCACGCCTCGAAGACCAGCTCACGGCGGGCATCGAAGGTCCGGGTGAGCGCGATGCCGTGCGGGCCGCCCTCGGTGTCGTCCGGTGTCGCCGGATTCTCGGTCATGGGGGAGCCCTTCGTACGAAGCCGGTGCGGGCCGGGCGCCGGTGCCGGCCCGCCTTCCTCGATGCTCGCCGAACCGCCGGGCGCTGTCCTGGCGACACCGCCCGCTCGGCCCACCCGGAACGGCGGCGGCCCGGGCGGACCGGTCCTCAGCCCACCCCGCTCCAGAACCCCGCCAGCGCCTCGGCCGTCTTCTCCGGACGCTCGGCGTTGGGGGAGTGCTCGGCGCCCTCGATGACGGTGCGCCGGGCGGACAGCCGCTCGGCCATCGCATCCATCCACGCCACCGGCCAGGCATAGTCGACGGCTCCGGAGACGACATGGGTGGCCAGCCCCGTACGGGCCAGCTCCGCCACCCGGTCGGGCTCCTCCAGCATCTGCCGGCCGGTCGCGATCAGCTGCTCGGGCACGGTGTTCAGCCAACGACGGTGCAGGAACGCGCCGATCTCCGGCGGGGTCGCCGCGTCCGCCGCCTCCGGGGGATCCAGTTCGCGCATCGCCCGCCAGACGCTCTCCATGTCGAGCCGGCCGAGCGCGTCGATCAGCATCCGCACCCGGGCCTGCTGGGCCGCCTCGATGGCCGCGGGCCCGGAGCTGAGCACGGTCAGCGAACGGAACGGGGAGGCGTCCAGCAGCACCGCGGCCCGGGTGATCAGGCCGCCCAGCGAGTGCCCCAGCAGATGGACCGGCCCGCTGCCCGGCTCCCGCACGGCCCGTACCTGTGCCAGCACATCGAGCGCCAACTCCCGTTGTGCGTAAGCCGGTTCCTCGCGCGGCCCGGGGGATTCGTGCTGGCCGCGGCCGTCCACCGCGACCGCCCGGAACCCGGCCGCGGCGAGCGGCGCCAGCAGGGCGAGGAAGTCTTCCTTGCTGCCGGTGAATCCGGGCACCAACAGGGCGGTGCCGATCGGTGCGGCCTCGGGCCGGGCGTCGTGCACGGCGAAGGAGCCGCGCTCGGTGTCGAGTCGGTACGCACGGGCGCACGGGGGCAACGTGAGGATGGGCGGCCTGCTCATGGGGTGAGGTTATCCGGGCCGGGCGGCAAAACGGGGCCGGGACGCCGACGACCCGGCACCCGCGCGGGGCGGGTCCGGGT